>CAYNCS010000133.1:0-8927 GCA_964395875.1 uncultured Caulobacteraceae bacterium | reverse complement strand
ATCCGGGGCTGACCGCCTTGCGTATCCCGTCTGCGCCTTCAAAGACAGGCGTAATATGCTGACGCGCGCCCGCCGCATATTTCCGTTTCATGCCGCCTTTGATCATGGGACGGATGAGCGCGCTTACGTCGCCGACGACCGGCGCTTCAACCCAGTGGTCGGATTGGCCAAGTTGCAGGGCTTCACGCCATTGATCCATATCGCCGCGCGCATCATGCGCAAAGCCAAGGATCAGCACGCCGCCTCCGCGCCAGTCCTTCGGGATCAAGTGCGTTGCGCCGTCAAGATCGGTGAGGGTCAGTTGCGGAAGCGACGCGGACTCGGCGAACGCCTTTGGGGAGACTGAGGCCAGCAGCAGCGCCGCGACAATCGGGAGCGAGGACCAGGCAAGTTTGCGAGAGGTCATGAGGACCTTCCAAGTTTGGAATTAACTTTCAAGAGGAGCGACGCGGCTTCCGCCTTGCGGCCTTTGTCGCCAATCTCACGGCCCGGACGGGCTGGCGCATTCAGCGCGGCTTCAAGAGCCTTTTTCGCTTCCGCATATTGCTTTTGCCGAAACAGATAATCGGCCTCGAAGAAGTTCGCGTCAACGCCCGTTGGATTTTGCGCCAGGCCTTTCGCGAGATATTGCTTCGCCTTGCCCGCATCGCCAAAGCCGATGGGGAAGCCGGGCACCTGCGCGTAGAGCGAGCCCAGGCTGGTGTTGACGGAGCCGTCGCCCAGCGCATTGGGGTTCAGCGCGGCCGCCTTCTCAAACAGTTTCTTCGCGTCCTTTGCGTATCCCAAAGCGCCCAGGCCGCCGGACGCGCCGGCCTCGCTGCTGGTGATGATGCCGTCCCATGCAACTGGATCGGCTGATTTCGGATTCTTGGCGGACAGCGCGGCGGCTTCGGCCTCCAGTTTCTTCAGCTCCGTGAGGCGCGCGGCGGGGTCCTTGATTTCAAAATTCGCATGATCCCAGCGCTGCGCCAGAGACAAAAGGTCCGCGTCCAGCGCGCGCGCATTCGCCGCGCCGGCGGCGGCGAGCGAAAGCGAGAGAGAGAGAATAAGAGACTTCATGATGCTTCCTGACTTAAGCGGCGAACAATTCAGCGGCGGCGCGATCGCCCTTGAACAGAGCTTGATCGACGACGGACGGGGCGATGGCGTTGACCTTGACGAAGAAGCTTTCGGGGAAGCCGATGACCACTTCCTTCTTGCGCCAGCGGACGGCGTCGACGATCAGACGCGCAACCTTTTCCGGCTTGTCCATGCGCATTTTGGTGAGCGCGGCGAAGCGCATCACCTGCTCGGTGTTGAGAGGCGTTTTCACGGCGCGCGGCGCCACATAGGTGAAGCTGACGCCGCCGCCCGCGGTTTCCCGGCGCAGCGCATGCGTCAATCCCCGCAGCCCCGCTTTCGAGCTCGAATAGGTGGCGAAGTGCGCGAAATTGATGGAGCCGAAGACGGAGCCGATATTGGCGATACGGCCATGCTTGCGCGCGCGCATGCTGGGCAGAACCGCTTGGATAAGACGAGCGGGCGCGACCAGATTGACCAGATAAGTCTGCAGCAGACGATCCGCAGGCTGATTTTCGAACGGGCCGAAATATTGCACCCCCGCGAGATTGATCAGCACATCCCATTCCCGCTTGGCGACGAGCGCCGCCGCCGCCTCGATTCCTTCCGGGGTCGATAGGTCCGCCTTGATGTGCGCCGCCTCGAAGGGCAGGGAGTCGCAGCGGTCGAGCACCGTGAGTTCGGCGCCGGCTTTCACCAGTCGTTGCGCGATCAAGGCGCCGATTCCGCCGGCCCCGCCGGTCAGCAGAACGCGTTCATTCTTGAGTTTCATAAGAAGGCTCACATCTGGATGGAACGGAAGACCCCGCCGAACAGCAGGAACATGCGCTTGGCGACGTGGATTACGGCGTCCTGGTCGTTGGGATCGTCGATCATGGCCATGAGCGATCGAAAGACGTTCATGTGCTCCTGATCGAGCGCGCCGTGCGAATTGAGGTAGGTGAAGCAGTCCGGGCCCAGGCCCAGCGATTGCGCGACCGCAGCTGCGCCTTTCTGGGCGAGCGCCACGCTTGTGCCTTCCAGAACATAGACCATGCCCAATAAGCCAAGAGCGTTTCGGCGCATGATGAAGTCATAAGCGTAGGCGACCATAATTTCTGTGGCCGGCGCGGGCTCGTCGCGGCGCACCTTTTCAGAATCGCCTCCTGCGGCTTGGATGTCGCGCAGGATCCATTCGTCATGGCCTTCCTCTTCGACGACGTAATCATCGAAGGCCGGAATGAAACGCGCCTGACGTTCGGTGAGGCGCCCGCGCGCGGCTCTGAACAGCGGCGCGGTGTGCTTCACGTGATGATACGCCTGGGCGAGATAATCCAGATAGGCTTGCCTGGATATCCGGCCCGCCAAAGCGGATTGAATCTGCGGCGAGGACAGCAGGAAGTCTCGCTCCTGCGCCGTTTCCCGGCCCAGGCGCTCGTACAGAGGCGTTCGCATCAGGCGGTTTGCTCCACGAAGTCGCGATAGGCGGCGAGGATCGCGCCGCGTTTCGGCCGGCCGTTGCTGGTGAGCAGGCCCTGTTCGGCGGTGAAGGGCGGCACAAGGCGGAAACGGTCGATCCGCGCATATTCGGGCATGCGCGCATTGATGCGCTCGACGGCCTGATTGATGATCGCCGCATTGATCATCGCGCTCGCAGGCGCGATGAGCGCGCACAGCGACGCTTGCGCTTCGCCGGCGACGATCGCCTGCGCGATTTCCGGCTGGCCGCACAATTCGCTTTCCACCCATTCGGGCGAGATATTGCGTCCGTGCGCGTTGACGATGAGATTTGATTTCCGGCCGGACAAAGTCAGGAAGCCGTCGGATTCAATCGCGCCGAGATCGCCGGTATGGACTGGTCCCTCGCGCGCATCGCCGACATAGCCGAGAAAGGGCGACGGGCCGACGATCAATTCGCCGTCCGGCGCGACGGACAGCTGCACGTGCGGAAGCGCCCGGCCTACACTTCCCCTAGCGTAGGCGTTCGGCGTGTTCAGCGCCACCACCGAGCCGCATTCGCTGAGGCCGTATCCTTCGAACACCGGAACGCCGAGCGCGGACGCGCGATCCAACAATTCCGGCGAGACCTTGGCGCCGCCGACCGCTGCGAAACGCAGTGATTGCGGCGCGCCGCCGCGCGCGGCCCACACATGCAGCAGGCCGCGCAGCAATTCCGGCACAAGGATGAGGCTATTGGTGCGTGCGTCGGCGATGGCGTCCGCGAGCTTGCCTAAATCGGGCGCGAACGAGGACGCGAAGCCGATGGACGCCAGCGATTCCTGCCGGTGTTCGCCGCCGGATAGAAGCGAGCTGTAGAGGCCGGCGACGTTTTCGAGGAGAACGCCCATCGGGAGCACCGCAAAATGACGGCCGGCGTTTTCGGCGCCGAGAACGGAGACGATGGATTGTGCGACGTCTTCCAGTTGCGAAAGCGAAAGGCACACCCCCTTCGGCGCCGCAGTGGAGCCGGAGGTGAATGTGATCTTCGCCGCGCCGGTGGGCAGCGCTTGAGGGGCGAGGCCTGTGAGCGCCAAAGCCAAAGGCGGCGCCGCGGGATGGGAGAATAAAGCTGTCTCGCCCGCAAAACCGGGTCGAATGATGGCGCAGGCGCCGGCGTTCATGAGGGCGTGATTGAATTGCGCCGGGGAAAAGAACGGCGGCAGCGGCAAGGCGGTCCGCCCAAGCGCGACCAACGCAAGATCGATGATGCTCCATTCCGGGCAATTGTCGAAAGCCAGAGCAACCGGCGCCTCAGACGATGTATCCGCAAGCAGGCCGGAAAGGATGCCGGCCATGTCGGTCACGTCCGCCTGCAATGCGGCGTAGGTCCAAAAGCGACCGCCACCGCTGATCGCCGTTGCGTACGGCCGTGATCGCGCATGTGCGGCGATGGCGTCCAGAATGCGGCTCATATCAATAATCCTGTGCGCAATCGGGGTGCAGCCGCGAGACCAATTGCTCGGCGGGTTCATCCGCATAAAGGCGTTGCAGATTCTCGTGGCCGCATTTGACTTCGCCCGCGAGCACGATCGGGTCGTAGTCGTAATAGGCGCCCCAGGCGGCGGCGCCGTCAGCCAGGCGGCTGGCGCCGGCTTCGCCAAGGGCGATGGACTTGAAGCGCACCGCCTGGAACATCCGGCGTAAGCGCTTCGTGGCGGTCGCGGCGGCGATCTTCACGCCGCATTGTTCGAGGTGGCTGGCGAGAGCCAGAAAGAGAAAGATCGAGGCGCCGCGTCCAGCGGAAGACAGATTGCCGATCTCCGCAATTTCATTCCGGCGCATATTCAATCCATGCCCGACGCAGCACGCTTCAATCGGGGCGCCAAGATAGCTCTCAAGGTACAATGTACCGTGTTCGGCGAACCGGAACCCGGCGGCGGCGAGAATCTGGCCGGATTGATCCTGTGCGCTGATCAGGGTTGGAAAGTGCCGCTGGATCGTGGCGCCAAACGCCCTGGCGTATGTCGTCTCGATAAAGTGTTCGACGCGCCGCCGTTCGGGACGGAAGGCGGCGTTGATCGAGATTATCGCCGGTTGAATGTCAGTGAAGCGGCGAAGTTTGACCGCGTCCAAAAGGATGGAGCCGCGATGCGCGCCTTCATCGATCATGGCGACTTTGAGCAAATGCGCCTCCAGGCATGTGACGCAGAGGCGGGGAGGGCCTCTGTTCCCTGTGCTTCAGACGGTGCGGACGCCTCAGCCCCTCATGTCCAAAAATGTTTTTTGTGGCGCCGGAGGCGCGAAAAAGACTTAGGACTGCCGCCGCTCCATTGACGGCGGTCGCCGTGCGCGCCCTATAACGGGCGCTCGATTCACTCTTCAGGGCGCGATCCCGCGTGGCGGCCGAACAAGACGATCTTCACAAAGCGCCGCAGGATCTCATGGGCCTTTATCTGGCTCAGCGGGCTGCTCTGGTGCGCTTTGCGGCGGCGCGGACAGGCTCCGCCGAAGAAGCGGAAGACATTGTCCAGGAATTGTATTTGCGTCTGCAGCGGGCGGAGCCAAGCGGTGTGCAGGCGGGCCTGCCCTACCTTTACAAGATGGTTCTCAACCTGGTCGTGGACCGCGCCCGAAGCCGGCGGCGGAGCGTTCAGCGGGACGGCGCCTTCCTGCAGGTCAGCGCAACCATGATGGATTCGGAAACTGTAGCGGAGGTTCCGCATCCAGACGACGTCATCGATTCCCGGCGGCGCCTCGGGCGCCTCATTGAGGCTGTGCGGGAATTGCCGCCGCAGTGCGGCAAAGTGTTCCGCCTGCACAAATTGGAGGGCCGCTCGCACGCCGAAGTCGCGGCGGAACTAGGCATCTCCAAGAGTGCGGTCGAGAAGCACATGATCGCCGCGCTCAAGCAGCTCGCGGGACGCCTGCGATGAGGGGCGCGAAAAATATTGGGGCGGAACTGAGGCGCCGCGGAAGGCGCACCGTCTATTCGTTAGCAAGGGACAAGGTTCAAGCGTGAACGGGTCTGAATCCAATCAGCATGCGGAGCGAGCGGCGGAAGAGGCCGCCGTTTGGCATGTGCGCTTGCAGGCCGACGACGCCGCGGAGGCCGATTTCCTCGCGTTTGAAACCTGGGTGTCCAATCCGGCCCATCGGGCAGCCTATGACGCGCTCGATATGATTGATATTGCTCTGGGAGCGGATTCCGAAAGCATCCTGAAAGCGCTGGATGCGCCGGCGGCGGAGGTGCTTTCGTTCAAGAAGCCCGATCGTACGGCCAGCCCCTCCCGGCGCATGCTGATCGGCGGGGCCATGGTGGCGGGACTCGCGGCACTGGTGGTCGGTCCCAATCTGCTGAGTCCAGCACTGCAATGGAAAACCTATTCCACGGCGCCGGGGGAAACCCGGACGCTAAAGCTGGAGGACGGATCGACGGTGACGATGAACGCCGCATCCACGCTGAAAGTGGCCTTCTCAAAGAAGGAGCGGCGGGTGGAGATGGCGGACGCCGAGGCGACGTTCGAAATCGCCAAGAACCCGGCGCGGCCTTTCCTGATTGGGGCGCGGGGCAACGAAATCCGGGTCGTCGGCACCGAATTCAACGTCTTCAATTTTGACGGCGCCACGCGCGTCAGCGTCCGGCGCGGCATCGTGCAAGTGCGTCGCACTGGCGATCCGCACGCCGCACGCCTCGTCGCCGGTCAGGAATTCACACAAACCGGCGCGGCGCCGGGAATGATCCGCGCTTGCGATCCGGAAAACGCCTTCGCCTGGCGCTCCGGTCAGCTGGTTTATGACGACGCCCGATTGACGGACGTGGTTTCGGCGCTTAACCGGCGCTTCAATATCCCGCTGCGTCTGGAAGGCGGCGCCGGGGATGCGCGCTTCACTGGCGTGTTGTCGCTGGATTCGGAGGAAGCGGTTGTCCGGCGACTTGAGGCCTTTCTGCCAATTTCGGCTGAGCGAGTCGGCGGCCAGTACGTCCTTCGAACGCGCGCGCCGTAAGCTAAAGACACTTGCGGCGCCCGCCGCCGCCATTTCGTTCACATTGATGCTGTCGCCGGCGAACGTTCTCGCCGCGCCCGTCGCGTTCGCCGTTAAAGCGCAATCTTTGAACCGGGCGCTGGTGGCGCTCGCCGTCGAAGCCAATATCTCGATCTCGACGCCGAAGGGACTGGACGCCGTGCAGGCGCCCGCGCTGCATGGGCGCATGCGCGTCGAAGACGCCTTGGACGCTTTGCTGGAAGGCTCTGGATACGGCTATCGGCGCATCGACGCCGCGACGTTTGAAATTGTACGGCAGGCTGATGCTCGGCCAGCGTTTGAGGGGCCTGACATCGTCGTCACCGCATCGCTGCAGCCGCAATCGCTCAGCAACGCGCCTGGCTCCATCTCCGTTCTGTCGGGGGACGCACTCCGCAACGGTGGAATCAATGGCGCGGCGGACATTGCAGCGGACGCCGCGGGGATGATCGTTACGAATTTGGGACCCGGGCGCGACAAGATCATTTTGCGGGGACTATCCGACGGCGTGTTCAGCGGGCAGGCGCAATCGACCATCGGCGTTTATCTGGGAGACGTTCGGCTCACTGATGGTGCGCCGGATCCGGATTTGCGCCTGACCGATATGAACGCCGTCGAAATTCTCCGCGGACCGCAGGGCGTCCGCTATGGCGCCGGCGCGGAGGCGGGCGTTTATCGCATGGCGCCGAACGCGCCCGATCCGGACCGCTATCTGGCGGACGTGCAGGCCACGGCGGTGTCCGTGGATGACGGCGGCGCCGATACGGCGCTCGACCTTGTCGCCAACGTTCCGGTGTTGAGCGGACGCGGCGCTGTCCGCGGCATTTTTTACCGAGACGTCGCTCCGGGCTGGCTCGACAATCCGGGACTTGGTCTGCGCGACGTTAATCGGACGCGCCGGGAAGGCGGCCGCGCCGCTGCGGCGTTCGCGCTGAGAGGAAGCTGGAGCCTCAGTTTCCAGGGCGTGTCGCAGGCCATCGATTCGGCGGATTCCCAATATCTGTACGCCGGAAGCGCCGAACAGAGCCGCACAGCAAAAATACGCGAACCGCACGATAACGATTTCGCGCTGGCCGCCATGACGATAAAGGGCGCGCTCTCTTTCGCGGAATTCGTGTCGACCAGCGCGCTGGTGTCGCATGAAGTCAATTCGCTTTATGACGCATCCGGCGCGTTGACGGCGTTTGGCGTGCCTGGCGGCGACGCGGCGAGCCTTGCGATGGACAGTCGCTACAAATTCTATTCCGAGGAAGTGAGGCTGCGCGGCGCCGCGTCGCGCATGCCCTGGGCGATCGGCGCATTCGCCTCTTATGGCGAAGCGGACGTTCTGGACGCCGCCGACGACGTCACGGCGTCAGCCTCCGCCTACAGACACACCCGCAATGATGAGGTGCGCGAACTGGCGCTGTTTGGCGAGTTGACCTACCCTGTGACGGACGCGTTTGCCGTGACGCTCGGCGCGCGCGCATTCACCACCGAATTGCGAACCCGCGCGACGACCACGCGCGCCTCGCTAGGAACGGAGGATGTCTTTACGGGCTGGAAACGCCAATCCGACTTCGCGCCGAAGATCGAGATAACATACAGGCCGGCGTCAGGCGCGCTCTACTACTTTCTCGCCAGTGAGGGATATCGCACCGGCGGCTTCAACACCGGCGGCCGCGGCGGAAGCCTGTTTACGGGCGGCGCGCAACCCTTCCGCGCTTATGGCGGCGACGAACTGTGGAACCTGGAAATCGGAACCAAGCGCAGATTTCTGGGGGGGCGCCTGAGCGTCCATGCGGCGCTCTTCGATGAGGCCTGGAAGAACGTGCAGTCCGATCAGCTGCTCGCCGACGGTTTGCCGTTTTCGGGCAATCTTGGCGACGCGCATGTCTATGGCATGGAGGCCGAGGGGGATCTGAACCTGTCCCAAAACCTGCGCGCACATGCGGCTTTGAGCCTCAACGAATCCGAAATAGCCAAGACGGACCCCAGCTTTCCAGCGCCGCCGGAATCTGCTTTGCCCGGCGCGCCGCATGTCGTCGCCGGCGCGTCGCTTTCTTACGTATTGCCATTGAAGGACTACTGGACCGTCAACGCCGAGATCAGCGGACGCTATGTAGGTCCATCGAACATCACGTTTGCGGACGACCGGCGCACGGACGTGGGCGATTACGGTGAAGCGTCTTTCCGGGCGGGCCTCTCGCACAAAGACTGGTCGATTACAGGATTCATCGACAATGCGTTCGACGAACGCGGCGCTACATTTTCTTACGGAAACCCGCTTTTGTTCGGCAGCGAACGCCTCCTGACGCCTCTTACGCCGCGAACGATCGGCGTTACAGTGCGCAAGGCGTTCAGAAGTGAACAAGCGCAGTGACCGCTCTCAGCGAGAGCGCGCCGCTGACGACATGGCCTCTCAGTGACCTCCTTTGGGTAGGGCA
>CAYNCS010000132.1:0-8954 GCA_964395875.1 uncultured Caulobacteraceae bacterium | reverse complement strand
CGAACTGGCGCGTTCGATCCATACCGATTTCGGTCTGACGACGGATCACATCAATTTGGCCACGCGACCGGAAACGCGCGCGGGCTCTGACGAGTTCTGGGACAAGGCCGAGACGCAGATGCTGTCGGCTGCGCGCAAGGCCGGCGTGGAGCCCGTGATTGCCGAAGGCGACGGCGCGTTCTATGCGCCCAAGCTCGATTTTGTGATCAAGGACGCCATCGGCCGCGAATGGACGTGCGGCACGATCCAGCTCGATTACGTGCTGCCGGACCGCCTGGAGGCGGAATATGTCGGCGCCGATGGTCTGAAGCACCGGCCCGTGATGCTTCACCGCGCCATCCTCGGTTCGCTCGAGCGCTTCATCGGCGTTCTGATCGAACATTATGCCGGCGCATTCCCGCTCTGGTTGTCGCCGGTGCAGGCGGTTGTGGCGGCGATCACGTCAGACGCCGACGCTTATGCACAGGAAGTTGCCGACGCGCTGAAAGCCGCCGGGCTCCGCGCCGAGTGCGATCTCCGCAACGAAAAGATCGGCTACAAGGTGCGTGAGCATTCTTTGGCCAAGGTTCCGTTGATTTTGGTGGTTGGCAAAAAGGAAGCGGAGGAACGGACCGTCGCGCTGCGCCGTTTAGGCGTGGAAAACGAACGGCAGATTCCCATGACGCTGGCCGACGCCGTCACGCAATTGACGGCTGAAGCGGCGCCGCCGGATTTGGCCCGTTTGCGGCGTTAGTCGCTCGGGTACCCATTTCCGGGGCCCATTCCGGCCGGCGTGAATCGATCCGGCGGGGATAAGAGGGCCTCCATCAGAATATGGACCCAATTTATCCCGATTTGAGGCGTGTAACGCGAATCGGGAAAAGGTCTTAAGGGATCGATTGCGTATGGCGTGGGCCCCAAGCGGCGATGTGGAAGACCTGGAGCGGCGCCAGGAAACTCGCTTCCAGGGTCGGGCTGTCGTCCTGGATCAAAGCCGTTATAGCCGCCGCGGCATCGCCGTGGCCTCAGCCTTCGTAGCCGCTACGATCGCCGCCGCCGCGGGCGGGCAGGCCTTGGCCCCGGTCTTCGCCGTGGGGGCGCTCGCGGCCATGTCGCCGCGCCGTTTGCAGGCGATGCTGTCGGACGCCTTGAAGGCGCCGGTGACCTTGTCGTTGTTCGTGCTGCTGCTGGCCTGGATCGCGTATTCGGCGTCGTGGTCGCGGCAGACAAATCCGAAAACCGCCATCGCGATAATCTGTTACCTGCCGCTGCTGGCGGCCTTCGTCTGGTGCTGCCGCGGCGATACGGATGCGGACCGCAAACTTATCCTGCGCGCCGGAACGGCCTTCATTTTTCTGTTGGGATTCTGGTGTGTATTCGAAGGCGCGATGGGCTTTCCATTTCTTCTCGGCGGACGGCCGGAGGGACCGCTCGGCCTGTATCAGGCGAAGAAATCGCTGTCGGTGACGGACGCCGGACTCGCCGTAATGATCTGGCCCGTGATCGCGGCCGTGGATAAGAAGGGCGGCAAATTTCAGTTGCTCGCGATGGCGCCGGTTCTCGCCGTCGCGGTCGCCGCGCGGCTGACCGGCACGTCTTCGATTATCATCGGCGTGCTGTTCGGCGGCATTTGCTATTTGGCCGCACGCGCCTATCCGCGCGCCAGCATTCTGTTCGGCGGCATGATTATTTCTTCTGCACTTTTGGCTGCGCCGCGAATCGCCGGATGGCTGCATTTGCTGCCGGCGCCGGCGGAACAATTGCTGCCCGCATCATATTATCACCGTATAGAAATTTGGAAAAACACTGCAGCGTTAATCGCGCAGAAGCCATGGTTTGGATGGGGCATGGATGCCTCAAAAACATTCAGGCAGGCTCATGATTACGGCCCCTTGGGCGTGCACTCCCTGATCCCCTGGCATCCGCATAATGCCGCACTTCACATTTGGCTCGAAACGGGTCTTGTTGGAGCCGGTCTGATATCCGCTTTGGTTCTGGCTTTGACCCTTTCTATCGTTCGAGGTTTGGGCCATGATCGAAGAGCGATTGCGGGGACGGTCGCGAGCGTCGGGGCATTTTGCGTTTTCGCCTGTGTGAGCTTCGGAATCTGGCAGGCGTGGTTCCTGTCGACCGGGTTTGCAGCGGTGGGTTTGATTACGGCGCTTTCTGCGAAGCGCGATGGGGACACGAATGCAGCCTGAAGGGGTGTCAATGCGCGCTCTTGCGTTCGAACCGGATTTCGCGGCGCAAAAATTCGCGTCGCCGTTCGTGACGCAGCAAGCCGCCGTGCGCGTAAGCGCCATCGTCGTCACCTACCACACCGGTCCGTCGCTTTGGGAATGCCTGGAAGGCGTCGCCGCCGATCCGTCGATCAACGAAGTGGTGGTCGTCAACAACGGAAACCCCGAACTGCAGGAAAAGCGCCTGCGCGCTTTCGTCGAGGAACATGCGGATAAGTTCGTGCTCCTGCAGGGCCACGGCAATGTCGGGTTCGCGAAGGCCTGCAATCTGGGCGCACAAAGGGCGCGCGGCGCCTATCTGCTTTTCCTCAATCCGGATGCGGTGCTGCAGCCCGGGTCCGTGGACGCTTTGATCGATGCGGGACGCAGCCGCTCGGGCATCTGGCTTGCGGGCGGGCGCCTGCTGGACGTGTTCGGCAAGGAACAGCGCGGCGCGCGGCGCGGCAAGCTGACGATCTGGAATGCGGCCTCCAGCTTTTCGGGGCTCTCGGGCCTGCTGACCCGTTTCGGGGGCGAGCGCTTCAAGGACGTGCACTGGGACAAGGAGCCGCTGCCGGCCGAACCCGTCGTTTTGCCGACGGTGAGCGGCGCGCTGATGCTCACGCCGGCCGCCCACTTCAAGCAGATCGGCGGCTTCGACGAATCCTATTTCCTGCATGTCGAGGACATCGATCTCTGCCGCCGCATCGGCGAAGAGGGCGGCTCGGTTGTGTTTACCCCGCTGGCGGCGGTGAAGCATTACGGCTCGACCAGCAAGGTCAGCCGCCTTTGGGTCGAATGGCAGAAGGGCAAGGGCCTCGATCTTTATTTCCGGAAGTTCGCCAGCACCCCGCTTGAGCATGCCCTGGCGTTTGTGTTCTCGCCGGTCATCCGCGCGGCGCTAATGGCGCGCATTGTGGTGATGTCTATCCAGATCAACCGGCGATCCGCCCATATGAAACGTCTGCGCGCGATCGCCGAGGAGCGTCGCGCCGGTTCGGACGCTGCGCAGGCCGCGTAAAATCGCGGGTCAATTTTTTCGGACGAAAAAGCCTCAGCGTCGCGGCGACAGGATCGCCGCGATCGCCGCCGACATGCGTGCGCCCACCGCCTTGATGTCATAGGTTTCAATGGCGCATGCCCGCGCCGCGGCGCCGAGTTCGGCGGCCTTGCCCGGATTGCTCAGCAGGGTGGACAACGCTTGCGCCAGCGCGTCCGCGTCGCCCTTGGGATAGATCAGGGCGTCCGCGCCATGCGTGGCGATTTCGCTCGGCCCCTCGCTGTCGGTGGTGATCGTGGGCATGCCCGCCGCCATCGCCTCGATCAGCACGATGCCGAATGGTTCGTGCAAAGACGGCAGCACGAAAATGTCGAGCTGGGCGAAGAACGCGCTCTTGTCGACGACCCAGCCAGGAAAGGTCAGATCGGCGCCGAGACCTTCGGCCTCGGCTAGCGCTTTCAATTCGCCTTCCAGTTCGCCGTCGCCGCCCAGGATCGCCTTGAATTGCGCGCCCGAGCGCTTCAGCGCCCCAAGCGCCTTGATGTAGTGCGCGAAGCCCTTCTTCTCCACGAAGCGGCCCATGGAGCCGATCACCGGCACGGGGTTCTGCGGCTTCGCCAGCGGGGCAGGGATGCGCACCATGTTCGGAATATGGAACGTGCGGTCAGCGGGGATGCCCAGGCCCTGCAGCGTCTTGACCAGATCCTGCGTCGGGCCGAACCCGGCGTCGCAGCGGGGGAAGCGCTTGAGCTTGTAATTCTGCGCCACGCCGACCACGGGGATCATGCCGCCCAAGGCGCGCTGGCCCAGGCCCACGGCGCGATTGCCGGTGCAGATGGCGATCTCCGCGCCTTCGGCCTTGGCCAGATTGCGCAGCGCCAGGGCGGCCAGCGGGTCCCAGTCGCCGAAGGGGCTGATTTCCCGCGTCTTGCCGCTGCCGAGCTTGCGGACTTCCGCCAGCGACCAGGCGTCCCCGGACATCACGGAAATGACGGTGTGTTGGGGCGACAGGGCCTCGTGATAGTCCACAGCCACCTGTTCCAGGCCGCCGCGTTTGCGCCCGAACATCACATTCAGAATGATCGTCATGGGGGGTGCTTAGAGCCCTTCCCGATCGGATTAAAGCATCCGATCGGATAAGAAGGGCTCTTTTTGAAAAACGATCCATTTTTCCACGATTTGAGATGTCAAATCGTGGATGGATCTCGGGCAGGGCGGGCCTGACAAGCGAAGGACGCCAGCCGAAGCTGGCGCCCCAATGATCTGCCTTGGCTTTTCTGGGCTTTACGCTTCCTCAAGAAGGCCGCGCGCGGCCGCGGCCTTCTTGATCGCGTTTTGCAGCTTCTCGAAGGCGCGCACCTCGATTTGGCGCACGCGTTCGCGGCTCACGCCATATTCCTTGGAGAGCTCTTCCAGGGTCACCGGCTCGTCCTTCAGACGGCGCTCGGTGATGATATGACGCTCGCGTTCGTTCAGTTCGTCGAGCGCGGTCTCCAGCAGTGAACGACGCAGCGAAAGCTCTTCGCTTTCCGCCATCGTGCTTTCCTGGTTCTCCGCGTTGTCGTCGGCGAGCCAATCCTGCCATTCGGCGTCGCCTTCGGCGCCGACCGGCGCGTTCAGCGAGGCGTCAGGGCCGGACATCCGCCGGTTCATCTCGATCACTTCCTGGTCGGTGACCGCGAGCTTGTGCGCGATGGTGGAGACTTGCTCCGGCTTCAGATCGCCTTCGTCCAGAGCCTGCATCTGGCTTTTCATCCGGCGCAGGTTGAAAAACAGCTTTTTCTGCGCCGCCGTGGTGCCCATTTTCACAAGGCTCCAGGACCGCAGGATGTACTCTTGAATGGCGGCGCGGATCCACCACATCGCATAGGTGGCGAGACGAAAGCCCTTTTCCGGTTCGAACTTTTTGACGGCCTGCATGAGGCCGACATTTCCCTCGGAGATGACTTCGCCCAAGGGCAGGCCATAGCCGCGGTAGCCCATGGCGATCTTCGCCACGAGACGGAGGTGGGAGGTCACAAGACGATGCGCAGCCTCGACGTCGCCATGCTCGCGCCAGCTTTTGGCGAGCATGAATTCCTCTTCGGGCTTCAGCATCGGAAACTTACGGATTTCAGCCAAATAGCGGGAAAGCCCGTGCTCCGGACTCATCGCGATGGTAAGCGCGGTCGTCGAATTGGCGGCCATGAATTCCCCCTTTCTGGACCCGGGCGAGCCGTGTCTGGTGGGTATATAGGGGCGCGGCTGGAATTTTCCCGTCCCGAACCTTGGAATTTTTCTAATCTGCGCTAGCGGTCCTGCTTAAAACGCGCAGCCCGGCGTCTTCCGTCGAAACGCCTGAAACCCGAATCAGTTCAGGGCGGCGTCCAGAATCAGGAACGTGCGGCCGGAAGCCGTTGAAAAATAGGCGGCGTCCTGTTGCTTCGTGCATTCCTCGGCCATGAAGATGCGGGCGGCGTTGCGCATGCCGGCGTCGATCGACAAGGCGGCCTTGGCCTTGCGCAACGCGTCCGGCGCGGCGTCCCACACCGCCCAGCGGCGGGCGGCGGCGCTTTCCGCCCCGCGCTTCAGGACATCTTTCAGGCGGCTGTCGCTGATCGCCTGGAACGGCTCGGCGCCGGCGATGGTCAGGGCCGCGGTCAGTTTGTCGATCGGGGCGGGGCCGGTCTGGCCGGCGTTCGCGGGGACGGGCAGGCCCATGGCCGGCGCGGTTTCGGCTTCCGCCAGAACGTCTTTCCAGCGCCAGGAATCGTCCTGCTTGGCTTTGGCGGCGTCGCGCGGCTTCACTTCCTGTTCGGGCGGCAACGCCTGTTTCTTGCTGGGCGCCTGGCGGCTTTGCACTTCATCCAGCGCCGAGCCGGTACGTTCAACGACGCGGCGAGCCTGGTCGATGCGCTGTTCGGCGGCGTTGTCCGCGCGCATGACGGCTTGTTGCAGCGTCTGGGACAGTTCGGCGATCCGGCGTTCGGAATGCTGGGTCAGCGTTTCGGTGGCGCCGCGCGCGACTTCCGCCGCCTGCTTGATCGCCTGGAAGCTCACCTGGCCGACGTCTTCCAGCGCCTTGTGTTCGGCGCGGATCTGTTCGGCCACGGCGCGGGCGCGTTCGATGGAATCGGAGATCGCGGCGCGCACCGATTCCGCCGCCGATTTCGAGGCGTCGGTCGCCATATTGGTGGAGGCCTTGGCGGCGTCGACCAGATGGCTGGCGGTGGCGAGCGTCTTCAACGCGCTGTCCAGCGCCACATCCAGCGAATTGGCTTTCTGGTTCACCTGCTTGGCCAGGAAGGTGAGCTGTTCGCTCTTGGCCAGGATCGCTTCGGAGCTGGCCTTCAGATTGTCGCTGGTGCCGACGACGCGGCTTTCGATGTCGCGCGCGGCGTTCTGCGCGGCGGCGAATGCGTCGCCCACGCGCTGCGTATGACGCGTGACGGTGGACTCGATCATGTTGGCCTTGGCGTCCAGCGTCTCGGCGGACTGCGCGAAATTGCGGGTGTGCGTCTCCACCGCGACGGCGGCGCTGGTGAGCGCGGTGCTTTGCGAGGTGACGGTGTTCTCCAGAACCTTCAGGCGCTGCGCGGTCTCGGTCAGCGCCTTGTCCAGAACGGCCAATTCGGTGCGGATGGCGCCGCCCAGCTTCTTGGTGGTGGATTCGCCGATCGCGGCGGGCGCCAGCAGGACGTCGGCCGCGGCGGCCAGACGGCGGGACATGGCGCGGGTCTGCGCGGTTTCCCGCACCAGAAAGCCCATGAAACAGATCATGATGGCCACGCCCAGAATCATCAGACCGCCGCCGAGGGCGATCGGCGCGGGCAAAGCGATCAATTGTTCCGGTGTGTAATAACCGACGAGGAAAGCGCCGATCCCGCCGAGCCACGTGAAGGCCATGAGAAAGGACAGCCAAACGGCCCATGATCCGGAATGGCGCAGCTTGCGTTCGACTTTCTCGTCGGGTTCGTGACGCAGGCGTTCCGCGCGGCGCTCGGCCTCTTCGTTAATGTCGACCACGCGCTCCTCAGAGTGCGATTTAGAGCGGCCGCCTTTGACTGGCTCTTCCGCCTGGAACATGTCCTTTTTCTTCGCCGCCATTCGGGCCCCTCCAGGAGCGACCGACTTTGCCCCTGCAAAATCAAGAATTTTTGCAACAATCCCTGCAAAGTCGAATGAAGGTTTTGCGCAAGGTTCGGGCCAAAAAAAGGCCACGCCGCCAACCCGCCTAGAAAATCAGATTCGCCGTCCGAATCTTAATGAAAAATCGCCTTGAGGGTGCAGCCGCTCGCGAATTGGGCAATATACGCCGCCGTCGCGGGGAATCAGGCCGGGCTTTGCGCGCCGGACTGGAGGCGGTCGGCCTGATCCTGCGCCCAGTTGAACAGGAACGGGTTCAGGGCGATCGAGATCAGCGCGCCGCCGAGGATCAGATTGTAAGTGTCCATCGACATGATCGCCAACGAGCGGGCAAGGCTGGCGAAGACGAACGAGAATTCCCCGATCTGGGCCAGAGCGGCGGCGACCAGGAGCCCTGTGGCGGACGGCTGGCCGAAAATCCGGCAGATCGCCAATGCGGCGGCGCCTTTGCCGGCGATGATGATCGCCACCACGCCTAGCAGCGACAAAGGCTGTTTCCACAGGACGGACGGGTCGAACAGCATCCCCACCGATACGAAGAAGATCACCGCGAACGTGTCCCGCAATGGGAGGGAATCCTCCGCCACGCGGTGGCTGAGCTTGGTGCCGTTCAGGACGAGGCCAGCCAGGAAGGCGCCCAAGGCGAAGCTGGCGCCGAACCAGGCATAGGCCGCGAAGGCGATGCCCAGCGCCAGCGCAAGGGAGCCCAGAGACAGCAGCTCCCGCGAGCGGGTGTGCGCCACGCGCACGATCAGCCAGGGGAAGAAGCGCCCGCCGACGACCAGCATCAAGGTCACGAACAGCGCGATCTTTCCCAGAGTGAGGGCCAGGGCCGCAGCGATGGCGGTGAAGTCGGCGCCTGAACTCTCGCCCTTGCCGATCGCCACGAGGGCCGGCGTCAGCACGATCCCCAGAACAATGGCGATGTCCTCGATCACCAGCCAGCCGACGCAGATGCGCCCGTTCGGCGTTTTCACCAGCTGACGATCTTCCAGCGTGCGCAGCAGCACCGCGGTGGAGGCCACCGACAAGGCGAAGCCCAGGGCCGCCGCCTCGGCCAGCGGCAGGCCGATCAGCACCCCGAGAACGGCGCCAAGGCCGGTGGCCGCCGCCATCTGCACGATGGCCCCCGGCAGCGCCACGCCGCGCACCTTCAAAAGATCGTCGATCGAAAATTTGAGGCCGACCCCGAACATCAGCAGGATCACGCCGATCTCGGCGAGTTCCTGGGTCAGGTGAATGTCGGCCGTCATACCCGGCGTGAAAGGGCCCACGGCCACGCCTGCGAGCAGATAGCCGACGATCGGAGAGAGGCGGAGGCGATTGGCCAGAAGGCCGAACAAAAAGGCGAGAACGAGCGCTCCCACCAGCGTCGCGATCAATCCGTGTTGCGGCATTGGCGCCTTTGCCCCCTTACGCCGCCGGTGCGACGCCCTCCATCTTCCGAAAGTCTCGCAACACAATTGATTGCCGCCGCGGGAGATTCAAGGCTAACGCTCGCATTGCAGGAAAGATTGAAGCGAGGGCCCAGATGACCGGCTTGGTGGGAGACGTGCGCATGCTGCGGCGGCATCCTGTGAAGGGCTTCACGCCCGAAGCGCTCGATTCCGTGACGTTAAAGGCTGGCGCGC
>CAYNCS010000131.1:625-9052 GCA_964395875.1 uncultured Caulobacteraceae bacterium | reverse complement strand
AACTTGCCCTGCGCATGCACGAGGCTCGAGACGGTGACGATGCGCGCGCCGGGCGTGGCCTTCAGCAGGGGAAACAGCAGGGCCGTCAGCGTGAAATGCCCCAGATGCCCGATGGCGAAGGTGAGCTCAAAGCCGTCCGTGGAGACGCGACGCTCGCTGATCGGCTGAATGCCGGCGTTGTTGATGAGCACGTCGAGCAGCTTGCCCTCGGCGGCGAAAGCCGCGCCGAATTCCTTCACCGCCTTCAGGCTCGAGAGATCGAGCATGCGATACTCGACCTTCGCATTGGGCGCGGTCTGCCGGATGCGCTCGGGCGCGGCTTTGCCCGCCTGCTCGTTGCGGTCGGCGATGACGATTTCCGCGCCATGTTCGGCTAGCGCCCGCGCCGCCTCGAAGCCGATGCCGCTGGCCCCGCCCGTCACCAGAACGCGCTTTCCCGAAAGATCGGGAATGTTTGCTTCGCTCCAATTACCCACGCGTACGCCCCCCTGCCCTCTTTTATCGCCGCGCAGCACTAGAGCGCGGCGGCGGCGCCATCAATGGTTTAGTTCAATGCGCGTTTGTGCTTTGCCCCTCCACCATGCTGCGCATGGTCCCCCTCCCCAAATTGCATTTGGGGAGGAGCCGCGCCTCACTGTCATGGAAAATGACCGGCGTGGACGGATGCTGGGCGCGATGGTAATTCCTCCCCAAATGCAATTTGGGGAGGGGGACCATCAAGCCGGAGCGGAAGCGAAGGCGCAGATGGTGGAGGGGCAAGGCCTTGACGTATTTCCTTCATCCGCGCATACGGGCGCGGTTCGGGGAGTAGCCGTCCGCACCTCTCAGCGGAGCCCGCGTCAACATACTTGAGCCTTTCGGGTTCATGGCGCAGGCGGCAAGTCATCAAGACTTGAATTGGCGAGACCGGCGATGTCCGCTTCCGGCTACGGGGCCGAGGGGGCGGCGCATCGTCGTGTTCGCAGCTGAAGGCCCCCGAGGTAATCATGGAAACCGTACTCGTCTCCGCCGCAATGGTCGCGATCGCCGAAATCGGCGACAAGACGCAATTGCTCGCCATCGTCCTGGCCGCCAAATTCCGCAAGCCCGTTCCGATCGTGCTGGGCATTCTCGCGGCCACTTTGTTGAACCACGCCGCCGCCGCCAGCCTCGGCTTTTTCGTGGCGCACTGGCTTTCGGGCCAGGTCTTCCAGATCGTTGTGGGCGTGGCCTTCATCTCCATGGCGGCGTGGGCGCTGATCCCCGACAAGGAAGACGAGAACGCCCTCTCGCGCTCGCATGGCGGCGTGTTCCTCACCACGCTGATCGCGTTCTTCATCGTCGAGATCGGCGACAAGACCCAACTGGCGACCTCCCTCCTCGCCGCGCGCTTTCACAACATCACGCTGGTCACGCTGGGCACCACGATCGGCATGATGGCCGCCAACATACCGGCGGTGTTTTTCGGCGAGGCAGTGACGAAAGTCGTGCCGCTGCACTACGTGCGCATCGCCGCCGCGATCGTGTTCGCGCTGCTCGGCGTGTGGGCGATCGCGAATGCGCTGGGCTGGCTGTGAGCGCAGCGTGGGCCGTTGAATGAGGACTGGCGGCGCAGCCCGCCGTTCCCCCTTGCCCTTTTCGCCCGTGCGTCCATAGATCAGCCCCCAAGGTCGAACAATGATCAAATCCGCCGCTCCCAAGCCCGGCCTGCGCATCCCGCAGATCATGGGCATATTGAACGTGACGCCAGACAGCTTCTCGGACGGCGGCGCGCACGCGGATTCCGGCGCGGCGGCGGCGAAGGCCTTCGCCCTGCTGGCCGAGGGCGCGGACATCATCGATATCGGCGGCGAGAGCACGCGCCCCGGCGCTGCGCCCGTTCCGGCCAAGGAGGAAATCGCCCGCGTCGTCCCCGTGATCAAGGCGATCCGCAAGGAGACGGACGCCGCCATCTCCATCGACACCATGAAGCCCGACGTGGCGCGCGCCGCCTTCGCCGCCGGGGCCGACATCTGGAACGACGTGACGGCTTTGCGCTTCGCCAAGAATTCACTGAAGACCGCCGTGGAGCTGAACGCCTTTGTCGTGCTGATGCACATGCAGGGCGATCCGCAAACCATGCAGAAAAATCCATCCTATCCGCGCGGCGTCGCGGCGGAGGTTTTGGAATTCTTCGCCGAGCGCGTGTTCGCCGCGCAGCATGCGGGCCTGCCGCGCGAGAAGATCATCGTCGATCCGGGGCTGGGTTTCGGCAAGACGCTGGACCACAATCTGGAGCTGTTGGCGCACGTGCATCGCCTCGCCGAAATCGGCCTGCCGCTGCTGATCGGCGCCTCGCGCAAGAGCTTTATCGGCAAGCTCGACGAGAACGCCGCGGCGGATCAGCGCCTCGGCGGCTCGCTGGCGGCGGCGGTTTGGGCCGCTTCCAAGGGCGCGCATATCCTGCGCGTGCATGACGTGCGCGAAACCAGACAGGCCCTGAAGGTCTGGACCGCGATTTCCAATACGGATTGCTGAGCCATGCCGACCGAGCATTTTTCCGGCGCGGCCATTATCGGCGGCGGGCCGGCGGGTCTGATCGCGGCGGAAATTCTGAGCGCAGCGGGCGTGCCAGTTATCGTGTTCGACCGCATGCCGAGCCTCGGGCGCAAATTCCTGATGGCCGGGCGCGGCGGATTGAATCTCACGCACACGGACAAACCTAAGGCGTTCCTCGCCCGCTATGGCGCATCCGCGCCGCGCCTTGAGCCGATGCTGCGCGCGTTCAGCCCGAAAGCCCTGCGCGCCTGGGCCGAGGGTCTGGGGCAGCCGACCTTCGTCGGCAGTTCGGGCCGCGTGTTTCCCAAAGCCATGAAAGCTTCGCCGCTTTTGCGCGCCTGGTTGAAACGCTTGGAAGCGCAAGGGGTGCAATTCCGCCTGCGCCGCGACTGGCTGGGCTGGGACGAGGCCGGCGCGCTGCGCTTTCGCGACGAGACCGGAAACGTCGAAACCATCCTGCCGCAATCCACGCTCCTGGCCCTCGGCGGCGCCAGCTGGCCGCGTCTGGGCGCGGACGGATCGTGGCAAGGCATCCTCGCCGAAGCCGGAATCGCGGCGACGCCCTTCTCCGCCTCGAACGCCGGCGCGCGCATACAGTGGTCGGATTATTTCGCGCAGCGTTTTGCGGGCGAGCCGATCAAGAGCGCGGCGTTCTCCTGCGGGGACATCTCTTCGCGCGGCGAAGCCATGATCACCGCGCAAGGTCTGGAGGGCGGTGGGATCTATGCCCTCTCGCAAGCCATACGCTCCCAACTCGAAACGAAGGGCGAAGCCGTCATCGCCGTAGATTTGCGGCCCGATCACACGCTGGCGCAGACCGTCGAGCGCCTCTCGGGCCCGCGCGGCGGCAAAAGCTTCACCACCTACCTGCGCCAGCGCCTTCACCTCAGCCCCGCCGCGATCAATCTGCTGATCGAGGCCGCCGGCAAAGACAACCCGGCCTTTGCGGATACGGAGCAGCTCGCCGGCCTCATCAAGGCGCTGCCCGTTCGCGTCACGGGGCTGATGGGGCTGGAGCGCGCAATCTCCTCCGCGGGCGGCCTGTCCTGGGAGGCGCTGGACGAAAACCTCATGTTGCGCGCCAGGCCCGGAACCTATGCGGCGGGCGAGATGCTGGACTGGGACGCGCCGACGGGCGGTTATCTTTTGCAAGCCTGCTTTTCCAGCGGCGTCTGGGCGGCGAAATCCATGTTGCAGAGCCTGCGTCCCTGACCTTCGCGCCCTCACACGGCTGCCTTAAACCGCGCGGCGGGCATCGGCCCGGATAAATACCCGCATCAGGGGCAAGCCTCTCGCTTTTTCTCCCGATGCTGCGGCATTATGCGCGCCGCACAATGGGGGAAGTTCGGATGACCAAGGCTGCGATCTGGTCTTTGTTCATCATCGCGACGGCGGCGGTGATCTGGGGGCTCGTGTTTTTCAAGGACACGTTCACTCAGGTGACCCTGGCGATCATCCTGTTCCTCGGCGTCGGCGGCATGGCGCGCTGGTTCTATCAAAAAATTCCCGGCCTGCCGAAATGGGGCGCCGGGCTGCTTGCAGTCGCCATCATCGTGACGCTGCTGAGCTTCGTCATGGCCGGCATCGTCGAGAACGTGGGCGCCTTCCGCAATCAAACCGGCGCCTATCAGACGCGCCTCAATGAAATCGTCGACCAGACGTTTCATATGATCGGCGGGCATGGCCCCGCACCCACCGTCGAAACCATGTTGTCGAGGCTGGACGCCGGGCAGGTTCTGGCGGCGATCGCCGGCGGATTCGAGACGCTGATCGGCAACGGCGTTTTCATCCTGATCTATCTGGGCTTCCTGTTGGCCGCGGCCGGCCGCCTGCCCGCCAAGCTCGATCAATTGTTCGAGGACCGGGACGAGCGCCGCCATGCGCGCGCCGTCATCACGGCCATCCGCGAAAGCATGGAGCAATATCTCTGGGTGCAGACGGTGCTCAGCATCATCACCACGGTCCTGACCTACATCACCCTGCTGGCGCTCGGGCTGGAACATGCCGAGTTCTGGGCGATGCTGATCTTCTTCCTGAACTACATCCCGACAGTGGGCTCGATCGTGGCGGTGGCGCTGCCGGCGCTGTTCGCGCTGGTGCAGTTCCCGCACGTCATGCCGGCGGTCCTGGTGGCGCTGGGCATCACCTTCTGGCAGTTCGTCATCGGCAATGTCTTGGCGCCGCGCATGACGGGCAAAAGCCTGAATTTGTCGCCGCTGGTCGTGCTGCTGGCTTTGGCGATCTGGGGCTCGATCTGGGGCATTACGGGCGCGTTTCTCGCGGCGCCGCTCACCGTCATGATCATGATTATCCTGGCGCAGTTCAAACCGTCGCGCTGGATCGCTATTCTTCTGTCGGCGGACGGTCAGCCCTCGGTGCTGGCGGCGCAGCAAGGCGGCGAAACGCAAAAGGACGTCTCCGCCCGCCTGCATTCCGCCGCCCGCAAAGCCTGACCTTTACTGCAGCCCGTTCAGGTAATCTTCCTTGCCCAATGGCAGGCCGTTGTGGCGCAGGATGTCGTAGAATGTGGTCACGTGGAAATAGAGGTTGGGCGCCACCCAACCGAACGCGTAATCGGAGCCATTGAAGGTGAAGGCGCCCTGCGGGAATTTCAGCTCGATCGTGCGCGCCTCGCCCGCATCGATGGCGGCCGCGTCCACGCCTTGAATGAAGGCCAGCGTCTTTTCGATGCGCGCCCGCAATTCGGCGAAGGTCGTTTCGGTGTCGGGAAAGCTCGGCGCCGCAACGCCGCCCAGACGGGCCGCGCCCAGCTTCACCTGATCGCACGCCACCTGAACCTGAAAGCTCAAGGGCCGCATGTCCGGCGCCAGACGCGCATTGATCAGAACGCTGGGGTCGATCTTTTTGGCTTCGGCATAGGCTTCGGCCTTGTCGATAATGGCCGACATCGCCTTGAGCGACCGGACCCAGAACGGAACGGTCGCTTGCGATAATTTCAAACTCATCAGGCTCTCCCGCGATTGAACATGTGGGCCACATAGGCGCCCGCGGGAAAAGCGCCAGAGTTTAATTCACGGTTTTCACGCTCTCGGAAGCGATTTGCCGGAAAGCTTGCGCCAAAGCCTCGGGCGGCTGGGCGCCCGAAATCGCGTATTGGGTGTTGACCAGAAAGAAGGGCACGCCCTGCACCCCAATGCGGTGCGCCGCCTCGATCTCGGCCTGCACGTTCGCCGCGCCGGCGCCGCTGTGCAGATAGGCCGTGACCTCGCCGCGATCCATCCCCAGCAGCTCGGCGATGCGGATCAGGGCATCGACGTCGCCGATATCCTGCCCCTGTTCGAAATGCGCTGAGAACAGCGCCCGCACCATGCGCGACTGCCCGCCCGGACCGCCCTGCGCCGCCCACAGCACCAGCCGGTGCGCGTTAAAGGTGTTGGGCATCTTTCGCGAGGCTTCGAAATTGAAGCGCAAACCGACCGCCGCACCCTTATCCTGCAATTGCTGCTGGATCGGGCCGAGACGGCTGGTATCGCCGCCGAAGCGCATCCGCATATACTCTTCCATGGGCAGTCCGTCGGGCGGAATGTCCGGCGCCAATTGGTAAGGCCGCCAGCGCACTTCGACCGGAATATCGGGAATCTGCGCCAAGGCGGCGAACAGATATTCCCCGCCCAGAAAACACCAGGGACAGACCATGTCGGACACGACGTCGATGGTTAGACCGCCGGCGGCGGGCGGCGTGCCCCCTTCGGAACTGGACGCTTCTGCGATCATTGGAGGCTCCCCCCTCAACCCACTTGTCGGGCGATTCCGGCTCTCGCAGGATTACGTTTTCTTGAAGGCGGCGCCACACTTTCCACGCGGAAAACTCAAGCCCGCTTGGCATCCGGCGCACAACGGCCCATGAAAAGAGCATGAATACAAACGCTAATCCGAATGCGCCCAAAACCCCCGCCAAACCGCTTGGCCGCGTTTTAATCGCCGCCGGCTCAGATTCGGGCGGCGGGGCCGGGATCCAGGCCGACATCAAGACCGTCACGGCGCTGGGCGGTTATGCGATGACCGCGATCACCGCCATCACGATCCAGGACACGACTGGCGTGCATGGGATCGTCCCCGTACCCATTCCGGCCGTGCTCGAACAAATGCGCGTGTGCCTCGCCGACATCGGCGCGGACGCCATCAAGACCGGCATGCTGGGCGACAAGGCCCTGACCGTCGCCATCGCCGAGGAATTGAGCGGCCGCGCCGCGGGCGTCCCCGCCATCGTCGATCCGGTGATGGTGGCCAAAGGCGGCGCCAACCTTTTACAGCGCGAGGCGGTGGACGCGCTGAAATCCGAATTGCTGCCCTTCGCATATCTGCTGACGCCCAATGCGCCGGAGGCCGAGCGTCTCGCCAATGTCGCGGTGGAGAATGTGGACGGCCAACGCCGGGCCGCCGAGCGCCTGCTGCGCGCCGGCGCCAAGAATGTGCTCATCAAGGGCGGACATATCGGCGGCGATCAGATCGTCGATCTTCTGGCCACGGAGCATCAGGAGCTGTTCTTCGAGAGCCAGCGCATCCACACCGGGAACACGCACGGCACCGGCTGCACGCTGGCCTCCGCCATCGCTGCGCTCATCGCGCAAGGCAAGGCTTTGCCAGATTCCGTGGACGAAGCGCGCGCGTATGTGCTGGAGGCGATCCGCCATGCGCCGGGCTTCGGCAAGGGTCACGGTCCGCTGGATCATGCCTGGAGGATCAAGCAGATGCGGGACATGCTGCGGTAATGCCGCTGGCGGGGAAACATCCGCCGCGCGCCTTTCGTCCGCGCGTGGATCACACGCATGAGACCTTGCGCTATGCGAGCGCGGAGACCTCGCTGGGCGTCGCGCTGGCCGCTTGCTCGGACATCGGTCTGATCTGGTCCGGCCTGGGCGCCAGCGACAATGCAGTGCTGCGCGCCTTGCGCCGCCGCTTTCCCGAAGCGCATCTGGTCGCCGCCAAAGGCGAGCCTCTGAAAATCGCCAAGGCCATCGTCGCCTTCATCGACAAGCAGAAATCTATGCCGCAATTCGCGCTCGACATGCGCGGCGGCGAGCTGGACATGAAGATCTGGCGCGCCGCGATGCAGGTTCCCTTCGGCGAGACGCGCGCTTATTCCGACATTGCGCGCGCGATCGGCAAACCGCGCGCCGCCCGCGCCGCGGGCAAGGCCATGGCGGCGTGCGACCTGTTTCCCGTCGTGCCCTGCCATCGCATCCGCCGCGCCGATGGCGGCCTGTCCGGCGATCCGGCCTGGGTGAAGCTGCAGAAGATCATGATCGAACGGGAGCGCGATGCCAAAGCCTGAAGCCCCACGCATTGAGCTCATCGACGCCACGACGGCGCTGCTCGAGGCCGCCGCGGACCCGGCGCAACTCAGCGCATTACTAGACGGCGCCGCGATCGCCGATGCCTGGCTAGACTTCCCCGACGCGCTGGAAAGCATGCGCAATGCCTATCGCGACGGCCCGAGCCCGAAACCCTGGGGCGTATTGTTCTTCGTGCTGAACGATCCGGCCGCCAAGTCCTATACCATGATCGGCTGGGGCGGATACAAGGGCGCGCCTTCAGACGATGGCGAAGTGGAGATCGGTTACGCGATAGCGCCGGGTTTTCGCGGCCGCGGCCTTGCGATGCTTGCAGCGCAGGCCATGATCGCGCGCGCCTTCGAGACGCCGCGCGTCGCGGCGATCATCGCGCATACGCTGCCGGAGAAGAACGCGTCCGTGCATATTCTGGAAAAGCTGGGTTTTGTGTTTGATGGCGAGGCGGAAGAGCCGGGCCACGGCGCCGCGTGGCGGTGGCGGCTGAGGCGCTAATCCCAAAGCTGATATGCAAGGGCTTACTTTGTTCGCCGCTCGATTTGGAGCCCAAACATAGATGCTGCGTCGCCCCTCCCCCTTGCGGGGAGGGGTTGGGGGT
>CAYNCS010000131.1:0-615 GCA_964395875.1 uncultured Caulobacteraceae bacterium | reverse complement strand
CCCCCAAACATTTTTGGGGCGCCCCCGCGCCGCCGGGGGGGTTGGGGTGGGGGGGGGGGGTGAAGTCTGCTCGTGGCCCGAAGCAGACATTGCTACCGAGAAGTTTTCTCTAGAATATTCCGCTGGAAGCGGACAAGTTTTCTGTAGTGAAGTGGAGACAGTTATGGCCCGCGAGTTGCCGTCGGAAGAAGTTGTCGGGTTGTCCAAAGCCTTTATCGATTTAATTCTGGCCATCGAACCAAAGTACGACCGGGCCTTCTATCGGTGTCAGGTTGAACGCAATTGGTCCGGTTCAAATGCATCCTACGTCGTCGCGTCCAGCGTCACATTGGTCGACTCAATCAGGCACGGGGTATCACTTGAAAATCTGAAAGGCATTTCTGCAGCCCTAATTCAGCATCTTGAAAAAGAGGCAGGCTTGCTCGTACTCACCGTCGATGCTGATTTCAATTACGACATAAAGTTTGAGTTCGACGATCGCGAGCGCTGGAAAATCACTAAACTCAACGGTGCATCTGGCATTCCCGAAGGACTTTAATCTGAACTGATGCCTGTGTCGCCCTTCGGCGACTTTCAGACTCTGCGCCTCGTACCTTATCACCCCCACCCCTATCC
>CAYNCS010000130.1:0-9142 GCA_964395875.1 uncultured Caulobacteraceae bacterium | reverse complement strand
CTGCTGACGCGGATGCAGGCCAGCGGTCTCAAGAAGATCGTCATCGGCGTCTCGGGCGGTCTCGATTCGACGCAGGCGCTGCTGGTCGCGGTGCGCGCCATGGATCTGATGGGCGCGCCCCGCAAAAACATCATCGCCATCACGATGCCCGGTTTCGCCACCAGCGCGCACACCAAATCGAACGCCGATGCGCTGATGGAGGCCTTGGGCGTCGAGCGGCGCGAGATCGACATAAAACCCGCCGCGAACCTGATGCTGAAGGATATCGGCCACCCCTTCGCACGCGGCGAAAAGGTCTATGACGTCACGTTCGAGAACGTGCAGGCGGGTCTGCGCACGGACTATCTGTTCCGCGTCGCCAATTTTGAAAACGGCATGGTGCTGGGCACCGGCGATCTGTCTGAACTGGCGCTGGGCTGGTGCACCTATGGCGTCGGCGATCACATGTCGCATTACAACGTCAACGCGGGCGCGGCGAAGACGCTCATTGCGCATCTGATTCGCTGGGTGGCGGCGCGCGGCTTTTATGGCGATGCGACGGGGGACACCTTGCGCGCCATTCTCGCGACGGAGGTGTCTCCCGAATTGGTGCCGCCTGACGAAAACGGGAAGATCCAATCGACCGAAGGCACGATCGGACCGTACGCGCTGCATGATTTCGCGCTATTTTACATCACGCGCTACGGGCTGAAGCCATCCAAGGTTGCGTTCTTGGCGCGCGCGGCCTGGGCCGACGCCAATGCAGGCGCCTGGCCGGAAGGCGTCGCGGAGCGGCGCGCTTATGATCTTCCGACGATCAAATCCTGGCTTGAGGTTTTTCTGCGCCGCTTTTTCACAACGAGTCAGTTCAAGCGCTCAGCGATTCCAAACGGCCCGAAGATCGCTTCGGGCGGCGCCTTGTCACCGCGCGGCGATTGGCGCGCGCCCTCCGACGGCAATGCGCGCGTCTGGTTGTCGGAACTTAAGAAAAACGTTCCATAAGACATCGCCGGATGGCACTAGTTGAGCGTGTCTGCGTTGTAAGACCGCTCAATCGCGCGGCGAGGGTCGAATATTAAATGCCAGTCATTATTCCAGTCATTCTGTCCGGCGGCGCCGGCACGCGCCTCTGGCCTTTGTCGCGGCAAAAAAAGCCCAAGCAATTTCACTCCTTTGGCGGCGGCGCTGATTTGTTCGCCGAAACCGCGCGCAGGTTTTCCGGTCACAAAGGATCGGTGTCGTTTGCGCCGCCGATCGTGGTCTGCAACGAAACGCAAGTAGAGGCGGCGCGTGCATCGCTTGATTCCGTCGGCCTGTCGCCGATGGCTTTTCTGCTCGAGCCGCAGGGCCGCAACACGGCGCCCGCCGCCATCGCCGCCGCGGCGTTCGCGGCCGAGATGGATCCCGCCGCTCTGCTGCTTGTGACGCCGTCGGACCATCTGGTCGGCGCCCCGGAAAAATTGATTGAAGCGATCGAGGACGCCGCGCCGGCCGCCGGCGCCGGGCGCATCGTGACTTTCGGCATCGAGCCGACCGGGCCGGAGACCGGCTACGGTTACATCCGGCAGGGCGCCAAGGATCGCCACGGCGTTTCCGTTTTCGCCATCGACACCTTTGCCGAAAAGCCGTCGCTGGACCGTGCGCGGGGCATGCTCAAAGAGGGCGGCTGGCTGTGGAACGCGGGGATGTTTCTGTTCGGCTCCGGCGCAATGTTGGCGGAGGCTGAAATGCATGCCGCCGAGTGCCTCCAGGGCGCAGCGCGGGCGGTGCGCGAAGCCATTCGCACTGGAGACATCGTGAAGCTCGACGGTGATGCGTTCGGCGGATGCCCATCGACGCCCTTCGACATCGCCATTATGGAAAAAACCCGCAACGGCGCCGTGGCGCCAGTTGCGCCGGCCTGGAACGACGTGGGGTCCTGGTCGGCTTTGTGGGAGATCGCGGACAAAACCGACGATGGAAACGCAGGCGACGCGCTTTTCATCGATGCGCAGGATTGTCTGGTCCGCTCCGACGGCCCGCACGTATCGCTGCTGGGCGTGAAGGACCTGATCGTGGTGGTCTCGGAAGGCGCCGTTATGATTCTACCGCGCGAACATTCACAGCGGGTGCGCGATGTGGTCGAGCATCTGAAGCGCGGCGACCGGACCGATCTACTTTAGTCTGCGGCGCGACTTTGAGCGGGCGCGCGTTCTTGCCTATCGATCCGCCGGTTATGTATTGACCTTCGGCCTGTTTGCCATTTGTGGTCAGGGTGAGGGGGCGATATGTCCAAAGCCAAGCGCGGCAATTTTCTGGAAGACTTCACGGTCGGATCGACGTTGGTCCATGCGACGCCCCGCACGCTGACGGAAAGCGATTCCGTTCTTAATATCGCGCTGACCGGGTCGCGCTTCGCGTTGTTTTCCTCGGACGCATTCGCTCAAAACTGTGGCCTTCCGCGCGCGCCGATAGACCCCCTGCTGGCGTTCCATATCGTGTTCGGCAAAACCGTCCCGGACATTTCGCTGAACGCCGTCGCCAATCTGGGCTACGCGGAGGGCCGGTTTCTGCGTCTGGCGTTTCCCGGCGATACGATCTCCGCGAAATCAGAAATCCTCGGTAAAAAAGAAAACTCGTCGGGCGCGAACGGCGTGGTGTGGGTGCGCTCGCGCGGCGTGACGCAGAACGGCGATCCGATTCTGGATTATGTGCGATGGGTGATGGTGCATAAGTCCGACCCGCAAACGCCTATGCCCAATTTTGCGCCGCCCGCTCTGCAGGCGGCGGTGCCGGCTTCGGACCTCGTGCTTCCGGCGGGCCTGGATTTCTCGCGGTACGATTACGATCTGGCGGGCGAGCTTTACGCTTTTGAGGATTACGAGATCGGCGAATGCCTCGATCATATCGACGGTATGGCCATCGAAGAGGCGGAACATCAGATTGCGACGCGTTTGTATCAAAACACCGCGAAGGTGCATTTCAATCTGCACGAGCAGGCGGCAGGCCGCTTCGGTCGGCGTTTGATCTATGGCGGCGTGGCGATTTCCCTGGCGCGGGCTTTATCGTTCAACGGTCTCGCCAACGCGCAATTGATGCTGGCGATCAACGCCGGCAAGCATGTGAACCCGCTATTTGCCGGCGACACCGTTTTTGCGTGGTCGCAGATTCTCGACAAGGCGCAGATCGCGCCGAAAGTCGGCGCATTGCGGGTGCGCCTGGTGGCGGCGAAGAACCACCCTTGCGTCGACTTCCCGGGGCGGGAGGCTTCGGAGAAGCCGCATCCGGCCGTAATTCTGGACTTTGATTATTGGGTCGCGATTCCTTCCCGTGCGTGAACGCCGCAATTGACGCGCACTTCGGCGCGCCATAGAGGCGTGACGCCGCGACGCTTCGCGGCGTCTGAGGGACATGCCGTGCAAGCCGAACGCCTCGCGATACCCGACGTCATCTTGCTCCGGCCCAAAGTGAACCGCGACGATCGCGGGTTTTTTGTAGAGACCGCCAACACGCGCACCCTCGAAAGCCTTGGTGTGCCGGGCCCTTTCGTACAGGACAACCAGGCGTTCTCGGTGCAGCAAGGCGTGCTGCGCGGCTTACACTACCAGAAAGCGCCCCGCGCTCAGGGAAAGTTGGTGCGGGTGCTCAAGGGCCGTATTTTCGACGTCGCGGTCGATGTACGCGGCGCCTCGCCGACCTTCGGAAAGTCCGTGTGGGCTGAACTCACCGCCGAGGGCATGGAGCAATTGTGGGTGCCCCCCGGCTTTGCGCATGGTTATGTGACGCTCGAGGCTGCGACGGAGGTCTTCTACAAGGTTACGGATTTCTACGCCCCGGAAACGGAGGGTGGTGTGATCTGGAACGACCCGGATCTCGAAATTCCATGGCCTGCGCCGGTGCAGGGACCAGTTTTATCGCCGAAGGATTGCGTCCTGCCGCGTCTTAGGGATATTCCGCCTCCGTTCTAAGTCGCGGCCCTACGGCCGACGCAACGCACGGATGGACCATTTGGGCAAGGCCGGTACACCGATCCTCGTCGCAGGCGCGCAGGGCCAATTGGCCCGTGCGCTGGCTGAGCGTGCGCCCAAGCACGGATTTCACGCGATCTGCCTTGGCCGTCCCGAGCTCGATCTGGCCGATCCCGCCACTATCGCCGCGGCGTTCGCGAAATATGAGCCGGCGTTCGTCGTCAACGCAGCGGCGGCGACCGCGGTCGATCTGGCGGAATCCGAGCCGGATCACGCTTTTGCGATCAACCGGGACGGCGCCGCGGCGCTTGCGGCGGCGGCCTACAGCGCCCGTCTGCCGTTTCTGCATGTTTCGACGGATTATGTGTTCGACGGGGCCGGCGGCGCGCCTTACCCTACCGATGCGCCGGTCAGTCCTCTGGGCGTCTATGGACGCTCGAAAGCCGAGGGCGAGCAGGCGGCGCTCGCGGCACATCCGCACGCCATCGTGTGCCGGACCAGCTGGGTCTATTCTCCGTGGCCGAAGAATTTCGCGCTGACGATGCTGGACGCCGGCGCCAAGCGCGACGAGGTCTCGGTGGTGAGCGACCAGCGCGGAAGGCCGACCTACGCGCTCGATCTGGCGGACGCCTTGCTGGACATCGGCGCGTTGGTCAGCACTGTCGGCGCGGCGGATGCGCCCCGTATTCTGCACTTGTCGAATTCGGGCGAGGCGACATGGCATGAATTCGCCGCTGCGATTTTTGATCACGCGCACAAGGCTGGGCGCAAGACGCCGGTATTGAAGGCGATCTCCACAAAGGATTATCCGACTCCGGCGAAGCGTCCCGCCGACGGGCGTCTGGATTGTTCGACGACGGAGCGCCTGTTGGGCCGTTCGCTGCGCCCATGGCGCGCGGCGCTGGAGGATTGGGCGCGGAGGGTCCTTCATGACGCTTGATACAGGCGCCTCGGTTCAGCCTCGCGTCGGCGTCGTCATCGTCATGTTCAACGCCATTGAGCACTGGCCGCGTTTGCGCGCGGCGCTGGCGGCGCAGAGCTACAAGGCGTTTGAAGTAGTGGTCGTCGACAATGCTTCGGGACCTGAGGCGCGTTTGTCGGACGCCGACATGCCGGCCGGCTTCCGGCTGGTGCAATTGCCGGAGAACATCGGCTATGCGGCGGCGAACAATCGTGCCTCAGCCATGCTGGAGACGGAGTTTCTCGCCTTCCTTGATCCGGACGCCTTCCCCGAGCCGGAATGGCTGGAGAAGCTGCTCGCGGCGGCGGAGCGTCATCCCGAAGCGGCGGCGTTCGGCTCCACCATGTTGCGCGATGGCGAGATCGGCTATTTCGACGGGGTCGGCGATTCCTATTGGGCCGGCGGCGCGCCTTATCGCGGCGGCCAGGGGCGGCATCGTCAGTTCCTGCATGCGGAAGGCCAGGTGTTCAGCGTATCGGCAGTCGCCGCATTGTTCCGGCGGCAGACGTTCGTGGATATCGGCGGTTTCGACGAGCGCTTTTTCGCGGTGCTGGTCGATGTCGATCTCGGCTTCCGGTTGCGCCTGGCGGGCGGTTCGGCGGTGCAGGCGCCCGATGCGGTCGTGCGCCACATCGGCGGCTCGACGATTGGCCGCCGTTCCGCGTTTCGGACTTACCACACGTTTCGCAACCGTCTGTGGATTTACGTCAAGAACATGCCGGCCCTGTTCTTCTGGTCCGGCCTTCCCGCGCACGCCGCAATGACGGGTCTCGAATTGCTGATCGTCTCGATGCGTGGCGGCTGGAAGGAGGCCTGGCTTGGCCTTAAGCATGGCTGGAAAGATCTGCCGGCGATCATTGAGACGCGGCGCACCTTGCAGGCGGCCCGCAAGGTGAGCTTGCGCGATCTGGCCAAGACGATGGTGTGGTCGCCGGTCGATCCGTTCCTGCGGCGGCCGAAAATCTGGCGCGAGGAAACGTCCGGCGCGCCGGCGAAGGCGCTTTAAGCCCCGCGCGCGAACTTATTGCCTTCGGCTTTGAACCATTCGGCGAAGCGCGGAATGCCTTCGCTGATATTGGTCTTCGGATCGTAGTCGAATGCGGCAGCCGCCTTGCTGATGTCGGCGAAGGTGACCGTGACGTCGCCAGGCTGGGGCGGCGCCATGATCCGCTGCGCTTTGCGACCGAGCGCGGATTCTATAGCGTCGACGAGTTCCAGAACGCTGGTCGGCGTCGAATTGCCCAGATTGTAGATTTCGTGCGGACGCCCCTCGGAGATGGCGGGAGGCTGGTCCAGCAAACGCACGATCGCTGGCGCGATGTCGTCTATGCAGGTGAAATCGCGCGACAGCACGCCGTCGCCGAACAGGGTGATCGGTTCTCCGTTCAGGATCTTCTGGCTGAAGGACCAATAGGCCATGTCGGGCCGGCCCCATGGCCCGTACACGGTGAAGAAGCGCAGGCCCGTCTGCGGCAGGCCGTAGAGCCGGGCATAGGTCTCGCTCATCAGCTCGCAGGATTTTTTGGTGGCGGCGTAAAGCGAGGCCGGGCTGTCGCAACGGTCGGTTTCGCGGAACGGGCCCTGATCGCGGTCGCCATAGACCGAAGACGACGACGCATAGACCAGGTGCTTCAGCTTCGGCGCCCGCCGGGCGTATTCCAGGATCGTCAGGTGCCCCGCGACGTTCGAGTGCTCGTAAGCGAACGGCGCCTCCAGCGAATAACGCACGCCTGCCTGAGCGGCCAAATGAACGATGTGCTCCACGTTCCTCGCGGGCAGCGCCCGCTCCAGCGCTTCGCCGTCGGCGATGTCCGCCTGCACGAACCGGAAGCCCTTGCGCGCATTCAGAAGGTCCAGGCGCGCCCGTTTCAGCGCCGGGTCGTAATAGTCGTTGACGACGTCGACGCCCACGACTTCCCTTCCTTCGTCGAGAAGCCGGTTGGCTGTGTGGAAGCCTATGAATCCGGCGGCGCCGGTGAGGAGCAGCATTAGGCGGTCACCTGAAACTTACGGCGCTCTGAACCCGTTTCCGGTCTTGGACGGCGCAATTCAATTCGTGATGGGTCTAGGGTTCGTGCGCAGGCTGTCAATGCAAACCGGACGCAACTTGCTCCGGAACGCGAACCGGTGGCTTACCGGAAAACCTTACGCGCTTGATTCACAAGCGCCGCCCGGCCTTCAAGCGTGCCTTGAACATGGTCGAACATTGGGCCGGCGAACGCCCGGGTGATTCCGGCCACGTCGTCGGCGTCGGCCCATTTTTCCATTTCGCGCGACCGCCAAATCCAGATTGCGGTTTTTACGGCGTTTTCTGGCCGCTCCACCATTTCGGGATGGTGGATCAGATCGAGTCCCAAGGCCTCCCCCGCGGCTTGGTAATTGGTCCGTCCGGTCAGCATCAGCATGCCGCGTCCCTTGTAGCGGGGGCCGTCATCCTTGTCCGTGTTGCCCAGGACCTGGCCCCATTGGCCTTCCGGATCGCAGTGTTCGCGGAAATAATCGTCGGGCAACCGGCCATGGCCCTCCAGGAAGGAGGTGAACTCGTCGGTCTCGTAGGCGCTCTGGGCAAAAAAGTGCTGTAAACGCAATGGCGTATCTATTTTTGCCGTCGCCAGTTGTTCCGCCAGGGGTTCGGCGACGCTGTCGATGAGCGCGGGAGAGCCTTTGGGCGTGAAAGCCTTGAGCTTCTCGCGCATTTCATCGCCGCTCATGATTCTGGGTTTGGGATTGCGCTCGCGCAGCCATTGCGCCGCCACCCATCCGACCGAAGCTCCGGTTACCGCATGGCGCAACCGGACCCGCCACCAATCGTCGCCCGGGGCGACCTCCAGCCGGTGCACCGTCTCTCCGCGCATCAAATATCGCAGGATTTTCGCGCCGGAATGAGGTTCGGCGCGCAGGCGAAGGCGTTCGGCGGTGACGATGTAAACGTCGCGCATGACCCCCAGCGTCCCGGCGCAGAAATGGAATGCGCCTTCCTGACCGGGTTCCGCCGCCGCCGTCAATAGATCCGCGCTGTGCGGCGGACGGACGTCCGCATTGGAAGTTGATAAATGCGAATCCGTCGCAACAATCTGGGCGTAGTTGCAGGCCGCCCTATATCGCGAGAATTGACATCGCAGGCGCAGCGGTTTCTAGGTGCGCCGCAATCTCATTTGCGCGGCAGGGGATGGGTCACAGAATGGTGGACGGCGTAAGCGCGGGAAAAGGAAAAGGCGGCCCTGACGGCCGGCCTCTGTCTCCGCATCTTCAGATTTGGCGCTGGCACGCCACGATGCTCACCTCAATCCTGCACCGCGCCACCGGCGTTGCGCTCTATGTCGGCGCCCTCCTGTTTGCGCTCTGGTTGGTGAGCATCGCGCTGGGGCCGCAAGTGTACGCCCTTGCAGCTGCGCTGATCGGCTCGCCCGTTGGACAGATCGTCATTTGGGGTCTCGTTTTCGCCGCGAGCTTTCACGTTCTTAGTGGCCTGCGCCATCTCTTTTGGGACGCTGGCGCCGGCTTTAACCCGAAATTCGCCAGTTTCCTGAGCACGCTGATCATCCTCGGCGCCGTGGCGCTCACCGCCGGCGTTTTCGTCTGGTCGTACACGATTCCTGCGCCGACGCCGCACATGGGAGCGATGCAGATCCAATGAGCAAGAGCAAGAACACGATCCGCGCTCCGCTGGCGAAAGTGCGCGGTCTTGGCTCAGCCAGGGAGGGCACGGGCCATTTCATTACGCAGCGCGTCACCGCCGTCGCGCTTTTATTCCTGCTGCCCTGGTTGATCTGCTCGCTGATTCTGGGACGCGTGCAATTCGGCTGGGAGCATGCCGCGGTGTGGTTGAACGCGCCGTGGAACGCGGTGCCCGCAGCGTTGCTCGTCATCGCTGTGTTCACGCACATGCAAGCGGGTATGCAAGTGGTCATCGAAGACTACATTCATACGACAGGCGCGCGCATCCTGCTGCTGGTCCTGAATACCTTTGTGGCGGTCGCCGGCGCTGTCGCCGCGTTGTTCGCCATCTTCCGCGTTTTTAGCTGGGTGTAATTGCATGGCCGCTTATTCCTGGATCGACCACAATTTCGACGTGGTGGTGGTCGGCGCTGGCGGTTCCGGCCTGCGCGCGGCGCTCGGTTGCGCCGAAGCCGGTCTGAAGACCGCCTGCATCTCGAAAGTCTTCCCGACGCGCTCGCACACTGTCGCGGCCCAGGGCGGCATCGCCGCCTCGCTCGCCAACATGGGAGCCGACGACTGGCGCTGGCACATGTAC
>CAYNCS010000129.1:0-9162 GCA_964395875.1 uncultured Caulobacteraceae bacterium | reverse complement strand
ATTGGCCATAAACGGTCATTCTCCTGTCTGGAGCGGAGTGTACGGCGCGCTTCCGATTTGAGGCAGCCGGATACGGCGCTAACATCTCTCTTTGTGCACGGATTACCGATGGTGTAGGCAACACGAAATCCAGCAGCCAAAAAGTCAAGATGTCTTACGCCCGTTCAGCCCAGATAGTCTTCGCCGACATGCTCGGCACGCTCGATCACCTTGTCAGCAAGGCCCAGGACTTCGGGATGAAAGACGATGCGCTCGCGGCGAAGCTTGCCGAAGATATGTTTTCTCTTGAGCTGCAATTCCGGGTCGCGCTCAATCAGGTGCTGCTTGCCCTCAATCAAGTCGCAGGGAGATCAGTCCCACTTGAAGAGATTGCGTACACATCGCTTGCAGAGGTTCGGGAGCGAATTGCTGCGGTGCGAGCGCAGCTCGACCAGTCCGCCCCTGCCGGATGGGCAAGCGCAGAAGCAGTCGTCGATCTTACTTTGCCAAATGGCGTTCGCTTTGTGATGTCCTCCGAGGAGGATATTCGAGACTGGATCACGCCAAATTTCTATTTCCATGTGACCATGGCGTATGCGTTGCTGCGGCATGCGGGATTGCCCATCGGCAAGCTGGATTTTTTGAAACACATGAACCGCCACATTGCACCCAATGCCTAGGGGAAGCACACTGACGCAGCGAGGATGAAATCCTATGTCCAAACGCTCGGAGATCGCACGTGATTGATCTGTTTGGCGGCAGTTCGCCCAACGCGATGAAGGTCGTCCTCTTGCTGGAGGAGCTGCAGCTTCCCTACAATTTCATCGAAGTGAACGCGTTTCAGGGCGAGCAATTCTCGCCGGAATTCTTGAAGCTCAATCCTCTCGGCAAATATCCGGTGATCATCGACCATGCGGGCGCCGGGCCTGACCAGCCGATCTTTGAATCCGGCGCGATATTGCAATATCTGGCGGAGACTTACGGAGCAGAGTTTTTACCCACGTCGGGAGCGGCGCGGTGGGAGGTGCTGAAATGGCTGACGGTCCAGGTCGCCTGGATAGGCCCGATGCTCGGCCAGCATGTGCATTTCCGCATTCATCCCAGCGAGGCTGCCAGCTATGCGGCGGCGCGCTACAGAAATCTGGCGATGCGGGTATTCGACGTCCTGGATGCCCGGCTCTCTACACACCCATATCTCGCGGGTACGGACTATAGCATCGCTGACATCGCCACCTTCCCTTGGGTCAGGGTGTTGCGCAGCCTTGGGTTTTCCTGGACCGATTACCCGCATTTGAAAAAATGGTTTGATGCGATCGGCGGCAGGCCCGCCGCAGTGCGCACAGAAAGCCGCTACAAGCGCCTGGCGTCCGCGATGGCGTTCCCCAGAAGCGAAGATGACCTCAATCGATTTTTTGGCCGCTCTACCGGGCCGGAAGTTCACTTTGAGATGTTGAGTCCGCGTAGCCCGCCTGAAACCAACAAGCGCGCGTAATCCTCAAAACGTGATTGCGAGGATGCAGATCATCGAATCAAACAAAAGCGGAAGCGCAACGCTGACGGACAAGTCAGCGCTCAGCATGGATCATAGCTGAGCGCAGCGATGACGCCGGCGTTGACGCCGCCGGCGCCGCGCAGGGTCACGCCATTTGCGCCCTGAGCTTGAGATTGTCGTAATAATCGCGCCACTCGACGATTTTGCCGTCCTTGATGTCGCACGACCCCATGACGGCGCAGTCGATCCATTTGCCGCCCATCATGAAGCGGTCCAGCCGCTCGGTGAGAACGGCCCCGTCGGGAGCCTCGACGATGCGGTGGATGATGATCTCCGCTTTTTCGCACTTTGCGTAGCCCGCCAGCAATTCGCGGATCGCCTTGGCGCCATTCACCGGTTCGTCCGGCATGTTGTGATAAATTGCGTTCTCGGCGATGAACGCCATCTGTTTGTCGAGGTCGAGGTCCTGGCCCGCTTTGCAGAAGGCGCGCACGAGCTCCACGTTTTTCGACGACGCCGCAGCGGCGGCGGGCATGGCGGACGCGGCGACGCTCAGCACGGTTCCGGAAATCAGAAGATCGCGGCGCGTGTTGGTATTGGACATGAAATCCTCCCTGGTTATGCATCGGGACCCCGAGGGTCCCCCGGCGCCGAATGGCGCCGCTAGCGCTCTCATGGCGCTTGAAACCTCTTCATAGAGGATATGGACGCCCGAGGCTATGGCCGGGAATTGGACGCGCCGCCCTCCTCATCCGCATACGCGGCGCCCTTATCCAATGACTGGCATTGCGACAGGCTTCCCCGCATAAATACAAAAAACAGCACAGGGAGGCCGGAACCATGACCATCGACCAGGACGAAGCGGCGATCCGCCGCGCCGCGATCCTATACGCCATGGGCGCGGACCGGCGCGACAAAGCGCTGTGGTCCCAGGTCTTGACGGACGACATCGTCATTGAGGGGCCGGGATTCCGGGCCGAGGGCATTGCGGCCAATCTTTCGAACCTGGACTATCTGGGGCAGCTGCATCCGCGCACGCAGCATCGCGTCAGCAACCAGATGATGACGATCACCGGCGATACGGCCCAGGGCGAAACCTATTGCATCGCCGACCACCTGATCGAGAAGGATGGCCGCCGAGCCTTGCTCACCTGGGCGATCCGATATCAGGATCAGCTCGTGCGCGACGGCGCTGAATGGCGTTTCAAGGCCCGCACGCGATTGGTGGACTGGGAAGAAACGCGGCCTCTGGATTAGGGCGGCGGCGCGGATGGCGATGCGGAGACGTTGAATATGGCCGAAAAACAGATCGCCGAAAAAACGGTCGCGGAGCGGGTGACGGCGCCCGTTCAGCAGGTGTGGGATCTTCTGTCGGACTTCACCTCGATCACCCGAAGAGCGGCGGGTCTTTCCGATTTCAAGATCGAGGGTTCGGGCGCGGGCTCGGTGCGCAGCTTCAGAATCGGAGACGGCCCCATCCTTCGGGAACGGATCGAGTCCTTCGATCCGGCCCATTATCATTTCGCCTACAAGCTGCTGCCGCCTGCCTTCATGGACGATCATTTTTCCGAAATCCGCATGCGCGCTGACGGACCGGACTCTTGCGTGATCGTCTGGTCGGGCCGCTGCTCGGTGCATTCGGAGGAAGAAGCGGCGCAGCGCGTCGCCATGTTCGACTCCACATTCCGAAACGGAATCGCCTGGGTGCGCAAGGAACTCGGGATCGGCTAGCGCGAAAGCAAGGCATGCGTTTGGAAGTGCTCGCACATGCACAAAAGGCCTCGCTCACATAAAATTGAACCTGACGGCGCTCTTATCCGGCGTACAAAAAGTGCTAGATTAGGCGTGAAGGAGACGCCCATGAAAACGCACTTCATCGCCGCACTCGCAGCCGCCATCCCGCTGAGTTCAGCATTTGCGGCCGACAAGCCAGCGCCGGAACTCGAAAAGTATAACCGGACCGGACAATACGAGACTTGTCTGACCAGTCACCAGATCCGCGAAACGCGCATTCTGAACGACAAGCAAATCCTGGTGACGATGAACGGCGGCGACGCCTATCTGGCGGAGCCCAAGAGCTGCCCCGGTTTGTCGAGAAACCTGGCGCTGTCCTACGACGCGACCACCGGCCAGCTCTGCAACACCACCATCATTCATCTGCTGGACACCAGCTCGCCCGTCCCGTCGCGCGGCACGTGCGGCATCGAGCGCTTCGAAAAGCTGGAAAAGAAAAAATAGGAATGAGCGAGAACACGAATGAATCTGGCGGGAACATCGGCCGCACGGCGATGGATTTCCTCAACGCGTTCACAAGCGGCGACGTCCAAAAGGCGTGGTCGTATTGCGCCGCGGATTTTCACTGGACCATGATGGACAAACGCATGGGCGGCGGAGAGCCGGCGTCGTTCTCCAGAGACGACTACATCAAAATGATCTCCGGATTTTCGGGCGTGTTCCCGCAGGGGATCAAGATGGCGTTCGAAGCCCCGCTCGCCGGCGCGGACCGCGTCGCGGTCGAAGCGCGCAGCGAGGGTCTGGTGTCGACGGGCGCGGTGTACCGCAACCATTATGTCTTCGTGCTTCGCTTCTCCGCCGGCCGCATCACGGAGGTTCGGGAATATCTGGATTCCGCCTATGCGCATAAAACGCTGGACGGCGTGAGCGCGGCGTAAAAGCGATTAGGATGTCCGAAAAGGCGAGCGTCCGCTGTACCCGGAGCGGCGCTTGCCGTTCCTCGCCAGAAGCCTGATGCGCGCTTGAAAAGGGAGCGATCCCATGCCGGCCAATGCGGACCACAAATTCCAGATCTATCGCTATGACGGCGCGCCCACTTTGGCGGAGAGCGCGTGCATGACCTTCGCGCCCTTCGCCGAGGACGTCGGCCGCCTGTCGCAGGAGGCGGTGCAGGCCGGCATGGATCAGGGCGAGCATCTGCGCGTTTTGTTCAACCTGCCGGGTTTCAGCCTGACGCACGTCTGGTTCAAGAAGCACTACCCACTGCCGCTGCACAGCCACGACGCGGATTGCCTCTATTACATCATCGCCGGATCGCTCCGCATCGGCACGGAAACTCTCGGCCCGCGCGACGGCTTCTTCATCCCGGCCGACATGCCCTACGCCTATGTTCCGGGGGCGGACGGGGTGGAATTGCTGGAGTTCCGGCACAAGACGAATTTCAACTTCGTCAATCACGCCAACGGAACCGTCTTCTGGGACAAGGCGATCAAAACGGCCAAGGCCCACGCCGAAGATTGGAAGGTCGCTCGGCGCCCGGTCCTGAACGAAGCCTGAGGCGGCGAACTTTACGCCCCTAGCGCGGCGCGCGCATAATCCACGCTGGACGCGGCGCCGCTCTCCAGCCGCGCGCGGCCGAGACGTTCGCTCCAATAGCCTTCGGCGCCTTCGTCCAGACGCCATTGGCGCAGCCGCCGCGTATAAAGCTGCAGGTCGAATTCCTCGCTGATGCCGATCGCGCCATGTACGGCGTGCGCGATATTGGCGATTTCATTCGCCGCCATGCTCGCCATCAGCTTGGCCGTCGCGGCGGCTTCAACGCCCGGCTGCAAGCCGGCCGCGAGACCGATTTGCGCGGCGAGGCGCGCCGCGACGCTTTGCTCGGCCATCACCGCCAATTGCTGCTGGATCGCTTGTTGCTTGCCGATCGGCTTGCCGAACTGCACGCGATCATTGGCGTAGCCGACGGACATCGCCAGCACTTTGCCCCCCGCGCCCGCAATCAAGGCCGCGCGCAGCACAGCCGCCAGGGGCCGCATCCCCTCGCCGATCGAGACGAGCGCTATCGGCCCCTTTGAAACTTCAGCGCCCGCCTGCGCCAGCAAGGCGCGCCCCGCCATCGTCTCCGCGATCGCAGCCGGCGCGGCATGGGCGCCCAGCGCCATGATCAGCGGCCCGACCTCGCCCAGGGACAAACCGGCGCCGCCCGCCTCTTCCGCGACCAACGCATCCAGAAAGCCCGAACCCTCCAGCGCATCCCACAGACCTGCCGCGTCGCCGCCCGCATCCACGGCGCGCACGAAAGCGGGCGTGCAGACGTCCTCCAGCAAGCGTTGGAACGGGCCGAGCAATTCATCATCCAGCATCGGCGTTCCCCTCACCGCAAACCAAGGCCGCGCGCGATGATGCCGCGCAGGATTTCGCGCGTGCCGCCGCGCAGGGAAAAGCTCGGCGCGATATTGCTGACGTAATGCAGCGCCGCCAGGAATTCCGGATCCGGCGTCTCGTCCGGATGCGCCGCCAGATCGTCGCCGATCAGCGCCGGCAAGCTCTGCTCGAAGGTCGTGCCGAGATCCTTCACCAAAGACGCCTCCGTCGCCGGGCTGGCGCCGCGGGCGAGTTGCGCCGTTACGGCGACGGACATCGCGCGATAGGTCGCCAACTGCCCCGTCAGCCGGCCGAGCGTTTGCAGCGCCGCGCTGTCCGTGCGCCGGACGCGCGTCAAATGCTGCGCCCATGCGTCAAGCAACAGCACGCTCGAATAGATGCGCTCCGGGCCCGACCGCTCGAACGCCAGTTCCGCCGTCACCTGTTTCCAGCCATCGCCTTCGCTGCCGATCAGCGCATCATCCGGCAACACGGCGTCGTCAAAAAACACTTCGCAGAAATGCGCGTCGCCCGTGAGGTCGACGATGGGGCGGATGCGCACGCCGGGCGTCTTCAGATCGACGATGAATTGCGACAGGCCCGCCTGACGGTCCGCCGCCGTCCCCGACGTTCGGACCAATGCGATCATGTAATGGCTGTGCATGGCGTTCGTGGTCCAGATCTTCTGGCCCGACAAGACCCAGCCTTTATCCGTCTTCACCGCTTTGGTGCGCACGCTGGCCAGATCGGAGCCCGAACCCGGTTCGCTCATGCCGATGCAGAAGAACGCCTCGCCGCTGCAGATCGTCGGCAAGTAGAAGGCGCGCTGCGCCTCCGTACCGAAATGATTGATCAGCGGTCCGCTCTGCCGGTCGGCGATCCAGTGCGCCGCCACCGGCGCGCCCGCCGCCAGCAATTCCTCGACCACGACGAAGCGCGCGAACGGACCAAGTTCCGCGCCGCCATAGGCCTTCGGCAGCGTGAGCCCGATAAAGCCAGCCTTCCCCAAAGCGCGGCTGAATTGGGCGTCGAAGCCTGTCCAGGACCGCGCACGCCGGCTCAAGGGGGCCGAGAGGTTTTCCGCGATCACCGATTTGACGCGGCTGCGCAGACGCTCGCCGTCCGCGGGGATCGAAGTGAGGCTGAGACTCTCGAACAAGGTTTCTCTCCCACGCGAGCCTTAAAGAGACCGCGCGATGAGCTCCTTCATGATTTCCGACGTGCCGCCATAGATGCGCGTCACGCGCGCGTCGCGCCAGAGGCGGGAGATTGCGTATTCGGTCATGTAGCCGGCGCCGCCATGCAGCTGCACGCCCGCGTCGCACACTTCGCCCTGCAATTCGGAATGATAGAGCTTGCCGGCCGAGGCTTCGGCGCTGGTCAGCTTGCCGTCGATATGCCGGATGAGGCTCCAGTCGAGATGCGCCCAGCCGACCTGTAATTTCGTCGCCAGCCCCGCCAGCACGAAGCGCGTGTTCTGCAGATCGAACACCGTGCCGCCGAACGCCTTGCGGTTCTTCACGAAATCCACCGTGACGTCGAAGGCGCGCTGCGCGGCGGCCTGCGTGCCGATGGCGACGGCCAGGCGTTCCTGCGGCAGTTCCGTCATCATATAGGCGAAGCCCTTGCCCTCCTCGCCCAGCAGGTTCGTCACCGGCACGCGCACGTCGTTGAAGAACAGCTCGGACGTGTCGGCGTGGTGCTGACCGGCCTTGTCCAGATTGCGGCCCTTCACATAGCCCTTGCGCGTCGCCTCGACGATGATGAGGGAGATGCCCTTGGCGCCCGCGCCGCGATCCGTCTTGCAAGCCAGCAGCACGAAATCCGCGTGCTGACCGTTGGTGATGTAAATCTTGGAGCCATTGATGACGTATTCGTCGCCGTCGCGCACGGCGCTGGTGACGATGCTCTTGAGGTCGGAGCCTGCGCCCGGCTCGGTCATGCCGATGGCCGCAACCGCCTCGCCGGTCACCATTTTCGGCAGCCAGGTGCTTTTCTGCTCCTCCGTGCCGTAATGCATGATGTAGTGGCAGACGATGTCCGAGTGGACGGCGAAACCCAGCACGCAATCGTAATAAGACAGCTCCTCGTCCACGATGGCGTTGTAGCGGAAGTCCAGGCCCAGCCCGCCATATTCTTCCGGCACGTTGGGGCACAGGAGGCCCGCGGCGCCGGACTTGTTCCAGAAGTCGCGGTCGCAAATCCCCTCCTGCTCCCAGCGCGGCAGATGGGGGACCAGCTCCTTGTCGAAGAATTTGCGCACCTGATCCCGGAAGATGTGGTGTTCGTCCTCGAACCCCATCCGCGCGTCCATCTTCAGCATGCCAACCTCCCTGAACCCGCCTTCATCTAAAGGCCGCCGGCGGCCTCGAGCAACCCGTCCGCCGCCTGCATAGCGTCCTTTTACGAGGGTGCGACGTAAATTTTTCCGAACTGGCGTAGGGCCATGAAATCCGGCCGGTCCGCAGCGTCTCGTCCGTTTTCCCTAGTGGTCAAGTCAGCCTGACCCGGCTTAAAACAAAGCCGAAGCGCTGGTCTCCGAACTTCACAACCCGGGACTGGCCGGACAACAAGCGCCGCGAGACATCCAGTTCGGCGCAAGGGAGGCAATATGGCTTACACGCTTCAGGAACTGTCGGATTTCGAAGACATCCGCACCGTCAAACACAAATATTTCCGCTGCATCGACACGGCGAACACGACAGAACTCCGCACGCTTTTCACCGACGACGTGAAGGTCGAATTCCGGGGCGGCGACTACAAGGTGAAGTTCCAGGGCCTCGAAAACTACGTGGTCTTCATCGCCAATTCGTTCCACTCCGACGCGGTCGCCATGCACCAGGGCCACATGCCGGAGATCACGCTGAACGGCGACAAGGCCAAGGTCACCTGGTATCTCGAAGACATTTTCATCAATCTGATGGACAACACCAAGACCATCGGCAGCGCGATCTATGTCGACCAGATGGTGCGCACCAAGGACGGCTGGAAAATCTGCGAAACCGAATATGACCGCGTCATCGAGGTCGTCTGCCCGCTGGCCGCCAATGAGAAGATCACCGAAAACTATCTGGCGACGCGCGGCCTGAAGAAAGGCGAGCGCCAGAACATCAGCCATTTGATCACCTGGAGCTGACGGGACCGTTGAAGCCCGCGACCGGGACTCTGCAGCAAAACTAAAGCGGGATAGCGCTTGGCGAGCGCTATCCCCATAGTATTCTAGGGTCAGGTTCGCCGCCCCATCTGCAGGAGCCGCACATGCGCGCCAACACTATCCTCGAAACCATCGGCGGCACGCCGCACATCCGCATCCAGCGCCTGTTCGGTCCGGCCCCCAATAGACCTGAAGTCTGGATCAAGTCCGAGCGGGCCAATCCCGGCGGGTCCATCAAGGACCGCATCGCTTTGTCCATGATCGAAGACGCCGAAAAGTCCGGCGCGCTGAAACCCGGCGGCACGATCATCGAACCGACCTCCGGCAATACAGGCGTGGGCCTGGCCATGGTGGCGGCGGTGAAGGGCTATAAGCTGATCCTGGTCATGCCCGAGAGCATGTCGATCGAACGCCGCCGCCTGATGCTGGCTTATGG
>CAYNCS010000128.1:0-9292 GCA_964395875.1 uncultured Caulobacteraceae bacterium | reverse complement strand
GCCAAGATGCGCGCGGCCCGTTTGCTGTGGGCCAAGCTGATCAAGCAATTCAACCCGAAGGATCAGCGTTCGCTGGCGCTGCGCACGCACTCGCAGACCTCGGGCTGGTCGCTCACCGCGCAGGACGTGTACAACAACGTGATCCGGACTTGCGTCGAAGCCATGGCGGCCGCCGGCGGCCAAACGCAATCGCTGCATACCAACGCGTTCGACGAAGCGCTGGCGCTGCCCACCGACTTCTCCGCGCGCATCGCGCGCAACACGCAGCTCTTCCTGCAGAAGGAAGGCGGCATTTCGCGCAGCGCCGATCCTTGGGGCGGCTCCTATTATGTCGAGAAACTCACCGCCGACCTCGCGGAAAAGGCCTGGAGCCTGATCCAGGAAGTCGAGCACATGGGCGGCATGTCGCGCGCCATCGACGAGGGCCTGCCGAAGCTGCGCATCGAGGAAGCCGCCGCCAAGACGCAGGCGCGCATCGACTCAGGCCGCCAGACAGTCGTGGGCGTGAACAAGTACCGCGTCGCGAACGCCGAAGCCGTGCCGGTGCTGAAGGTCGACAACACCAAGGTGCGCGCGATGCAGATCGAAAAGCTGCAACGCCTGCGCGCCGAACGCGACCCGGCGCAGGTGAAGGACGCGCTGGCCGCCCTTACGCGCGCCGCCAACGCCTCGGGCGACAACGCCAATCTGCTCGCCCTCGCCGTCAACGCCGCGCGCGCCAAGGCGACGGTGGGCGAAATCTCGGATGCGCTGGAAGTCGTCTATGGCCGCCACGCGGCCAAAATCCAGTCCATCCAGGGCGTCTATCTGCGCGAGATGGGCCAAAGCTCGGAAATCACCGCCGAGGCCCGCGAAGCCGCGCAGCGCTTCGAAACGGCCGAAGGCCGCAAGCCGCGCGTGTTCGTGGCGAAGGTCGGCCAGGACGGCCACGACCGCGGCCAGAAGGTCGTCTCGTCCGCGTTCGGAGATCTGGGCTGGGACGTGGACATCGGCGCGATGTTCGCCACGCCGGAAGAAGTCGCCAAGATCGCCATCGAAAACGACGTGCACATCGTCGGCGTGTCCTCGCTGGCGGCGGGCCACCTCACTTTGGTGCCGCAATTGCGCGATGCGCTCGCCAAAGGCGGCCGCCCGGACATCGAGATCGTGGTCGGCGGCGTCATTCCGCCCGACGACGTGCCGACGCTCTTGGAAATGGGCGCCATCCGCGTCTTCACGCCAGGCACGATGATCGCGGAATCCGCTCTGGACCTCGTCAACGAACTCGCCAAGAAGCGCGGCTACACCGAAGCGTAATGGTCGCGGCGCCCGCGTTCCTGCAGGATGGACGGCGGGCGCTGTTTGAAGCCGCCTTCACCGGTTATTTCGGTTGGTGCGGCGTGCGGCCCATCGAATTTGGCGAAGGCATTGCGGTGGTCGCGTTGAAACCGCGCGCGGAAATCCTGACGCCCTGGGGCACGCTGAACGGCGGCGTGGTCAACGCGCTGGTCGAACAGCCCACCTATCTCGCTTTGCTGACCCTCTTGAAGGAAGGCGAGTTTCCCATGACCAACGACGCCTTCATCCAGCATATGCGACCGCTGCCCGGCGATGCGGAATACACGCTGCGCTCCACCGTACTCCGGCGCGGCAAAAGCATGGCCTGGATCAATACCGACGTGTTCGCGAACGGCGCGCTGGTCAGCACGGCGCGCATCACCAAGACCATCCTGCCCGCGCAGCCGCAGCGTTGACGCTTTCGGCGCCCTGACGTTTTCACTCCAGGCGAAAACCCGGTAAGGTCCGGCGGCGGCGAGGCCACAATTTACGAGGTATGGCGCTGATGAGCGAACCAGAATCCTGGCGTGAAGGCGGCTGTCATTGCGGCGCGGTGCGCTTTCGCGTGCTGCTGCCGGATGCGGTCGAGGTCGAGGACTGCAATTGCTCGATCTGCACCAAGACCGGCTTTCTGCACGCCATCGTGCCCGACGCGCATTTCGAGATCACGCAGGGCAAAGCCTATCTGCGCTCCTACAAATTCAACACCGGCGTCGCCGATCACCTATTTTGCGCCTCCTGCGGCGTAAAGGCGTTCTATCGCCCGCGCTCGAACCCGGACGGCTGGAGCGTCAATGTGCGCTGCCTGGATGCGGACAGCGGCGTGACGCCGATCATCGTGGCGTTCGACGGCCGGAACTGGGAAGCGAACGCGGCCAGCCTCGCGCATAAGAGCAAGCCCGACTAGAGCGATTTCAGGCCGACCGGAATCGGTCGGCCGGTTCGATAATCGCTCTAATCTAATATCGAGAGCCTGATTCACGCGCCGACCATGTGTACGGCCGGCCCGATCAGGCCCTAAGCCCACCCGCGGCGCCTCGGGCGATTGATCCAGATCAATGGCCTCTTCCCTCGATTCGCCAAGCTTCGCTGCGGCGTAAACGCGCGAGCCTGCGCTTAAGCGCCGCATTGTCCGTGTAGTTACTATATGCAATAAAGAATAATATTTTTATTGTTATATCAAACACATAAGGCGAATCGGCGCTAGCCGCCGGCGGCGAGGACCCCGAAGGGGCTAAGGAGGAGTGTATATGGCCGACGATCGAATTCCGTATTTCATGCGCGGATTGCAGGACATCCCCACCCAATCTTCGCGTCTGGTCAGTTCGTCCAAGTATCTGAACAATCCTGTCATCCGCGAATTCGTCGTGCAGGAATCGCTGCGCAAGAACGGGCGCGATTTCCCCATGACGTATGCGCTGCCGAGCCTGTTTCAGGCGCTCTATTCGATCCGGGACGAAAAGCGGATCAACGAAATGCTCGCGGATCAGTGCAAGACCAAGCCTGAATTGGCCGCCTGGTTCGAGGAAGGATTCATTTCGACCTTCACGCGGCAGGATCTGGCGAAATATGCGCCGGATACGTGCGGCGGCATCTATTATCATTATCTGACGGCGAACAATTTCGAGATCGTGCTCGATCCGCGCATCGAGATGAATCCGAACTGGAAACCCCAAAGCCTGCTGGATTACTGGGACCTGCGCACCGGCCAGACGCACGACCTCGACCATATGCTGGGCGGCGGCGGCTACGACTTCATTGGGGAAGCGTCGCCGTTCTTCATGCGCATCGAAGGCTATTTCAAATTTTTCGACGATCCTGAACTGGCCGGCGCAATGTCCGCCATGTCCATCATCATGGTGCTGCCGATGCTGATGCGCACCATGCTGCATTACCCGGAGACATGGCCCGCCATCTCGCAACAGGTGACCAACGGCATGAATGTGGGACGTCAGTCCGAGCCGTGGTTCCTCGCGAAATTCGAGCCGCTATTCGATATGAGCAAGGAGCAGGCGCGTGCGCATATCGGCATGATCGGCGTGCAGGATGTCGACACCTGGAAGGATTCCGACATCTGGAGCGAAGGCGCACAATCCGCGCAGCTGCAACTGGCCGCCGAATAAACAGCGGCGGACGCACCCCCTGAGCAAAAGAAAACCCCGGGCTTCCGCCCGGGGTTTTTTGTTTCAGCAGAGAGCGGCGTTTACCACTTCCGCTCGAGCTTCTGGCGCAGGAACACCGCCAGGCCGTTCATCACAATCAGGAAGCCCAGGAGCACGATGATCGCGGCCGAGGTGCGGGCCGTGAAGCCGCGCTCGGGGCTGTCCGACCAGTTGAAGATCTGCGTCGGCAGCGCCGTCGCCGGCGCCGTCAGGCTTTCGGGCGCCGTGGTGACGAAGCTCTTCATGCCGATCAGCAGGAGCGGCGCGGTCTCGCCCAGCGCGTGCGCCAGACCGATGATCGTGCCCGTCAGAATGCCCGGCATGGCCAGCGGCAGAACGTGATCGAACACCGCCTGGTGTTTGGAGGCGCCGACGCCCAGCCCCGCTTCGCGGATCGACGGCGGCACCGCTTTCAGCGCGTTGCGCGTGGCGATGATGATGGTCGGCAGAACCAGCAAGGCCAGCACCATCCCGCCCACGAGCGAGGATGATCGGGGCAGACCGAAGAAGTTCAAGAACAACGCCAGGCCCAAGAGACCGAACACGATGGAGGGCACGGCGGCCAGATTGTTGATGTTGACTTCGATGATGTCGGTGATGCGGTTCTTGGGCGCGAATTCCTCAAGATAGATCGCGGCGGCGATGCCGACCGGGAATGAAATCAGGAAGCACACCAGAAGCGCGTAGGCGGAGCCCGCCAGCGCCGCCTTCAGACCGGCGAGCTCCGGCTTCGTTGAGTCCGCAGCGGTGACCAAAGCCCAGTTGAACGGCGTGCTGACGCGGCCGTCCTTCGCGAGCTTGTCGAACCAGCCGATCTGCTGGTCGGTCATGTTCTTCGGACGCTCTTCTTCTGGCACGTCACGACGCACCACGCCCTTTTGCAGCTGGTCGTAAATGTCCGAGACCGGCACGGTGAATTTCACGCGCTGGCCGATCAGACGCGGGTTCGCCTTCACGGCGTCGCGCAGGATGTATTGCGCGGAATCCGTGAGGATGTCCGTCACCTCACGCTTTTCGGAACGTGACGTGATCTCAGGATACAGCTTCAGGAAGTTGTCCCGGACGATGCTGCGCCAGGGCGCATCGTCGATCGCCTTGGGGTCGACGACGTTGCCCGGCAGATCCACGGAGAAGGTGACGTGGGTCTGCACGAATGCTTGCGCGCCCTTGGAGGTGATGGACCACAACAGCGTTCCCAGCAGCACCACGGCGAGAACGATCGCCGAGATGCCCAAGGTCTGCAGGCGCATGTCCGCGCCGTAACGCTTGCGCAGACGCTTCTGCGCCTCCGGGGACTTCCAATCGATTCTGCGGTCTTGCGCCGAGGCCATTGTCGATCCCCTATTCGTATTGTTCGCGATACTTGCGGACCGTCATCAGGGCGATGACGTTCAGTGCAAGCGTAATCAGGAAGAGAAGCAAACCGAGCGCGAAGGCCGACAGCGTCTTGGCGTTGTCGAACTCGCTGTCGCCGGTCAGCAGCGTAACGATCTGCACCGTCGTCGTCGTGACGGAGTCAAACGGGTTCAGCGTCAGCGTGGCGATCAGACCCGCGGCCATCACGACGATCATGGTTTCGCCGATCGCGCGCGACACAGCCAGCAGAATGCCGCCCGTGATGCCGGGGATCGCCGCCGGGATGAGCACGCGGCTGATGGTCTCCGCCTTTGTGGCGCCCAGCGCATAGGACCCCTCGCGCATCGCCATCGGCACGGCGCGCAGCGCGTCATCGGCGAAGGACGAAATGAAGGGAATGATCATGATGCCCATGACTACGCCCGCCGACAGCGCAGGATTGGGCGAGACCGGCAAACCGGCGCTTTCGCAAACCTGCATGATCACGGGGGTGACAACCAACGTGGCGAAGAAGCCGAATACGACGGTCGGCACGCCCGCCAGAATTTCCAGCACGGGCTTGACGATGTTGCGGATGCTCGCATGCGCGTATTCGGAGAGATAAATCGCGGTGTAGAGGCCGATCGGCGTCGCCACGAGCATGGCGATGGCCGCGATCAGAAGCGTGCCGGCGAAGACCGGGATCGCGCCGAATGCGCCCTGCCCCGCCACCTGGTCTTCGCGGATGGCGATCTGCGGCTCCCACTTCAGCCCGAACAGGAATTCGGAAATGGGCACGCGCTCGAAAAACCGCGCGGCCTCGAACACCAGCGAGGCGACGATGCCGAAGGTCGTGAGAATGGCCACCGCGGCGCAGGCGATCATCAGGCCGGTGATGATGCCTTCGAACTTGTTGCGGGCCCAGAAGTCGGGCTTCAGGCGCAGAAGCGCGATCAAGGCGAGCAGCGCGCCGACGCCGGCGACAGCGACGACCATCGACATGTTCGCGATCTGGGTCCAGCCGCGCAGCAGCTCGGCGGCGTGCATGACTTCCGGCGTCGGCTCGCCAAAGCTGACGCCCTTGGCGAGCTGGCGCACCTGCGCGACTGTGAGCTCCAGTTCGTCATGCGACATGCCGGCGGTGTAGCTGGCGGGCAGGTTATTCTGGATCATCGTGTCCAGAACCTTGCCCTGCATGAACAACCACGCCAGCAGGAGAATGGTCGACGGGAGGCCGAACCAAGCGGCTGCGTAGGCGCCATGGTACAGCGGGCGCGAATGGAGCGCGCCCGCCGCCTTGCGCTCGAAACCCACGCCGCGCAAACGGCCCCAAACATAGAAAAGCGCAACCCCAATAAGGATTGCCAGCGCTGCTGTGCCAGCCATATGGCCCCCCAACGACCCGAGCCGCGGAAATTACTGTGCTTTTAAGAAACGAAAAGGGAGGGCGGCGCTGGGCCGCCCTCCGCATCGTTCGGAGCCGATTACAGGCCCTTCATCGGATAGCCCTTCTCGGCCGCTTCACGCCACTTTTTAAGGACGTTCGGGGCCAGAGGGGTAAGACCGCGATCGACGTTGAAGCCGTCCGAGCCGATGGAGTCGTCGGACACCATGACCTTCACGAACTCGTCGAGACCCGGCACGACCTTGCGGTGATCGTTCTTCACGTAGAAGTACAGCGGACGCGACACCGGATATTCGAAGGACGCGATCGAATCTTCCGACGGCTTCACGCCGTTGATGGCGACGGCCTTCAGCTTGTCGGCGTTTTCGTGCAGGAACGAATAGCCGAAAATGCCGAACGCTGTGGAGTCGGACTCGAGGCGGGCGACGATCACGTTATCGTTTTCGCCCGCTTCGATGAACGGTCCGTCCTGACGCATGCGGCCGCACTTTTCCTTGCGGAACTTTTCGTAGGCGTCCTTGGTCATCGACGCCTTGGAGGAATCCATCAGACCGAAGGTTTCGCAACCGGTAAACATGACCAGTTCAACGAACGCGTCACGCGTACCCGAGGTCGGAGGGGGGCCAAACACGCGGATCGGCATGTTGGGCAGGCCCGGCTTGATCTGGTTCCAGGTCTTGTAGGGGTTGGCGACCCACTTGTTGCCTTGCGGCACTTCGGCGGCCAGCGCCTTGAAGAGATCGCTCGGGGTCAGGTCGTATTCATTCTTGTCCTTGCGGGCGTGCGCGATGGACAGACCGTCATAGCCGATGAGAACTTCGGTGATGCTCTTCACGCCATTGCCCTGGCACATCGAAAATTCCGACGCCTTGATGCGTCGCGAAGCGTTGGAAATGTCCGGGCTGTCTTCGCCGTTGCCGGCGCAGAACACCTTGAAACCGCCGCCGGTGCCGGTGGATTCGACAACTGGCGCCTTCTTGCCGGTCTTCTTTGCATATTCTTCGGCGGCAGCCTGGGAATACGGAAACACCGTCGACGACCCGACGATGCGGATTTGGTCGCGCGCATGCGCGGCGCCAAAGCCCAGCAGCGAGATGCTCGCCGCCAGAATTAGCTTCTTCAGCATAAAATTCTCCTCGAAACCCGAAACCGCCGCAGCGGAACGCCTCTGACCACGCGGCCCGCCTTCTCAGCTGCGGTCCGTGCGCCCGGCGCCCCTATGCCCGAGTTTTGTGACACTTCCTTGAAACGGCGCAACACCGATCCGTGATAACTGGAAGTGCTTGTTTACGAAGGGGAAAGCGCTGCGGCTTTAAGGTTTATGCTGGATTTTCTCGGACTGGTGCACGGCCCATGGTGAAAGCGGTTTTCCACAAGAACCAAAGGGTCTTCGTGACGCCCGTAGGCACCTGGGCCACGATTGAGCGGGTAATTCCTCATTGGGTCAAAGGCATAGAGGAGCCTCTGCGGATCCATTACGATTGCGGCCTGGGCCGGGAATTCGAGGCCGCCGATCTGGTTTCGGAGCGTCCGGTCCCGGACGCGCTGGACTGCGCCAATGAAAACTGGACCGTCTTCCGCCGGGAGAACCGCTGGCAAAGCGTCGAGGACAGCGCCCATCACCCTGCCCCGGGCACCCACCCCGTCATCGTCACAGCGGAGAACGCGCGCGGCGGCTGGCGCGTCCCAGCCGCGGAATACGACCTTGCGCCAGAGCGTTACGAGACCCAGGCCCGGGTGATGGCCGCTGCGCCGCGCCTGATGCGCATCGTCAGGACGTTGGTGGACCTGACCAGCGAATACGAGGACGACATCCCCGTGGCCCTGCACGAACAGGCCCGCATCGCCGCTCGCGTTCTTGCAGACATCCAGAACGCCGCCGCGACCGTGAGCCAGTCCCTGGTGATTGAGGAAACAGCGCCGGACGCAGCGCTCTCCCCCGCCGCGGCGTCCAGCCCGCGTCACCAGACGGCCGCCGCGACCGCCTTCGGACGGCAGGAGCATCGTACCGGCGAACCTTTCGTCAGCCCGGCGTTGCGCCGCCCGCAACCCCCGCGCTAAGCATATCGCGCGGACGCCGTGCGCTTTTCTCCTTGAAGCGCATGCGAGCGCGCCGCCGAGTGAGTTAATCGATGCGCACCGAAACGCCGGCGCCGGTACGGCTGAAGGATTACGCAGCGCCCGACTTCGCGATTGACGAGGTCTTTCTTGAATTCGACCTCGAACCCGACGCCACGCGCGTGCGCTCGAAGCTGCAGATGCGGCGCACTTGCGCGGCCTCCGCACCTTTGCGGCTCGACGGCGAACGTCTGAAACTGATCTCCGTCGCGCTGGATGGAAAGGCGCTGCAGGCGGCCGATTACCGGCTGGACGCAACGTCGCTCACCATCCCGGCGGCGCCCGCAGCGTTCACCCTCGAGATCGAAACCGAGATCGCCCCCGCCGCCAACACGGCGCTGGAGGGCCTTTACATGTCGAGCGGCCGCTATTGCACGCAGTGCGAGGCGGAAGGCTATCGCAAGATCACCTATTTCCTGGACCGGCCCGACGTGCTGGCGCGCTACAGCGTGCGCATCAACGCGCCGGCGGAAGACTATCCGACGCTCCTCGCCAACGGGAACCTGGTTGAAACGGGCGCATTGCCGGGCGGGCGGCATTACGCGCTGTGGCGCGATCCGTTTCCCAAGCCCTGCTATCTGTTCGCTCTGGTGGCCGGCCGGTTCGACGCCTACGAGGACCACTTCGTCACCCATTCGGGCCGTAAGGTCGCGTTGACGATCTACGTGGATCCGGGCGGCTCGGCCCGCGCGGCCTATGCGATGGATGCGCTGAAGCGATCCATGCGCTGGGACGAAGAGGTGTTCGGCCGCGAATACGATCTGGACATTTTCAACATCGTCGCCGTGCGCGATTTCAATTTCGGCGCGATGGAGAACAAGGGCCTCAACATCTTCAATTCGGCCTATGTGCTGGCCGATCCGGCGACGGCGACGGACGCCGATTACGCCGCCATCGAAAGCGTCATCGCGCACGAATATTTCCACAACTGGACCGGCAACCGCATCACCTGCCG
>CAYNCS010000127.1:0-9296 GCA_964395875.1 uncultured Caulobacteraceae bacterium | reverse complement strand
GTGCCGAAGGGCTCGCCCGGCCGGCGCACGGAGACGTTGACGTCGGCGCGCAGAGAGCCTTCGTCCATATTGCCGTCGCAGGTGCCCAGATAGCGCACCAGATTGCGCAGCTTCTTTAGGTAAGCCGCCGCCTCTTCCGGCGAACGAATATCCGGGCGCGAGACGATTTCCATCAGCGCCACGCCCGCGCGGTTCAAATCGACGAAGGTGGAATCCGGATCCATGTCGTGGATCGACTTGCCGGCGTCTTGCTCAAGGTGAATGCGCTCGATGCGGCAAACGAAGGTCGAGCCGTCGGGCCGTTCGACCTCGATCTCGCCCTCGCCGACGATCGGGTGCTGGAACTGACTGATCTGGTAGCCGCTCGGCAAATCCGGATAGAAATAATTCTTCCGGTCAAAGCGCGAGAATTCATTGATCTGCGCCTTCAGGCCCAGACCAGTGCGCACGGCTTGCTCGACGCAGAATTCGTTGATCACGGGCAGCATGCCGGGCATGCCCGCATCGACGAGGCTGACATGCGCGTTCGGCTCGGCGCCGTATTCGGCGGAGGCGCCGGAAAACAGCTTGGATTTAGAGGTCACCTGCGCGTGGACCTCCATCCCGATAATGATTTCCCAGTCTCCCGTCGCGCCCGAAACGAGCTGATTGGGAGCGGCATTGCGAACGTCTAAAGCGGTCATCGCTAAACTTCTTCCATAAACGCCATTAGTTTAACGGGAGCGAGCTCCGGCGTCAGTATTCTTAGATGGGAGCTCAGCCCCACCATTTATCCGGCTTGGCCGCGAATCCGGCCGCCTTTTCGATCGCGGCGGCCACGGAGAACACAGTTTCCTCGTCCAGCGGGCGCCCAAGGATTTGCAGCCCCAGCGGCAGGCCCTGCGCATCCAGACCGGCCGGCAAAGCCAGACCCGGCACGCCGGCCAGATTGGCCGTCACCGTGAAGATGTCGTTGAGGTACATCTCGACCGGATCGCCGGACTTCTCACCCAGCGCAAAGGCCGCGCTGGGCGTCGCCGGCGTCAGCAACGCGTCGACGTCCAGGAACACTTTCTTGAAGTCTTCCGCGATGCGCGCCCGCACGCGCTGCGCCCGCAAATAATAGGCGTCGTAATAGCCAGCGGACAGCACATAGGTGCCGATCAGGATACGGCGCTGCACTTCGGCGCCGAAGCCGCGGCCGCGTGTCTTCTGATAAGTGTCGATCAAGTCGTCGCCGGCTTCGCGCTTGCCGAAGCGCATGCCGTCATAGCGCGCGAGGTTCGAAGAGGCCTCCGCCGGCGCCACGATGTAATAGCAAGGCAGCGCGTACTTGGTGTGCGGCAGCGAGACTTCCTTGATCTCGGCGCCCGCGTCCCTCAGCCAGGCGACCCCTTGCGCCCACAGCTTCTCGATTTCATCGGGCATGCCGTCGGCGCGATATTCCTTCGGCACGCCGACGCGCACGCCTTTGAGCGAGCGTCCGCAGGCCGCGGCGAAATCCGGCACAGGCACATTCAGCGACGTGGAATCCTTTGGATCATGCCCCGACATCGACTTCAGAAGGATGGCGGCGTCTTCCACCGTGCGCGCAATCGGACCCGCCTGATCGAGCGAAGAGGCGAACGCCACGATGCCCCAGCGCGAACAGCGGCCGTAGGTCGGCGTGATGCCGACCGTGCCCGTAAACGCCGCAGGCTGACGAATGGAGCCGCCGGTGTCGGTCGCCGTGGCGCCGAGGCACAAATTCGCCGCCGCCGCCGCCGCCGATCCACCCGAGGAGCCGCCCGGCGTGAGCGCCGCGTTCGAGCCCTTGCGCCGCCAGGGATTGGTGACCGGACCGAAGCGCGAGGTTTCGTTCGAAGACCCCATCGCGAACTCATCGAGGTTCAGCTTGCCCAGCATCACCGCGCCGTCGCGCCAGAGCTGCCGCGTCACGGTGGATTCGTAAGTGGGGGTGAACTCGCCCAGAATGTTCGAGCAGGCGGTGGTGCGCACGCCTTCGGTGCAGAACAGATCCTTGATCCCCAAGGGCGCGCCTTCCAGCGCCCCGCCCTCGCCCTTGGCCAGCCGCGCATCGGAGGCGTCCGCCATGGCCAGCGCCTGTTCCGGCGTCTCCAGCACATACGCATTGAGCGAACGCGCCTTGGCGATGGCGTCCACATGCGCCTGGGTAATTTCGCGCGCCGAAAACTCTTTCGCCTTCAGACCCGCCAAAGCCGACTTCAGCGTCAGATTGGTCAACTCACTCATATGCTTGCCTTTGCCGGGATCGCACCGCCGCTGCGCGCGCTCCCAAATGGATCAAAAAACCGGACCGTCCGCCGAGGCGGGACCGCCTCACTCCACCACTTTGGGAACGACGAAAAAGCCGTCTTCCGAGCGGGGGGCGTTTTTCAGAACCTTCGACGGATCGCCGCCGTCCGTGACGACGTCCTGTCGCATCGGCAGAACCGCGTCGACGGCCGACGCCATCGGCTCGACGCCCTCGATATCCACTTCGTTCAATTGTTCGATCCAATTCATGATGGAATCGAGTTCCTGCGCCAGCGCCGGCAGGCGCTCATTGGACTCTTCCAGGCGCGCAAGGCGCGCGACGCGGCGAACGGTTTCAATATCTAAGGCCATGAAATCCTCGGAGGAATGGACGGCTGAAGCGTCGAAGAGCTCCGAACCGTGCGGCTGAGCTAGCAAGCGGCGGGCGCGGCGGCAAGATTTCGGACCAAGTTCAAGGCGGCGGACCACCCGCAGCCGCCCAATACCGCCCCCCGCACGCGCTGGTTTCAGCCGCTTTCGTGTTCGGCATCGGCCCTTGTCATGCCCACTTGGCGCCGGACTATAGCGGCGTTTGAGCGATTCTGAAGCGACGCCGGCGGGCGCACGGGGACCCATGAGCCAAAAGCCGACAACAATTCAAAGGCTTCGATACGGATTCGACAATACAATGTCCGCCGGCCCCGTGGCGCTGACCGCATGGCTGGGCCTGATCTCCCTCATCGTCATCGGCGTGATCGCCGTTTTCATCAAATTGACGCACATCGCCCCCGAAGGCGGATCGCCCCTCGGCTTCATCGAAGCGTTCTGGGAATCCCTGATGCGCACGCTCGACGCCGGCACCATGGGCGCCGACATGGGCTGGGCCTTCCGGCTGGTGATGCTCCTGGTGACGCTCTGGGGCGTCTTCGTGGTGTCGAGCCTGATCGGCATCCTGAGCGCCGGCGTTCAGCAAAAGCTCGACGAATTGCGCAAGGGGCGCTCCATCGTCCTGGAACGCGATCACACAATCATCCTCAACTGGTCCGCGTCCATCGCCGACATCATCCAGCAGCTCTGCGTCGCCCATTCGGACGTCCGCCGCTATCGGGTGGTCATCATGGCGAACAAGGACAAGGTGGAGATGGAGGACGATCTCGCCTCAAAACTGAAGCTGCCAAAAAACGCCAAAGTGATCTGCCGCAGCGGCGACCCAACCGATCTGCACGATCTGCAGATCGTCAATCTTCACGGCTCGGATTCCATCATCATCCTGCCGGGCGATTCCCCGGACCCGGACTCCCAATCGATCAAGTCCATTCTTGCGATCACCAACGACCCCAAGCGCAGATCTGCGCCCTACCGCATCGCCGCCGAATTCCGCAACGACGCGAACGCCGCCATCGCCAGGGATCTTGCGGGCGCGGAAATTCAGGTCGTGCAGGCCGACGACCTGCTGTCGCGGATCATCGTGCAATGTTGCCGCCAGGCGGGATTATCCGACGTGTACTCGGAGCTTCTCGATTTCGAAGGCTGCGAGATCTACACAATCGCCATGCCTGAGCTGCACGGCGCGACCTATGGCGACGCCTTGCTTTCGTTCGATCAAGGCGCGTTGATCGGCGTTTGCGATGAAAAAGGAAACGTTACGCTCAATCCGCCGCCAGATTACCGCTTCACGCCGACGATCCGGGCGCTGGTGATCGCCGAGGACAGAAGCGCCATCCGGCGCTCCGCCGCCGCGAAAAGCGCCCACATCGATTCCACCCTGATCCGGAACCTGCCGCGCAATGAGGCGCGGCCGGAGCGCACGCTTATTCTGGGCTGGAACCATCGCGTGCCGGCCATCGCAGCTGAGCTTTCGCGTTATATGGAAAAGGGCTCCACCCTCACCATCGTCGCCGACATCGCCGATCTGGAAAAACGCACCGAAGAGATCATCCTTCCGACGCGGAACATGGAAGTGTTTTTCGTCCATGCCGACGCCACGCAAAACGGCACGCTCGCGAAGCTGGACGTGCTTTCCTACGATCACGTAGTGGTGATGTCCTATTGCGATCACATGGATCTTCAGTCGGCGGACACCCGCACGCTCGTGACCCTGCTGCATTTGCGCAGCCTGACCGCAAAATCCGCCAAGCGCGTCAATATCGTTTCCGAGATGGCCGACGTCCGCAATCGCGAGCTCGCCGATATTACGAAGGCGGACGATTTCGTCGTCAGCAACAAACTGGTCAGCCTGATGCTGGCGCAGGCATCCGAAAATGAAGCCGCCGCCGCGATTTTCCGAGATCTGCTCGATGAAGAAGGCGCCGAGGTCTATATGCGGCCCGCCGACGCCTATGTGGCGCCGGACCAGCCGGTGAATTTCCTCACCGTGATCGAATCTGCGCGCCGCAGGGGCGAAACGGCGTTCGGCTACCTCCGCAAGAGAGGCGCCGCGCCCAATCCGCGAGATCAGAGCGGCGTGGTGCTGAATCCACCCAAAACCGACCGGATCGCCTTTTCCAGAGATGACTTCATCATCGTTTTGGCCGCCGGTTAGGCGAAACTTCCGCAAATCACTTGCGAAACGTACGGCTGGACCGCATGTGAGGCGCGTTTGGGTTGAATGGCTGGGGAGCTTGAACCTTGAAATTTCTGGAAGCCGTTATTGAGTGGATCATCTTCGCGAGCCGGTGGCTTCTGGCGCCCATTTATCTCGGGTTGATCGGGGCGCTGGCCATCCTGGTCGTCACTTTCTTCCGGGAAATCTATGTCGAACTCCCGCACGTCATGACGATGAAGACGGCGGACGTGATCCTGCTGGTTCTGTCGCTGGTCGATCTGTCGCTCGCGGCCAACCTCGTTTTGATCATTCTGTTCTCGGGCTACGAGAATTTCGTGTCCAAGATCGACCGGGCCCATACGGATCCGGACCGTCCTGAATGGATGGGCACGCTGGATTTCTCGGGTCTGAAGATCAAGCTCATCGCCTCCATCGTCGCGATCTCGGGAATCCACCTCCTGAAGATTTTCATGAACTTGCCCAAATACACGACGACCGAATTGCAATGGTATGTGATGCTGCACCTCACCTTCGTCGGCTCCGGCGTGGCGTTTGCGCTGATGGACCTCATCGAGGAGAAAGCGCATAAGATGAGCGCGAAGCACTGAGTCCTGAATGCCGGTCCTGTCCTATGAAGATTTCCGCGACGCCCTGCCCGTAAAAGGCGCGCTGTTAGGGCTGGACCCGGGCTCGAAGATCATCGGCGTCGCCGCCACCGATCCCGGGCGGCTGCTCGCGACGCCAGTGGAAAGCCTCAGGCGCACGAAATTCGCCGCCGACGCGCGGCGTATTTTCGAGCTATACGACGAGCGCGGTGGCGTCGGCTTGATCGTCGGATTGCCGCGCAACATGGACGGCACCGAAGGCCCGTCTGCGCAAAGCGCCCGCGCCTTCGCGCGGAACCTCCTTGCAACGCGCGATACGCCGATCCTGTTCTACGATGAGCGCCTCAGCACCGCAGCGGTGACTCGTCAGATGATCGAAGGTGACGCCTCGCGCGCCCAGCGCGCCGCCATCGTCGATCAATTGGCCGCCGCTTACGTCCTGCAAGGCGTGGTGGATCGTCTGCGGAACGACGCGCCCCAAGAAAACGCACCGGGGCCGCAAGCGTGATCGAAACGTTTTCCGCCTCGCTCGCGGCGGTTCTTCCCATCTTCCTCATAATCATCACAGGCCTCGGCCTGCGCGAAACCAAAATCATACCGGCCGAATCCTGGGCGGATGTGAACCGCATCACGTTCAACGTCCTGGCGCCGATGTACGTGCTGGACCTCGTCTCGAAAGCCGATCTGTCCGGCGCCGGCGTGGCGAAGCTTTCGGCTGCGCTTGTCCTGGGCGTTTTCATTATGGCGCTTGGGGCGCTGACGACGCGGCCTTTGCTCAAGCGCGATCATTCCTACGCCTGCGTGTTTCAATCGGGCGTGCGCTGGAACGGCGTGGTGATCCTGGCCGCGGCGCCCGCGCTCATGGGCCACGACGGCGCTGCGATGCTGGCCCTCGCTTTCGCGCCGATCACGCTGACCTCCAACGTTCTGGCCGTCATCGGGTTCAATCTCTGGGGCGGGCGGGAATCCCCAAGAAAAGACTGGGTCGTCTCGTTCTTTATGAATCCGCTGCTTATAGGCTGCGCCATCGGTGCGCTGATGCTGCTGGTGAAATTCCGCATCCCGGAGCCATTCGGCGGGATTGTGCATATGTTCGGGCAGGCCAGCGTACCCCTCATTTTGCTGTGCGTCGGGGCCGGCCTCAATTTCAAAGCGGTGGCCGCCGCGCCGGCTTACATGACCGCCGGAATCGCCCTGCGTCTCCTCTGGGGCCCGACCGCCATGCTGATTTCCGCAGAATTGATGGGAATCCAGGGACTTTCGAAACTGGTCCTGATCGCTGCGGGCTCCACGCCCACGGCGGCGTCCGGTTACGTCCTGGCCCGACAAATGGGCGGCGACGACAAATTGATGGCGGGATTGGTCACCGCGACGACGCTTTTGTCCGCGATAACCATACCCTTGGCGCTCTCATTGGCCGCCCGCTGAACTCGCCACAGCAAGCGCTTTACAAGCGGCCTTGTGCGCAACATTGTGTGGCCTCATGAGTCTGACCAGCCCCGCGCCCGGGGCCGCGCCCGCGGCCCCTGTCCTGAAACGCCCGCATCTCCTATCGATTCTGGATTTGGACAGGCTGGAAGCCGAAGCGCTTCTGGATTACGCGGACGGCTTCGTCGAACTGAACCGGCAGCCCCAGAAAAAACGCGACACGCTGAAGGGCCGCACGCTGGTCAATCTGTTCTTCGAGAATTCCACACGTACCCAGAGCTCCTTTGAACTCGCCGGCAAGCGCCTGGGCGCAGACACGGTGAACATGGCGCCGCGCTCTTCCTCGATGTCCAAGGGCGAAACGCTGATCGACACCGCCGTGACGCTGAACGCGATGCACCCGGATCTTCTGGTGGTGCGGCATTCGGCGTCGGGCGCCGCAAACCTGCTGGCGCAGAAGGTCGATTGCTCAGTGATCAACGCCGGCGACGGCGCGCACGAACACCCAACGCAGGCGCTGCTCGACGCTTTGACGATGCGGCGGGCGCTGGGCACGATCGAAGGCCTGAACGTGGCCATCTGCGGCGACGTGATGCACAGCCGCGTGGCGCGCTCGAACGTGCTGCTGCTCAACATGCTGGGCGCCAGCGTGCGCCTGATCGCGCCATCGACTTTGATGCCCCGCTCCGCCCACGAATGGGGCGCGAAGGTCTATAACGACATGCACAAGGGCCTGAAGGACGCCGACGTCGTCATGATGCTGCGCATTCAGCTCGAACGCATGGACGGCGCGTTGATCCCGTCGACCCGGGAGTATTTCCGCTTCTTCGGTCTGGACTGGGAAAAGCTCGCCGAAGCCAAACCCGGCGTGCGCGTGATGCACCCGGGCCCGATGAATCGCGGCGTGGAGATCGACTCCACCGTAGCGGACGATCCGAAAGTCAGCCTTATTCAGACGCAGGTCGAAATGGGCGTCGCGGTGCGCATGGCGGTGTTGGCCGCCCTCACCGCCCGCGCCTCCAATGCGGAGGCCGCCCGATGAACCAGACGCTCTTCCGCAACGCCCGCATCATCGACCCCGCCACCGATACCGATGTTCGCGGCGATCTCCTCGTCGAAGGCGAGAAGATCGCGGCCGTCGGCCCCAAGGCCGCGCCGGCGAAAATCACCGCCGACGTCGAAGTGGTCGAGTGCAACGGCCTGGTGCTGTCGCCCGGCCTGGTCGATATGCGCGTGGTCACCGGCGAACCCGGCGCCGAGCATAAGGAAACGCTGCGCAGCGCCTCGCGCTCAGCGGCCGCGGGCGGCGTCACGTCTTTCGTCGTCATGCCGGACACGCATCCCGTCATCGACGAAGCGACGCTGGTGGATTTCATCAAGCGCCGCGGCCGCGCTCGCGGCGATGTGCACATCATTCCCGCCGGCGCGCTCACCAAAGGGCTCGACGGCAAGCAGATGAGCGAGCTGGGCCTGATGAAGGACGCCGGCGCATTCCTGTTCACGAACGGCGGCCGGCCCATCACGGACTCGCGCGTCATGCGCCGCGTCATGACATACGCGCGGGGGTTCGACCTCCTCGTCATGCACCGCGCCGAAGACCCCGCGCTCGGCCAGGGCGTCATGAACGAAAGCGACCTGTCGGCGCGCCTGGGCCTCACCGGCATCCCCGCCGAAGCCGAGACCATCATGCTGCAGCGGGACCTCGCGCTGGCGGCGCTCACGGGCGTACGCTACGTCATGGACATGGCGTCTTCGGCCCGCTCGGTCGATCTGCTGCGCGCGGCGCGCAAAGGCGGGCAAAGCGTCGGCGCCACGGTCACGATCAATCATTTGCTGCTCAACGAAAACGACGTCGGCGATTACCGGACCTTCGCCAAGATCAGCCCGCCGTTACGGGGCGAGGAAGACCGGCAGGCGCTGGTGCGCGCGGTCGCCGAGGGCGTCATCGAATATGTCGTCTCAGGCCACGTGCCGCAGCCGGCGGAAGACAAGCGCCTGCCCTTCAGCGAAGCGGCCTTCGGCTCCTCCGGTCTTGAAGCGCTGTTGCCCGGGCTGCTAACGCTGGTGCAGACCGAGGATCTTACCTTGATGCAGGCCCTGCGCTCGGTGACCAGCGCCCCCGCCGACCTTCTCGGTCTGTGGCAGGGCCGCCTCGCGGTTGGGGCGCCGGCGGACGTCATCCTGATCAATCCAGACCGGCCGTTCGTTTTCGACGCCGATTCGATGTTGTCTCGCTCGAAAAACAGCGCGTTGGACGGCCGCCGCCTGCAAGGCCGCGCCGAACTCACAATGGTGTCCGGCAAGATTGTGCACCGCGCCGCGGCTTGAGCCTCTCGAAACCCTCGGAAACCATGTTAATCAGGCGTCGGTCCCCAATTGCTTAAGGCTGAGCGCGAGGGGACGCGGGCGGTAGCGTGAGCAAGTATTGATGAGCGAGCTTTATCTCCAAGCGGCGCCGATCGTTCTGGGCGCGGCCCGGCTGG
>CAYNCS010000126.1:0-9300 GCA_964395875.1 uncultured Caulobacteraceae bacterium | reverse complement strand
CTTCCGCCGCGAAGTATTACGAAACTTTCATCCGTCAAGCATTGATGCGGCGCAGCAAACGCCGCGGGTCAGTTGCGGGAGACTTTCAGGTCTTCAGCGCCGATCGTTGAGGCCGGCTTTCCGGCCTCGAGGGGACAGGCCATGCGGATGACCTCGCTGGCCATGTGCGACCGCGCCGCCGGCGCGACTCCCGATTTTGGCGAGTCCGGCGACACGTTCTCGCGCGTCGTGTATCTCCAACGCGCGAAACCGAGTCGGGCGCGCCGCCTGCGCAAAGACTCGCGTGCAGCAGGAGGGGCGTTATGAGCGACGAAAACAATCCGAACAAACTTTCGGAACTTTTGGACAACAAATATGCCGGCGCGGCCGCGGGGCTGTTCGCCGCCGGCGTCCTGGGCTTCGGCCTGATCCTGGCCGGCCTCGCCGTGGGCAACGGCATCGTCTCCAGCCGTTTGAACGACCGCAATGTGACGGTGCGCGGCGTGGCAGAAAAGAACGTGACGGCCGACCTCGCCTTCTGGCCGATCCGCTATTCCTCGACCGGCGACGACCTGTCGGGCGTGCAGCGCACGATCGACGCCGACACCCAGACGGTGCGGAAGTTCCTGGAAGACCAGGGCTTCAAGCCGGATGAAATCGCTCTGGGCCAGCTTGAGGTCACGGACAATTACGCCAACGGCTATCAGCAGAACGTCGCCGCCCGCTACGTGATCGCCCAGACGATCAATGTGCGCACGACGGCGGTGCAGCGCGTGACGGAATCCTACCGCAAGACCGGCGAACTGGTGCGCCGCGGCGTGGTGTTCTCAAGCTGGCAAGGCCCGAGCTACGTCTTCACGAAGCTCAATGACGTGAAGCCGGACATGATCGCCGAAGCGACCAAATCGGCGCGTTCCGGCGCCGAGCAATTCGCCAAGGATTCCGGCTCGCGCCTGGGCGGCATCAAGGACGCGACGCAGGGTTATTTCGAAATCCAGCCGCGCGACCAGGGCGAGAACGCCGTGGAAAGCCAGCAGGTCGACAAGACCGTGCGGGTCGTCACGACGGTGACGTATCGTTTGAAATAATCGCCGCAAGCGATCACTTAAAAGCAAAACGCCCGCCGGTTCATCCGGCGGGCGTTTTCTTTAAGTATGTTCGCCGCGTTCGTATTTTTCCGCGGCGTCCGTCCGGATGCCCTGGGCCAGCAGGCGGGCCTGCTCGATCCAGCGCTCCCGCAGGATCCGGCCGCGGACGCGCAAATAGGAATCCACCCACTGCACTTCGTCCTGGGTCCAGGTCGCGATCTGGTCGAAGTGGAAGATGCCGAGCGAATGCAAGGTCGCCTCGATCTTCGGGCCGACGCCGCCGATCATTTTCAGATCGTCCGGCAGACCGCGGCGCGGCGCATCGAGCCCCTTTGGGCGCGCTTCGCTGGCCGCCGGCGCTGGCTGTGCAGCGGGCGCCGCCGGTTGCGGTTGCGGCTGAACCTGGGGCTGCGGCGCAGGCTCGGGCGCAGGTTCGTAAGGCGGCTCGTAGAATGTGCGCGGGGGCTGCGGCGCACGCGCTTCGTAGCGCGGCTCATACGCCGGTTCGTAGCGGCGCTCATAGATCGGTTCATAGCGCGGCTCACGCGGCGCATAGAGCGGGTCGTAACGCGGCTCGCGCAGCGGCAGCGGCTCGCGTCCCCGCGCGGGCGCCCCGCCCGCCAGAACGCCGATATCGGCGAGGCGCGCGCGCAATTCGTCGAACTGCCGCGCTTCGGCCTCCAGATCGGCGATGCGCTGGCGCAGCAGTGAGGATTCCGCCGCCCGCGTCTCCGCATCGCGCAAACGCATGCGCAAGGTCGACGCTTCCCGCATCTGGTTCTCCACGTCCACAAAGCGCAGACGCAGCGACGCCGCTTCGTTGGCGTCGGCCTCCAGTTCGGTGGTGAGATTGCGCAGACGCGTAATCTCATTCTGCATGGCGCGGATATCGGTCTCGCGCGCAGTCAGGCGCTGGCGGATATCAGCGCTCTGGACGGCGGCGGCCTCCAGTTCGGCCATGCGGTTACGCAAGGCGCCCGTTTCAGCAGCCGCGGCTTCGGCGGCGGCAAGACGTTGCTTCAGCTCGCCCGCTTCTTTCAGCGCGGCATCGGCCTGAGCGGCGCGCTGGCGCAATGCCTCAACCTCGCGCGCGCCCGCCTCAAGCGCGTTCACGCGTTCCTGCAGACGCTGGCGCTGCTCGGCTGCACCCTCAAGCTCGGCGATGCGCGCGCGCAGCGCCGGGATTTCGCGCAGCGGCGCTTCCAGATCGCTCAGCCGTTTGCGCAGGGCGTCGCGTTCGGTGAACGCGGAATCCGCCTGCGCGGCCTTGCGGCGCAATTCGTCAAGCTGCTGCACCTGGGTCTGCAATTGCGCGACACGCGCCGCGAGCGGCTGCAGCTGATCGCGTTCGCGCAGCACGCCGGAATGTTCGGCGGCGAGCTTGGCGATCTTGTCGCGCAATTCGGCGTTTTCGGTTTGCGCCTTGGAGAACGCATCCGCCTGTTTTTGCGCGTCAGCTTCGACGGCGTTCACCCGCGTTTCCAGATGCACGCGGCGCGCATCCGCATAACGCTGCGACCAGGCGCCGTGCAGCGCCGCGATGGATTGTTCGGTAGAGACCGCGGCAGCCTCTGCGGGCGCAATCGCCGCGACCGCGGGCGCCGCCGCCACGATGGCGGCGACTTTTTCCAGATGCGACGCGCGCGATTCCAGATAGCGGTTGCGCCAGCGCAGGGATTCCGCCTCCGCGCGCGCAGCGTCCACGGCGCTGGTGTCCCCCTCACTGGAATCGAGCAGCGACTGCATTTTCGAGGCGCTCGCTTCGGCGGCGGCGAGCCGCGCCTTGGCCTCGTCGGCGGCGGCTTGCGCGGCGGCGGCCTGCGCCCGCGCGGCGTTGGTCTGGCCGTCCGCCGCTTCGAGCTTTTTCTCCATATCCGCGATGACGGCCTTCTGCGCCTCAAGTCGCGCAATCTCCTCGCGCGCCTGACGCAGGCTCATTTCCAGTTGCGACGCGCGGGACGCGGCGTCGAGCGCTTCGGCCCGCAGCCGTTCGGAATCGGCGCCCCCCGCTGCGCCGGCCGGCGCGGCGGCGAGTTGCTTCTTCAGCGCATCGACCTCGACGGCAAGTTCCGAAGCCTTGCGCACCGCTTCGGCCCGCGCCGCGCCTTCAGCCTGCGCCGCACGCTGCGCCGCCAGAAGCTGCGCGTTCGCCGACGCCATATTCTGCTCCATCCCGACCAATTGCGCCGAGTGCCGGGATTGTACGGACGAGGTTTCATCCGACGCCCGCAGCGCCGCATCGCGCTCCGCCATCAGAATCTTGGTGCGCGGCCCTTCCCACCACTTGCGGGCGAACCAGCCCAGCGCGCCGCCCAACAGCAGCGCCACGAGAAGCTGAAACAGAATATGGAGGAAGAGGTAGGCCATTACTGGTCTCCATCCACCTGAACGACGAAGTCGATCCGGCGGTTTTTCGCCATGCCCTCGGGCGTTTCATTGGAAGCGACGGGTTTGTCAGGGCCCAGTCCCTGGGCGCTCAGCCGGCCGGCCGAAACGCCCTGGGAAACGAGATACGCAACCACCGTGTTCGCTCGCGCCCTGGACAAGTCGATATTTGCGTCGCGCAGGCCCGAGGAGTCGGTGTGTCCTAGAACGTCGATATGGAAATGGGAACACCGCTTGGACACGTAAGCCACTTTGTCGAGGACGCTTTTGTTGCCGCCGCTTAAAGCGGCGGCGCCGGTTTCGAAATTGATCGTGTTCGAGGCCATGATTTTGGTGAACGCATCCTGGCAATTGGCCTGGGAGCGCTCCGCCGCCGCGAGTTCCGTTCCCTGCAATTCAGCGATGTCCATCCTGGTGGTGATCGCGGACTCGCCCTTGAAAGGTTCCGGCAGGTTGCGCAATTGGAGCAGCGCCGATTGCGCGAACGCATCGGTGGGCGCAGTGCCGCGCACGGTCAGCCGCCGGCCGGTGATCTCCGCCTCGCCGTCCGGCATCTGCGCAATGAGCTTCAGCCCCAGGCGCGCCGCGGGCAACCAATCGTCCTGCGGCGCATTCGTCTCGGGCCGCATGGAATCGACGACCTGCGCCGGCACGAGATTCTGCGCGTCCTGCACCAGATCGCCGCGCCGCACGACGCTGGGCGCAAGACCGCTCAGCACCAGCGCTCCGTCGTCCCGGCGCCGGGCGAGCCAGCGCATCGGCGCCGCAGCCGCCTGCCCCTTAATGGTCTTGTCGCGCACCTTGGTCACGCCGCCGCTGAAGAATCCGCCCGGACCGACCGCCGTCTTCACCACATTGATCGCGAGCTTGCGCGCAGACTCGCTGGGCGCCGAGCCCGTAAGAATGATCGCCTGACCGTCGGCTTTCACGCTGGCCCACGACACACCCGCGCGGTCCAATGCCTGTTGCGCGGCCTCTTCCAGTTTTGCGGGGATACCGTGTTCGCGATCGCCGGTGACGGCGAATGCAGACCATGCCAACAAAAGATAGCCCAGAAGGCCTAGCACCCAGATTGGCCAACCAATATCCTTTTGGAAGACGTTCACTGGGCCCATAAGGCCTCGCACATACTTCACCGCCCGCCCCCCACCGCGGAATTTAAGGATCGACTGGTTCGACATGCCCAAAGATACGGAGAATCAGACGTTTTTCTCAAGCGGCAACGCGCGTGAGGCGGCGCCGACTCGCCAATCCGCGCCGGATTTTCGGGCTAAGCCTGTGGAGAGCGCGGCCAATCCCGTCGTGAAACTTTTAAAGAGCCTGCACGAAAAGAAAGGCCGCACCGAAACCGGCCTGTTTCTCGCGGAAGGTGCGCGCCTGATCGCCGAAGCCGCCGAGTCCGGCTGGCTCCCGGAAACGGCCGCATTCACGCCGGATGCGGCGGAACGGCCCAAGACGCGCGCTTTGCTCGCCGAACTCTCAGGCAAAGGCGTAAGACTCCTGCAGACCGCGCCCAAGGCCATGGGCCAGATCGCCAAGCGCGACAATCCGCAGACAATCATCGGCGCCTTTCGTCAAAAACTGACGCCGCTGGAGACGCTCAACCTGAAGGAGGGTGAGACGGCCGTGGCGCTGCATATGGTGCGCGATCCCGGCAATCTCGGCACGATCGTCCGCACCGCCGACGCCACCGGCGCAAAAGCCGTGATTTTGGTGGACGAATGCTGCGATCCGTTTTCGGTGGAGGCCGTGCGCGCTACCATGGGATCGCTGTTCGCCGTGCCGCTCGCCAGAACGAACGCGGCTGGCTTGCTGGCCTGGCGCGCCGCGCAGAAGGCGACGCTGGTCGGCGCCGCTTTGGGCGCAACCGGCCGCTTTCAGGATGACGTGTTCGGCGCGCGCACGATCCTGCTGATGGGCAATGAGCAATCGGGCCTGCCCGACGGCCTGAAAAGCGCCTGTGACGCCGTGGTGGAAATTCCCATGAAGGGCCGCGCCGATTCCCTGAACCTCGCCGTCTCGACGGCGGTGATGCTCTATGAAGTTTGGCGGCAACGCGCTTATGGCTGAAATGAACGACCCCCGATTGACGCCGTCCGTTCTGGTTGCGGACGACTGGAAGGACTACGCTTTGCTCGACAGCGGCGAAGGCCGGAAGCTTGAGCGCTATGGCTCCATCATCGTCGACCGGCCGGACCCGCAGGCGTTCTGGCCCAAAACGCTGCCGCCCCAGCAATGGCGAAGCGCGCACGCTGCCTTTGCGGGCGGCGATGAGTCCGACGAGTCCGGGCGTTGGCGCCACGATAAGCCGATCCCGGATTCGTGGCCAATGCAATGGGACGGGATCAAACTGAATGCCCGCCTCACCGCCTTCCGGCATCTGGGCGTGTTTCCCGAACATTCCGTACACTGGCGATGGGCGCAGGACGCCATCAAGGGCGTGGACAAGCCGCAGGTGCTGAACCTCTTCGGCTATACCGGCATGGCGAGTCTGGCGTTGGCCAAAGCCGGCGCGCACGTCACCCATGTCGACGCCTCCAAGAAATCCATCGGCTATGGCCGGGAAAATCAGACGCTCTCCGGACTGGACTCAGCGCCGATCCGCTGGATCTGCGACGACGCCATGGCCTTCGTGCGCCGGGAATTGCGCCGCGGCCGCACCTATCACGGCATCATTCTGGATCCGCCCAAACATGGGCGCGGCCCGAACGGCGAAGTGTTCGAACTCTGGGCCGCTTTGCCGGAATTGCTGGAAGGCTGCTGCAGGCTGCTCGATCCGAACGCGCGTTTCCTGATCGCGACCGTGTACGCCGTGCGCGCCTCGTTCTTGGCCGTGCATCAGGGGCTGGACGCCGCGCTCAAGGCGGCCAATGCGCCCCAGGGCGTCATCGAAAGCGGTGAAATGACCCTGCCGGAGCAATCCGCCGGCCGGCTGTTGCCGACCGCGATCTTCGCCCGCTGGCGCGGGCTCTAGGCCGATCAAGCTGCGGCGTGGATCGCCTTGTGGGCGCGCATCCGCACCCGCCAGTTCAGGACGTGCGCCGAGGCCAGGATCAGAACGCCGATGGTGGTGAGCAGGCGCTCGTGAAGATGTAGCGGCCCGATCACGGCCGATATCATGAACGCCAGGCCCGTCGCCGCCAGCGCCATCGCCCGCTTCGAGCGCCGCACGTCCACCCCATGCATCTGGCCGGGCCAGAACGCAAAAATCGTGAGCCCCACCGCGATCACCAGAAAGGCCACATGCACTTCGAGGTGATAGCGCTCCAGCCCCAAGGCCGCCGGCGCCGCCAGCGCCACGATGGGCAACGCCAGGCAATGCACCAGACACAGGCCCGAAAGCCCGATCGCCCAGCCGTCGGCGTGCGCTGAATTGGAACGGTAAGAGTGTTCGGCCACGCCGCTGATCCCAGAATGCTTAACCTGAATGTTATAAAGTATCATTCGGTGAATTTCCAAGGGCCAATACGGCGCCCAACCGTAAAACGTCGTGAAACCTTGCGAATTCGCCGGGATCAGGCCAATTCCGGATAGACCCAACCTGGATTTGAGTTACCGAACTCAAATCCAGGAAAGATGGGTCTACACTTTTGACTCAGAGCCCTTCTTATCGGATCGGCTCGCCGCCGCTCGGGAAGGGCTCGTGCTCAGCTATCTTCACGCCTTCCACGCCGGCAACAAGGCCGACATCGTCAAACATGCGGCCCTGGACGTGGTGCTACGCACGCTGAGGCTGCAAGCCCGGCCGCTGCACTATCTCGACACCCACGCCGGCCGGGGCCTGTACGATCTGGGAAGCGCCGAGGCCCGCAAAACCGCCGAATCCGACGAAGGCATCCTCGCCGCCATGGCGGGCAAACGCCGCCCGCCCGCTCTGGCCCCCTATTTCGATCTGATCCGCAAGTTTAACGGCCCGGCGCGGATTCGCTTTTATCCCGGCTCGCCCGCCATCGCGGCGGCGCGGCTGCGCCCCTCCGACCGCCTGACCTTCTGCGAACTCCACCCGCGCGAGGTCAAAGCCCTGCAGGAAAACTTCAAGGACGACGAACGGGTCACCATCAAGAACGAAAGCGGGTGGGATGTTCTGAGCGCCGGCCTGAAGGCGCGCTCCGAGCGCCGCCTCGTCGTGCTGGCCGATCCGTCCTATGAAACAGCCGCCGATTATGAGGCCGCGCAGGCTCTGGCGGCCGGAATCAAGCGCGCGCCCCGGCATGCGATCCTGCTGATATGGTTTCCGATCCTGAACGCCGCGCCGCAAAAGGCCCTCGAGGTCGCCTGCGAACAGGCCGGCGCGGACGTGTTTACCGTCACCTGGCCGCCGGCGGACATAGGCCGGCCCGGCCTCCTGGGCAGCGGCCTCGCCATCTTTGGCGCCGATGCAAGGCTGTTGCGGCCCATCGAGGCCGCCCTCGCCGCCGCGGCGCCGCTGATCGGCGGAACGTTGAGCGTGGCCCGCCGCCCAAATCCCTAACAAAGCGCTAACCCCAATATTTTATTCCGTCGGCGGAAGAAACGCGGACTTAATCGTTTGCCCTTATCGTCGCTCCGTTAATCTACGGGGAGAACCATGCGCAGGTTTGTGCGGGATCAGCGCGGCAACATCGCCATCACCTTCGCCCTGGCGTTGATTCCGATGTGCATCCTCATCGGCGGCGCCATCGATTTTTCGCGCGCCATGAGCGCCAAACGCCAGTTGCGCGACACGCTGGACGGCGCGGCCCTGGCGATCGCCGGCACGACGAATTTCACGCAAGCGCAAGCCGAACAAATCGCCACGGACTTCGCGACGGCGAACTTTCCCACCCAGGCGATGAGCTCCGCCGCGAAGATCGAGTCCGTAACGTTCAGCGACACCAGCGTCACGATCAACGGCAGCGCCGACGTGCCGACCACCATGCTCGATCTGATCGGCATGGACAATATCAAGGTGTCGACCAACACAACCGTCGACCGCTCCGGCTGGAACATCGAAGCCGCCATGGCGCTCGACATCACCGGCTCGATGGCTGGCAGCCGGATCACGGCGCTCAAAGGCGCAGCCGCGGACTTCGTCGACACAGTGGTGCAGGACAAGCAATCGCCCTACACCTCCAAAGTCGCGATCGCACCTTATTCGAATTCGGTTTACGTCGGCTCGACGCTGGCGCCGCTTCTCCGCGGCACGGCCTCGAACAGCTGTACGACTTATGGCTGCTCGAAATATCAGTTTACAGATAATGGCCGCGGCAGCTGCAGCGACAATCTGAACACGGGCAGCAACAAGAACACCAAGTGTAAATGGGCCATCAACAATTGCGTGGTCGAACGTGAAGGCTCCGACGCGTTCACGGACGCAACCCCCGCCGCCGGCGCCTATCTCAGCGCCAACTACCGCGCCGCGTCGGATCCGTGTCCAACCTCCCCGATCGTCCCTTTGACCAGCGACAAAAGCTCGCTGAAAACGGCGATCAACGGCCTTTCCGCGGGCGGCAACACGGCGGGCCATATCGGCATCGCCTGGGCCTGGTATCTGTTGTCGCCGAACTTCTCGAGCTTCTACCCAGCCATGGGCAAGCCAAACGCATACACCGACAAACAGACGATGAAGGTCGCCGTTCTGATGACGGATGGTGAGTTCAACATGATGCACTGCACCGGCGTCGCTTCAGCCGACACCGGCAGCGGCGCAAACGCCATCAATTGCAATGCGCCGAACGGCGACAGCTTCACGCAAGCCAAAAAGCTGTGCGCCGCAATGAAGAAGCAGAACATCATCATCTACACGATCGGCTTCACGATTGCGACAGGCGGCAACGCCGAAAGCGTCCTGAAGGAATGCGCGACGGCGCCGAACGCGATGCGCGCCGCC
>CAYNCS010000125.1:0-9342 GCA_964395875.1 uncultured Caulobacteraceae bacterium | reverse complement strand
ATGGCGCTGCCCGATTTCAGCATGCGTCAGCTATTGGAAGCTGGCGCGCACTTTGGTCACCAGACCCACCGTTGGAACCCGAAAATGGAACGCTACATTTTCGGCGTCCGTTCCAACATCCACATTATCGACCTGTCCCAGACGGTTCCGCTGCTCCACCAGGCTCTGGTGAAGGTGCGCGAAACCACGGCTGAGGGCGGCCGCATCCTGTTCGTCGGTACGAAGCGTCAGGCGGCTGATCCGATCGCCGCCGCCGCCAAGCGCTGCGCCCAATATTACGTGAACCACCGCTGGCTCGGCGGCACGCTCACGAACTGGCAAACCGTGTCCAAGTCGATCGCGCGCCTGCGCGAAACCACCGATCTGGTGGCGCAAGGCTCCGGCACCGGCCTGACCAAGAAGGAATTGCTGAACCTCACCCGCGAGCGCGATCGTCTCGATCGCTCGCTGGGCGGCATCGCGAACATGGGCGGCCTGCCGTCGATGATGTTCGTCGTCGACACCATCAAGGAAGCCATCGCCATCCGTGAAGCCCGCAAGCTTGGCATCCCGGTTCTGGCGGTCGTCGACACGAATTGCGATCCGGACGAGGTCGATTTTCCGATCCCGGCCAATGACGACGCCGCTCGCGCCATCCAGCTTTATTGCGAGCTGATCGCCGATGCGGCGCTCGACGGTCTGGCGGATTCGCAAGTGGCTCGCGGCGTGGATATCGGCGCGTCGGAAGCCCCGGTCGAAGCGGCGCTGCAGACCGAAGAGTCCGGCGCTGAAGCGGCGGTGGAGTCGGGCGAAGCCTGATACGCGTTGCGCGTTTTGCAACGGATTTGGCCGCTCCGGGACGCCTCGGAGCGGCTCAAATTGCATGAACAACAACGGCGCGCGGACCGTCCGCGCGCGTAACCGAGGAGCGGAACCATGGCGGAAATCACCGCTGCATTGGTCAAGGACCTGCGCGAAAAGACAGGCGTGGGCATGATGGACTGCAAGAAGGCCTTGCAAGAGAACAATGGCGACCTCGAAGCGGCCATCGACTGGCTGCGCGCCAAGGGTCTGTCCAAGGCCGCCAAGAAAGCCGACCGCGCCGCCGCTGAAGGTTTGGTGGGCGTCGTCACGTCCGGCGCCGAAGGCGCGATGGTCGAGCTGAACTCGGAAACCGACTTCGTCGCCCGCAACGATAAGTTCCAGGACGCCGCCAAGGCGATCGCCGCGCTGGCTTTGCCGGCCAAAGGCGACATCGAAAAGATCAAAGCGTCCACGGGCGCCGGTCTTGACGGTACGGTCCAGGATCACATCACCAACCTGGTCGCGACGATCGGGGAAAACATGACTCTGCGCCGGTCGGCTTATGTGTCGGTTCCGCAAGGCGTCGTGACGTCCTACATCCACAATGCGGTGAGCGACGGCGTCGGCCGCATCGGCGTGCTGGTCGGCCTGGAATCCACCGGCGACAAGGCGGTCCTGGCGGATCTTGGCAAGAAGATCGCAATGCACGTCGCAGCGGCCCTGCCGCTGTCCTTGAGCGTGGAAGATCTGGACCCGGCGGCGGTCGCGCGCGAGCGCGCCATCTTCGTCGAACAGGCGCGGGAATCCGGCAAGCCCGACAACATCATCGAAAAGATGGTCGAGGGTCGCATTCGTAAGTTCTACGAAGAATCCGTTCTGACCAAGCAAGCCTTCGTCATGGATCCTGAAAAGAGCGTCGAAGCGGCCGTAAAAGCGGCTGAAAAGGATGCCGGCGCGCCGATCAAGCTGGCGGCGTTCGCCCGCCTGACGCTTGGCGAAGGCGTTGAGAAGAAGCAGGACGATTTCGCGGCCGAAGTCGCCGCTATGTCGGGCAAGAGCTAAGACGTTCGCGCAGGCGCGCCCAACAGGTGCGTCTGCGCGGCGCTTGGACGTGCGCCTGCTCTTTGGCTAGAGTTTGAAGGATCGAGTCGTAGGCAACCAATGACGGACCAATCCTTGAACGAGACCGGCAGTCAGAAACGCCGCTTCAAGCGGGTTTTATTAAAGATTTCCGGCGAAGCGTTGATGGGGTCCGGGGCTTACGGCATCGATCAGGAAGCCTGCCACCGCATAGCGCTCGACGTGGCCGATGCGGCCAAATCGGGCGCCGAGATTTGCCTGGTGATTGGCGGCGGCAACATCTTCCGGGGGCTCTCTGCGGCCGCCAAGGGCATGGATCGCGCTTCGGCCGATTACATGGGCATGCTGGCGACCGTTATGAACGCGCTGGCCATGCAAGCCGCGTTACGTGGCGTGGGGCAGGAAGCCCGCGTTCTTTCCGCTATTCCCATGATGACCGTGTGCGAACCGTTCGTTCGTGAGCGCGCCATGCGGCACATGGAAAAGGACCGGATCGTGATTTTCGCGGCCGGTACCGGCAACCCGTACTTCACCACGGACACGGGTGCAGCCTTGCGCGCGGTCGAAATGCGCTGCGACGCGCTCTTGAAGGGGACGCAGGTGGACGGGGTCTACACCGCGGACCCCAAAAAGGATCCAAGCGCCACCCGCTACGATGAGTTGAGTTACCTTGACGTGCTCACCAAAGAGCTAAAAGTCATGGACTCTTCAGCGATTACGCTGACGAAGGACAATAACGTGCCGATCGTCGTGTTCTCGATTCACAAACGCGGCAATCTGGCGGCGGTGTTGAATGGCGAGGGCGTCTGCACCGTGATCAGCAATAAGAAAGCCGAGGGCTAACATGGCCGCTGATGCTCAATTCGATCTCAACGACATCAAACGCCGCATGGACGGCGCTCTGTCAGCGCTGAAGGCGGAATTCGCCGGGCTGCGCACCGGCCGGGCCACCGCGTCGCTGCTGGAGCCGATCCACGTGGACGCTTATGGGGCGTCCACGCCGCTGAACCAGGTCGGATCAATCTCCGCACCCGAGCCTCGCATGCTGGTGGTGCAGGTGTGGGACCGCGCTCTCGCGGGCGCCGTGGACAAGGCGATCCGCGCTGCGGGCCTTGGACTGAATCCGGTCTCGGAAGGCCAGACCATCCGCGTGCCGATCCCGCCGCTGAACCAGGAGCGCCGCGCGGAACTTGCCCGCACCGCGGGAAAATACGCTGAGCAAGCGCGCGTCGCGATCCGCAACGTGCGCCGCGATGGCATGGACGCCCTGAAAAAGCAGGAAAAGGACGGGGTGATCGGCAAGGATCAGCACAAGACCATTGCGGACCAGGTGCAAGCCGCAACCGACGAGCACATCAAAAAGGTCGATGAGAGCTTGAAGGCCAAAGAAGAAGAAATCATGCAAGTGTGAGTTCGTCGGCTCCGCAAGGAGCCGCGAGGGAGTCGGCATGTCGCAGCCCGTTTTAGAGCCGTCTCCGGTGACGAACGCCGGTGCGAAAACCGCGCCCCGGCACGTTGCGATTATTATGGACGGCAATGGGCGCTGGGCGAAAAACCACAATCGGCCGAAGGTTTTTGGACACCGGCAAGGGGTCGAGGCGCTCCGCAACGCGGTGACTGCGGCGCACGATCTCGGGATCGAGTATCTGACAGTCTTCGGATTTTCTACGGAGAACTGGGCGCGACCGGTCGACGAAGTTGAAGCGCTGCTCGAACTGTTGCGCCTTTACGTGCATCGGGATACCGAACGCCTGGCACGCGAAGGCGTCCGTGTGCGGATCATCGGCGAGCGCAGCACCCTGTCGCCGGACATCGTGAAACTCATCGAGGGCGTCGAGACTCGGACCGCGCACAACACGCAACTAAAGCTCACCATCGCCTTCAATTACGGCGGGCAGGCGGAGATTCTGGCGGCGGCGAAGAAGATCGCCGAGGATGCCGCTGCGGGACGAATTCGCCCTGAAGAGGTCACGAAAGAGCGCTTCGAATCCTATCTCTACACCAGCGAACTCCCGGCGCCCGACATCCTGATCCGGACCAGCGGCGAGCAGCGCGTCAGCAACTTCCTGCTCTGGCAATGCGCCTATACCGAATTCGTCTTCCAGGACGTTCTTTGGCCGGATTTCAGCAAGGCGCATCTGGCTTCGGCCATCGCGGAATATTCCGGGCGCGACCGTAGATACGGAGGGCGGGATGACGCCCTCCAGCGCTGAGCAGGATCTGAAGTCGATCAGTGGCGAGAACACCGCCGCAAAGGATCAATATTCCCTGTCACGGCGCGTAATGTCGTCCACGATCCTGATGCCCCTGGGCGTTGCGGCAGTATGGATGGGCGGACCGGTTCTGACGGCGGCTGCGGCCCTGCTTGGCGCGGTCATGGCGTTCGAGTGGGCGCGGATGCAAGACCCCGTGCGGCCGACCCTGCAGGCCCTTGTCCTGGGCGCGGGCGCGATAGCCTGCACGACTCTGTCGGGACTCGGTGAGTTTCACTGGATGGCGCCGTGCCTCATCGTCTTTGCAACAGCGGCGGCGCTTTTTCGCAACAGCTGGATCGGCCGCCTCGAATCGTTTTCAGGCGCCGTTTACGTGGCTGCGCCGAGCGCCGTGTACGTCTGGATCCGAAATCGCCCCGACGAAGGCCTTATCCTGGCTTTCGCGCTTGCGATCGGCACCTGGGCGTCGGACATCGCCGCCTATTTCACGGGCCGGACATTCGGCGGCCCGAAGCTTTCGCCGGAAACAAGCCCCAAGAAGACGTGGTCAGGATTTTTCGGCGGCGTCGTCGCGGGCGCGCTGGCCGTGGCGATCTATGCGGCGGCGGTGCGCGCGAGCTGGTCCGTGGGGTTTGTCGCCGGCGCCGTCATCTCTGTCGTCGGACAGGCGGGCGACATGTTCGAATCCTTGGTGAAACGCCATTTCCGGGTTAAGGATTCCAGCGGCCTCATTCCCGGCCATGGCGGCGTTCTGGACCGCATGGATTCGCTGATGGCCGCCACTTTGGTCAGCGCGCTGGCGTTGCGATGGGTTTCGACGATCGCGCCGAACGCCAATCTCGCCAGCGCCAACCCGTTTTGATTGGGCTCTAAGCCTATGCGCCGCATCACCATTCTTGGCTCCACAGGGTCTATCGGCCGCTCCACCATTGCGGTGCTGCAAGAAGCCCAGCGGCTGGAATATTCCGTCGAAGCCCTGGTCGGCGGCGACAACGTTGCATTGCTGATCGAACAGGCGCGGGCGCTGCGTCCCGCCGAAGCGGTCATCGCCAACGAAGAGCTGCTCCCGGCCTTGCGTGACGGTCTCTCTGGAAGCGGAATTGCCGTGAGTGGGGGCCGGACCGCTGTCCTCGCCGCTGCGGCGCGGCCTGCGGACTGGGTGATGTCGGCCATAACCGGCGCCGCCGGACTGGCGCCGACGCTGGCGGCGATCGAACGCGGCGCCAATGTCGCGCTGGCCAACAAGGAATGCCTGGTTTGCGCCGGTCGTCTGTTCATCGAAACGGCCCGTCGCTGCAACGCCCGGCTGCTGCCGGTGGATTCCGAGCATAACGCGATCTTCCAGGTCCTGGGTCGTCCGGAAGACGTGGAGCGCCTGATTCTTACCGCCTCGGGCGGCCCGTTCCGCGCCCATTCCGTCGAGGACATGAAAAGAGCCTCTCCGGAACAGGCGCTTTGCCATCCCAACTGGGCGATGGGTAAAAAAATCTCGATCGACTCGGCAACGATGATGAACAAGGGGCTTGAGCTGATCGAAGCCGCGTATTTGTTCGATATGCCAGAAGACCGCATCGAAATCGTGGTCCACCCGCAATCCATCGTGCACAGCCTCGTCGCCTATAGGGACGGTTCCGTCCTGGCGCAGCTCGGCTCGCCCGACATGCGCATTCCGATCGCCCATGCGCTAGCCTGGCCGGAACGCATTCAAACGGCGGCGCCCCGTCTGGATCTAACGGCCGTGGCGGCTCTGACCTTTGAGAAACCCGACCCCGTGCGCTTTCCGGCGTTGAGGCTGGCCCGCTCGGCCATCCAGGCCGGTCAGGGAACCCCCACGGCTCTGAACGCGGCCAATGAAATCGCAGTCGGCGCGTTCCTGGACCGGAAAATCGGCTTCCTTGATATCGCCACGCTTGTCGAGGACACGTTGGAGAGACTGGCGGCTAACCGACTTATCGCCGCAGGGACCGAGCCAATGGCGTTTGAACACATACATGAAATAGACGCCGAGGCCCGCAGGGTGGCGTCAACATTGGCGAATCGTCCCTGATGCAGCGCATAATTCAGATTCTCGCCAAAGTTGGCCGAAGCGGCTTGTGAGTGTGTGATGATTTACATCGTGTCGTTCATTGTCGTGCTCAGTCTGGTGGTGTTCGTCCACGAATTCGGACACTTTCAGGCTGCCCGGTGGCTCAAGATCCGTTCTGACGTGTTCGCTATCGGGTTCGGCCGGGAAATCGTCGGGCGCACGGACCGGGAAGGCACCCGGTGGAAGATCGGCATGATCCCGCTCGGCGGCTATGTCCGGTTCGCTGAAGTCGAACCAGCCGGCGGCGTCCCAAAGGGCGAGTTCATGTTCGCCAGCGCGCCCTTATGGCGTCGCGCTGTAGTTGTGGCCGCCGGGCCGTTCTCCAATTTCCTGTTCGCCAGCCTCGTATTTGCGCTCATTTTCAGCGTGGCGGGCAAAGCCGTGATCTCGCCAGAGGTTGGGGCCGTCATGGAGGGCCAACCTGCTGCGATCGCGGGGTTCAAACCCGGCGACCGGATCCTGGAGGCCGCAGGCCGCAAAGTGGAGGGATTCGAGGACTTCCGGCGCATCGTGCTGGCGCGCGGCGGAGAGACCTTCGACGTGAGGGTCCGCCGGGGAAGCGAAGACCTGACGCTCACGGTTTCGCCGAGAGTCGCCAGCATCGAAAACGAATTCGGTGGAAAACAAGCGGGGGGCCGCCTTGGACTGCAGTCCTCGGGAAGGCTTGAGCGGCTGCATTATGCGCCCCCGACAGCTCTCCTAGAAGGCGTAAAATATACCGGTTTCGTGGCGGCTGAGACCGTTCGTTACATTGGCGCGATATTTAAAGGCGAAGCATCCTCCAAACATATCGGCGGGCCGCTCTCCATCGGGAAAGCCTCGGGCGAGGCGGCGAAGATGGGCTATGAGGCCGGCGGCGATAGCGTCGTTCTGAGGTTCGTCCAGGCGAGCGCAGCGTTGCTTTCCCTCGCGGCTGTATTGTCGGTGAGCGTGGGGCTTTTCAATCTGGCGCCAATCCCGGTATTGGATGGCGGACACTTGTTATTCTACGCCGTGGAGGGGTTGAGCGGACGGGAACCCAGCGCTCGAGTGCGCGAGATCGGATATGGGCTTGGCCTGGCCGCGCTCATGTGCTTGATGGTCTTCGCTTTCTGGAACGACCTGGGTAACCTCGGACTACTTAAGTTCTAAAGCGGGGCATTCTCCTAATTTTAGCTGTCGCGGGGGCGACGCTGGGAGCGTCGGCATGAGCATGATGACGCGCAAATTAAGCGCCGGACTTATGGCGGCATTCGCCGTTTCTGTTTCTGCCGAGACTGCGAAGGCGCAAGGCGCCCCCGCTGCTCCGCAAGCGTCCGCTGCGCCGGTGAAGATCGCAACCGGCGAAGTGATCCAATCGATCCAGGTGCGCGGCACCCAACGGATCGAGGACGCCACGGTCCTGTCGTACCTTTCGCTGCAGCCGGGCGATCGTTTCGACGAACAACGAATTGACCTGTCGCTGAAAACCCTTTTCGCCACGGGCTTGTTCGCCGACGTCAGCATCAAGCAGGAGGGCCAGAACCTCGTCGTCACCGTGGTCGAAAATCCGATCATCAACCAGGTGAAGATCGAGGGGAACAAGAACCTCAAGGAAGACAAGCTCACGAAGGAATTGCAGGCGAAGCCTCGTGCCGTCTTCACAGCCGCACGCGTCCAGGGCGACGTTCAGCGCATCATCGAGCTTTATCGCCGCTCCGGCCGCTTCGCGGCCACCGTCACGCCGCAAGTGAAGGAGCTGTCGCAAAACCGCGTCGACCTGATCTTTGAGATCAACGAGGGGCCTGTCTCCGGCATCCGCTCAATCAATTTCATCGGCAACAAGGCGTATTCGGACAAGGAGCTGAAAGACAAGCTCCAGACACAGGAATCGCATTGGTGGAAGTTCTTCTCGCAGAAGGACAATTACGATCCAGACAAGCTCGAATACGACCGGGAACAACTCCGGAAGTTCTACACAAACCACGGTTACGCGGATTTCAGAGTCGTCTCCGCCGTCGCTGAGCTGGCGCCGGATCAAAAGGACTTCTACGTCACCTTCACGGTCGACGAGGGCCAGAAATACAAGTTCGGCGACGTGAAGGTCGACGCCGCGCTCAAGAAGCTCTCGCCTGAAAAACTGCGCGAAGTCATCCCGATCAAGAGCGGTCGCGTCTATCAGTCGGAACTGATCGAAAAGTCCATCGACGCGCTGACCTATTCGGCTGGCACCGCCGGTTACGCCTTCGTCGACATCCGTCCCGACATCGATCGGAATCTCGAAAAGAAGACGATCGACCTCAATTTCCACGTCGATGAAGGTCCGCGCGTATACATTGAGCGCATCGACGTCGTGGGCAATACGCGAACGATCGATCCGGTCGTCCGCCGTGAATTGCGCCTCGTCGAAGGCGACGGATTCAACCGCGTTCTTCTGGACCGCTCCAAGACCCGCGTGAAGGCGCTGGGCTTCTTCAAGGACGTGGAAGTGACCGACAAGCCCGGCTCCGCGCCTGACCGGTCGGTGGTCGAAGTTAAGGTGACCGAACAGCCGACCGGCGAAGTGTCGTTCTCGGCGGGCTATTCATCCTATGAAAGCGCGCTCTTCGACATCAGCCTGACTGAGCGCAATTTGCGCGGCCGCGGCCAGTACATGAAGTTCCAGATCGCGACGAGCTCCAGGCGGCAGTCGGTCGACATCCGCTTCACCGAGCCGCGCTTCATGGGGCGCGAAGTGGCGGCGGGCTTCGATCTGTTCGCGACGGAGTCGGATTATCTGTCGGAGGCGTCCTTCCGCTCCACCACCTATGGCGGCGGGCTCCGCGTGGGCTTCCCGGTCAGCGAATACGGTTCGTTGGGCCTGCGGTACACGCTGCGCCAGGACGAAATCGAAGCGGCGGATACGCGCTGTACAGGCACCTTCAAACCGCTCATCTGCCGCGAGCAGGGCACCTACCTCACGTCGATGTTTGGCTACTCGCTAAATCTTGACCGCCGTGACGACGTGAGGAAGCCGACGCGCGGCTACAAGGCCTCGTTCAGTCAGGATTTCGCGGGCTTGGGCGGCGACGTGAAATACGTCCGCACGGAAGTTGAAGGCGCCGTGTATCGCGGCATTATCAAGGACGTAACGGCCAGCTTCAACATGTCGGCCGGTTTGATCGAAGGCTGGGGCGGCGACAGCATCCGGATCAACGACCGCTTCTTCAAGGGCGGCAACTC
>CAYNCS010000124.1:0-9353 GCA_964395875.1 uncultured Caulobacteraceae bacterium | reverse complement strand
GGCCGCAAATGGCCTGGCCAACGATCTGGCCTCCACCACCATTCTCGCCACCGACAAGCCGGTGCTCTACGCGCCGGCTATGAACGTGCGCATGTGGGATCACCCGGCGACGCAGGCGAACATCGCAACATTGAAATCGCGCGGCGCCTTGTTCGTCGGTCCGAACGAAGGCGCCATGGCGTGCGGCGAGTTCGGCTATGGGCGCCTGTCCGAGCCCGCTGAAATTCTCGCCGCGATCAAGAGCGCGCTGGGCGCCGAGATCAAAGGCCCGCTTTCGGGCAAAAAGGCGCTCGTCACCGCAGGGCCGACCGTCGAGCCCCTCGATCCCGTGCGCTTCATATCCAATCGCTCCTCCGGCAAGCAGGGTTATGCCATTGCCCGCGCGCTGGCGCGCCTCGGCGCCGATGTGACTTTGGTCGCAGGCCCGACGGCGCTGAAAGATCCGGAAGGTCTGCGCACCGTCCATGTCGAGACCGCGCGCGAGATGCTGAGCGCGTGTCAGGCGCACAGCGATCTCGATGTGGTGATCTGCGTCGCCGCCGTCGCCGATTGGCGGCCCGCCGACGCCGCCGCGCTCAAGATCAAAAAAGGCGCCGAAGGTCCGCCGCCGATCAAGCTGGAAGAGAACCCCGACATTCTCGCCACGCTCTCCAAACCTGGGAAAGACCGCGCGAAACTGGTGGTGGGCTTCGCCGCCGAGACCAATGACGTCGAAGCGCACGCAGAGGCCAAGCTCGCCAAAAAGGGCTGCGACTGGATCGTCGCCAATGACGTCGGCGATGGAACCGGCGTCATGGGCGGAGACGACAACCAGATCGTGATCCTGAACAAGCAGGGCGCCGAACGCCTGCCGCGCATGGACAAGGATGCGACGGCGGATGCGCTGGCGAAGCGGATCGCCGAAGCGCTGGGCTGAGGCGCGTGCCCTGCAGTTGAATGCACCCTCACCGCTCATCCCAACGACCAAAAGAGCCGCGCGTTGAGACGGGACATTCATGCGCTGACAGCCAAATTATAGCACGCAAAGACGGCTTCTGCGCCTACCGTTGACCAATATAGTCTGATCTCTCCCTTCACAGGATCTCTTCTTCCAAGGCGCTTTACTATGCATCCAACATTCGAGGCGGAGATAAGCCCGGGCATGTCGCCGGGCGAATTGGTCTCCCTGGCGCAGATCGCCGAAGACGCCGGCTTTCATCGTTTGGGCATTTCCTGCGTCGCGCTGTGGCACGACACCTACCAGCTTCAGGCGCTGGCGGCCGCAAACACCAAGCGCATCCGTATCGGCAGCATGGTGACAAACCCTTACACCCGCCATGCCGCAGTCCATGCCGCCGCTCTGGCCACATTGGACGAGATCTCCGGCGGACGCGCCTTTTGCGGCATGGGCGTCGGTGCGGGACTGGAGGCGTTCGGCATCTCTTATCCCAAGCCAGTCCGGACGCTGCGCGAAACGATCAGCGTGATGCGGCGGCTCCTGGCCGGCGAGACCGTCACGTTCGAAGGGGAAACCCTCACGTTGAAAGATGCAAGCCTGAACCGGCCGCCGCGCTATCCTGTACCCATCGCCATCGGCACACGCAGCGAACAGGTCATGCAGCTGGCCGGCGAGTTCGCCGACATCGCCCTGGTCGGCGCGCGCCACCACACGGCCGAGCTCGTCGCCCAATATCGCAAATGGCTCGCCGAAGGCGCGGCGCGCTCCGGGCGCTCCGCCGACGCCATCGAACTGATGCCCCGGATCACCCTCTGCGTTTCGCACGATGAAAAACGCGCGATCGCCAGCGTGAAACGCTATGCGGCGCACTATCTGGATATTTTCGGCGCCGGCGGCCCGTCCGTGGAGCCCGCACGGCGCGAGGCCATCCTGCGCACCCTGAAAGATGCGCGCGGCTGGTATTTCGATCTCGACCGCTACGATCCGCCTGAAATGCTGGAGCTGGTCGACGACGACCTGACCCGGGCGTTCGCCGTAGTCGGCACGCCCGCGCAATGCGCCGCGCAAATTCGCGCGCTGCTGCGGCTCGGGTTTCATGGCGTCAGCTGCAACCTGGCGCCCGTCAATCGCGACAGCAATTATCTCGGACTGCGCGAGACTCTGGAAGGCGCCGCGGAGATGCTCGCGCTGCTGCAGTCCTGAGCGCGCCGCAACGAACCGCCCACCGGAAATCGCACTAAGCTTGCAGCCACCTGGCGACGTCTTCCTTTTTCGGGAGGCCGCCGGCATGCACGACCTTGCCGTCGATCACGATGCCGGGCGTTGCAGCAATTCCGTATTTGGCGATCTCGGCATAGTCCGTCACTTTCTCGATCGAGACGTCCAGGCCGAGCCGTTCCGCCGCCTCCTTCACGATCTGCTCGGTCGTCTGGCAGCGCTTACAACCGGGGCCGAGCACTTTGATGGACTTCATGACTGCCGCCTCACTCAAGCAAATAGAAAATTGAACAGGAAACCCACGGCGAGGATTCCCGCAGCAACGACGCCTGCGAAGACAGCGATCAGTTTCAGGCTCAGAACCTTGCGCAGGATGATCATCTCGGGAAGGGAAAGAGCGATCACGCTCATCATGAAAGCGAGCACCGTACCCAACGCAGCGCCTTTTCCCAGCAGTGCCTCAACAACCGGAATAATTCCCGCCGCGTTGGAATACATGGGCACGCCCATCAGCACAGCCGCCGGCACAGACCACCAGGAATTCTTCCCCATGACGACCGCCAGAAGATCGGCCGGAACATAGCCATGAATGAAGGCGCCGGCGGCGATGCCCGCGATGATCCAGACCCAGACCCGGCCCACGATATCGGCGACGGCGTCCACACCGGCTAGAATGCGATCCTTGATCGTGAGCTTCGCCGCCGCCAGCTCCGCCGGCGCAGCGCGAATGTCGCGCACCCATTGTTCCAGCCAGCCCTCCAGATGCAGGCGCCCGATCACCCAACCCGAAACGATGGCGACGCTCAGCCCAAAAGCCAGATAGGTCAGCGCGACCTTCCAGCCCACCAGTGCGAACAACAGGCCGAGCGCCACCTCATTGATCATGGGCGCGGCGATAAGAAATGAAAACGTGACGCCCAGAGGCACACCCGCCGAAACGAAGCCGACGAACAAGGGCACAGCCGAACACGAACAGAACGGCGTGAAAACGCCCAGCACGGACGCAGCGACATTGCCAGCGCCTTCGTTGCGCCCCGCGAGCAGCGCGCGTGTCCGGTCGGGCGAGAAAAAGCTCCGCACCACCCCCATACCGAAGACGACGAGCGTCAACAGCATCAGCACTTTCGGCGTGTCGTAGATGAAGAATCTGATCGCTTCAAAAGCGTGACCGCCGCGCGCCAGCGGCAATTGCGCCGCCGCCCATTCGGAGAAGGGCGCAAGTTGCCTATAAACCAGAAACCAAACGGCCACGAAAGCCGCCGCGCCGGCAACCCAGCGCCACGAGGTCAGGTCCCGCCGCCCCGGCGCGTTGGACGCATCGATGCTCATTCTGTGCGTATTGAGATGAATCGCATCGGCCAATCCGCTTATGCGCTTGCCTCAACAGCCTACCAAGCACTCAACCGGAAGGATTGATCGGGGTCAATCTGCGGCAGGCTTCAGATCGAGCGCTGGTTGACGCGGCGCGAGAGCTCTTCCGCGGATTCCTTGCGTTCACTGTAGCGGTCCACGAGATAATCGGCGCAATTGCGCGTGAGCAGCGTGAATTTCACCAGCTCCTCCATCACATCGACGATGCGGTCGTAATAGGCCGACGGCTTCATCCGGTCGGTCTCATCAAACTCCAGGAAGGCCTTGGCGACGGAAGATTGATTGGGAATCGTGATCAGCCGCATCCAGCGGCCAAGAATGCGCAATTGGTTGACGGCATTGAAGGACTGAGACCCGCCGCTGACCTGCATCACAGCAAGCGTCTTGCCCTGGGTTGGACGCACCGCCCCAATCGCCAGCGGAATCCAGTCGATCTGGGCCTTCATGATTCCTGTCATGGCGCCATGGCGCTCGGGCGAACACCAGACCATGCCTTCGCACCACGTCACCAGATCGCGCAATTCCTGCACCTTCGGATGGCTCGCCTCCGCATCGTCTGGCAACGGCAGGCCGGAAGGTTTGAATATCCGCGTCTCGGCGCCAAAGCGTTCAAGAATACGCGCAGCCTCCTGAACCGCGAGGCGGCTGAAGGACCGCGCCCGCACGGAACCGTAGAGCAGCAGGATACGCGGCGCGTGCTTGACTGCCGAGGCCTTGGTGAGCGCGTCTTCATCAACTGGCCGGAAACACGTCTCGTCAATGTTTGGCGTCAATGCGTGCGTCTTAGACAACGCGTGTTCCTTGTTCATCTAAGATGATTTCGCCGTTTTCCTTGAACAGCGGGCCCGGCGGCCAGCGTTCCATGAGGTCAAGGACGGTGTCGCTTGGACGGCATAGTTTCACGCCCATAGGCGTTGCAACAATCGGGCGATTGACCAAAATGGGATGGGCGATCATGGCGTCCAGCAATACGTCGTCGCTGACGGAAGGATCAAGAAGCCCCAGATCCTTCGCCGGCGATTTCGTCTCCCGCAGCGCCGCGCGCGGCGTCAATCCAGCCGCAGCGAAGAGCGCCTGTAATTGCGGACGCGTCCAGCCGGTCTTGAGATACTCAATGATGGTGGGCTCGTAGGCCGCCGCGCGCACAATCTCGACGACATTGCGCGACGTGCCGCAATCCGGATTGTGATGGACGACGATGGGAAATGTCTCGCTCATGACGTTTGGTCCCTCGGAAACAAAATCGCGCAGCACAGCCACGCAGCGAGCGCGCCTCCAAACTGGCCGGCTATGAACCCCGGCACATCCGCAGGGCGAATACCCGCAAAGCTGTCGGTCAAGCTGCGGGCGATCGTAATAGCAGGATTTGCGAACGAGGTGGAGGCGGTCCACCAATAACCCGCGGTGATAACCAGCGCGACGGCGGCGGGCACGGCCTGCGGCTTCATGCGCGATACGCCCAGGATACAGAACAACAATGCAAAAGTGGCGACGCCTTCGCTGAGCATCTGAGCCGGCCCCGCGCGGACGTGCGCGGAAAATTGCAGAACCGGTTCTTCGAACATGAGATGCGCCAGCCAGGCGCCCAGCACGCAGCCGATGATTTGAACCGCCGCGTAAAGCAGCGCGGCCGGAAGCGAGACTTCACGCTTCAGCGCCGTGACCAGGGTCACCGCCGGATTGAAATGCGCGCCGGATATCGGGCCGAGCGCTGTAATCAGGACAAAAAGAATAGCGGCGGTCGCGGCCGTGTTGCCGATCAAGGCAATTGCGTCATTGCCGGAGCTCATCCGCGCCGCGAGAATTCCGGAGCCGACGACGACGCCCGTCAGAATGAGGGACCCCAGCGCCTCGGCAAAAAGGCGCCGCGCCAAGGATGCCTGCATCGAAGATATTCTCCAGATTGACGCCAGGGCGCCTTCAAGCGCTCAGTTCTTGCCGATGGTGTTCAGTTTCGCCTGCAGGCTCATTTTATCCAGGCTCGACATGGGCAGGTTCACGAAGATCGAGATCCGGTTGTTCAGCATGCGATACGCGTCGCCGAAGGCCACGCCGATTTCGGCCTCCGACCCGGTGACCGCCGCGGGGTCGGGCAGGCCCCAATGCGCCGTCATGGGTTGACCCGGCCAGATCGGGCAAACTTCGCCGGCCGCATCGTCGCAAACGGTGAAAACGAAATCCAAGAGCGGCGCGCCCGCCGCGCCGAATTCGTCCCAGGCCTTCGAGCGCAAGTCATCGGTCTTGTAATTCAGGCTCTTGAGAAGCGCGATGGCGTGCGGATTGACTTGCCCCTTGGGATGCGATCCGGCGCTGAAAGCCTTGAAACGCCCGCCTCCAGCGCGATTCAGGATGCACTCGGCCAGAATCGAGCGCGCGGAATTGCCCGTGCACAGGAACAAGACGTTGTACGGGTTCTCGCGCGTGCCCTTGGCGCTCATCTGGATTTCCTATTTTTTGCTTTCGATCGTCTGGAATCGTCCTCGTCGCAGCAGGCGAGGGCCTTCTTCGCGGTGACCGTGATCGGCGCGCACAATTCGGCCTGACCTGCGCAGCAATCGGCGACGAGAAATTCGAGCAGACGCTGCACGCCCTGCGTATTGACGCGATAGATGATCGAGCGGCTTTCCCGCTCGCATTCAATAATGTCGGCGTGCACCATGATGCCGAGATGCGACGACATGGTGGACGGCGGAATCCCGATTTGCCGCGCGATTTCCCCCGCAGGCAAACCTTGCGGCCCCGCCCTCACGAGCAAGCGGAAAACTCGCAAACGGTGCTCCTGCGCTAAAGCCGAAAGCGCGTCGACGGCATCCGATGAATCCATATTTCTATAAATCTCGTAATAACGAAATTTGAAGTACCGGCGCATACCGCACTTGTCCAGCAACGACCGCCGCCGTCATCGAATATTCACGAAACGCGGACAAAGACGCTCTGCCGTCCGCCGCCGCAAATCGCCCCGCTCGCCCAAATAAGAGCTCAATTTTCTGCGCGCATCGGCGCATTCATGCCGGCCATGGCGGGGAGACGCCGGCCAATGTGAGTAGCGGGGGGAAATCGATGGAGCCGGAGCGACAGACCAAAGGCGCGCATACGCGGTTCGTCGCGGTCAGATCCTATCTGGACGGCCTCAGCTTCGACTCCGCCTGGAAGAACTGGCTGTATGAATTCCTATTGTTCGGCTTCAAGCAGGGATGGGCCTGCCTGTTCGGCGGCCTTATTCTGGCGCTTCTGCTCGCGACGCACTTCTTCTATCCGGAATCGGCCCCGCTTGCGCGCTACGATTTTCTGGTGATCGCGTGCGTGCTCATTCAGGCCGGGATGCTGATCTTCCGCCTAGAGACGTGGGACGAGGCCAAGGTGATTTTGGCCTTTCACATCGTCGGAACGGTGATGGAAGTGTTCAAGACACACATGGGTTCGTGGATTTATTCCGAGCACAGCCTGCTCAGGATCGGCGGCGTGCCGTTGTTTTCCGGCTTCATGTACGCGTCAGTGGGCAGCTATCTGGCCCGGGTCTGGCGGATTTTCGATTTCCGCTTCACGCGCTATCCGCCTTTGTGGGGAACCATCGGACTGGCGGCCGCCATCTACCTCAACTTTTTCACGCACCATTTCATCTGGGACCTGCGCATCCTGCTCTTTGCGGCGACGGCCGCGCTCTTTTTCAAAACGGCGATCTATTTCCGGCCGCACCGCCAGGACAGACAAATGCCGCTCTTGCTGGGCTTTTTTCTGGTGGCGACCTTCATCTGGTTCGCGGAGAACATCGCGACCTTCGCCCACGCCTGGGTGTACCCGCATCAATCCGCGCACTGGTCCGGGGTCCGGTTCGGCAAGCTCGGCGCGTGGTACCTTTTGATGATCATCAGTTTTGTGCTGGTCAGCCTGGTGCAGAGGCCGCGCGCTCCGGCGGCGACCCCGGCGGAGAACCGGATTGCGGAAATGGCGGACTGAGCCCGCCCTTTCCCAATTCACGGAATCGTTTAAGCAAACGCCGGACGGCGGTACAAGCGCCGGACAGGAGCCCGCGCCGTGACCTCAAACATCGCCCTCAAACGTTTGCCGCATCATGGCGATTTGCCGCTGCCAGCCTATCAGACGCCGGGCTCGGCGGGCATGGACCTCACCGCCGCCATCGGCGCAGACGAAACAATCGTTCTGAGATCCGGCGAACGGCGCGCGATTCCAACCGGTCTCGCCATCGCGCTTCCCCAGACTCTGGAAGCGCAAATCCGGCCCCGCTCCGGCCTTGCGCTGAAAAGCGGAATCACCTGCCTGAACACGCCCGGCACGATTGATTCCGATTATCGCGGCGAGATCCAGGTCATTCTGATCAATCTCAGCGACAAGGATTTTGAGATCAAACGCGGCGACCGCATCGCGCAAATGATCATCGCCCCCGTCATGCAGATCGGCTGGACTGAGGTTGACGATCTCGACGAAACCACGCGCGGCGCGGGCGGCTTCGGCTCAACGGGAGTTTGAATCAGGCGGGCGCCGCACCGCCGGACACATCAATCCGGCCCTTGCCCAGCACGCGCCCGTCTTCGTCCACGACGCGATAAGACTTTGCGCCCCAATAGATTTGCGCGGAATCCTGAACGTCGCGCGCTTCCATCATCGCTTCTTCGACGTCGTCGGCCAAGGCCACAAAGCTCCAGCACTCTGATGCGGTGGATTTTACGCCGCGCAGATACTGCACCTTGAGGGACATGGCCTGCTCCTTCTTGTTTGTTTTTTTCGACGTGTCGAAAAAACCACAATGGGCTTAGACTGCCCAGTTACAACCCATCCATGAACCTCGATCGCTAGGCTCGATCAGAGCGATAACGTCTGGTGACCCAAACCCGGTCAATCGCCCACTTTGACAGCGCCCGCAACCCGGAAACGCGATATGCACCATGTACGCGTTTTGATTGCGCGGCATTGGGGGATCAAGATGAATTTGAAATTGGGCGCAAGCGCGCTGAGCGCTTGCTTGCTGATGGGCTGCGCGACCGTGACGCGTGGGCAGCACGAAACGTTTGTCGTCGAGTCGACGCCGCCGAACGCGCGTGTTCAGCTGTCTACCGGCCTCACTTGCGACGCCACTCCGTGTTCCTTCCGGATTGAGCGAAAAGGCTCGTTCGCCGCCACAGTGAGTAAGGAAGGCTACAAGACAACGACGTACAATGTTTCAACGCAAGTCGCAGGCGCAGGCGCCGCCGGCGTTGCGGGCAACGTTCTCGTCGGAGGCCTTATCGGGTTGGGCGTCGACGCAGCAACCGGCGCCGCTCTCGAACACAAACCGAATCCGCTGCAAGTGACGCTCGAAGCGGAACCGGTCGTCGTCGCCGAGGCGACCACGCCAGCGGCGCAACCCGCGGCAGCGCCGCTCGCCGGAGCCGCGGCAGCGGCAATCGATCCAGCTCCCGCTTCGACGGCGCCGACCGCGCCCGGCGCAGAACCCACGTCGACAGCGCCCGCCGCAACATCGCCGAGCGCCAGCCTCACCTCGGCAAAAACGGTGCAATAGGAACTGTTCGGGATCGCCTTCACTTGCCGGCGCGCGGTGATCGCGATCCCTTTCGCGCCATGCGCCGCACGATGAAGGGCAGCTGCATGAAAAAACCGAGTGCGTGAAAGGCCGCTTCTCAGGCGGCGACAAGCACCTGATCGCCTTCGATCTTCACCGAATAGGATTGCGCGTTTTTGGTTTTGATCTTCAGGATCAGCATATTCGCCGGATCGACGGCGGATCCGTCTCGCACGTCGAAACCGGCATGGTGAATGGGGCACGTCACAACGTGCTCATTCAATTTGCCCTTGCACAAATTAAAGCCCA
>CAYNCS010000123.1:0-9353 GCA_964395875.1 uncultured Caulobacteraceae bacterium | reverse complement strand
TGGACGACGGCCGCCTGACCGACGGTCAGGGCCGCACCGTGGACTTCAAGAACACGATGCTGATCATGACCTCGAACATGGGCGCCGAATATCTCGCCGCGCAGAACGAGGGCGAAGACGTCGAGGACGTGCGCGATCAGGTGATGGGCGAAGTGCGTGCGCGCATGCGTCCGGAATTCCTGAACCGCATCGACGAGATCATCCTGTTCCGCCGTCTCGGCCGGGCGCAGATGGGCTCGATCGTCGACATCCAGCTGAAGCGGCTGGAGAAGCTGTTGGCCGATCGCAACATGAAGCTGAAGCTCGATGACAAGGCGCGGGCGTGGCTCGCCGATAAAGGCTACGATCCCGTCTATGGCGCGCGGCCGTTGAAGCGCGTCATCCAGAAGGAGTTGCAGGACCCGCTGGCGCGTCTGATCCTGGAAGGCAGCGTCAAGGATGGCGAGACCGTCAATGTCGGCGAGGCCGACGGGGCTTTGACGATCAATGGCGTCAGCCTCGGCGGCAAAGCTGGTCGGCCGCGGGACGTTCCGCTGAACTAAACAGCAAGAAGGCGCCGGAGACGGCGCCTTCCTTGTTTTCAAGCCGCTGGCTTCGGCCTTCAAGCCTGCGTCGGCGCTTCCAGGCGGACGGCTTTGGCGCCGTAGAGCGGTTCACGGAACGGCTTCATCCAAAAGACTTTGCCAAGGCCGCCGAGTGCGGTGGCCTGCAGCTCCAGCGACAGCTCCGGCTGGAAGAACGCGCACGCCAGGGCGCCGGCGCCGCACAGGGCGAATTGCGCTGCGCCGATTCCCATCCACAAGGCGACCTGCTCCCAGCGCGGCTTTTCGAGCATGCTGTACACCATGGTGCGGATCTGGCCGCTGAGATACTTCCGCTTGCGGTAATAGCTCCAGGTCAGGCGGTGCGACGGCACGAACTCGGTGACCTTGGCGTCGGCGGCCCACGCGAAGCGGCGGCCATTCGTCACCAATTGCTTCAGCAGGAGGCTGTCCTCGCCGCCGCATTTATTGAGCTTGATTGAAAACGGCGCCGGCCGCGCGAAGCAGCTTTTGACGTTGAAGAAGGAATTGTTGGTGCCGAGATAGGCGCATCTTTCGGTGAGGTCGGCGCCGGCCATCATCTCGTACTGGCGATAGAACAGCGAGCGGAAGACGCCCAGGCGATCGCCTTTGACTTCCGCTTCGACGGAGACCGGTCCGAACAGCGCGTCGGCGCGGTTCCGCTGTACGGCGATGAGAAAGCCTGCGAGCCATCGCGGCGAGGCTGCCTGATCGTCGTCCAGAAAGGCGATCCATTCGCCCTTGGCGGCGGCGACGCCGGCGTTGCGCGCATTGGCCAAGCCCGGATGCGGTTCCGACAGGTAGCGGATTTCAGAGCCGGGAAACTGTTCTTCGCAATGGGCGGCGATCTCGGCGACCAGCTCGCGCGCATTGGCGTCGGCGGAATTGTCGATGACGACGATTTCCTGGCGAACGCCGGCGGGAAGCTGTTGGGCGGCGGCGCTCAACAGGGCCCGGCGCAGCGGCGCGGGCCGGTTCAGAGTCGGGATGACGATGCTGATAAAGACCTGGCTCACGCGTTGCGGACCCTCGAGGTCTAACGCCGTGTCTCGATCAGATTTTCGAGCCAGAACGCTCTGCTGATGAACCATTTGAAATCAAACATTTGCTGCCACCCCGGAAAATAAAGCAAAATCCAAGCCACCGGCCAACTTGTATATGAGATTAATACACGCGCGTTGGTGTAAACGGCGTCAACGCCGCTTTCCGTCGGTTTACAGACGTTCTGATAGGCGGAAACACTTAGAATTCGAAGCTTGGCAGCGACTGAAACGCCTTTTTCAGGGCGTCGCCCCAGCCCGACGAGATGGCCTGGTAATAGGGGTCGGTGCGTTCGATGCGCTTTTGCGGGCCCAGCTTGAAGGAGTCCTTACGGTAAATTTGCACGTCGATTGGGAGGCCTACGGACAAATTCGCCTTCAGGGTGGAGTCGAACGACACCAGCAAAAGCTTAACGGCCTCCTCGAAGCTCATTCCGGAATCGTAGGCCCGCACCAGAATGGGACGGCCGTATTTGGTTTCGCCGATCTGGAAGAACGGGGTGTCCTCGCTGGCTTCGATGAAATTGCCTTCGGGATAGATCAGAAACAGGCGTGGCGGCATGCCCGCGATCTGTCCCCCTAAGATGACGCTGGCGTTGAAGGTCGAGTCGGCCTGCTGGCCGCTGTTGGAGTTCGATTGAATGACCTCCTTCAGGGTTGCGCCGACCAGGCGGGCGACCTGGAACATGCTGGGCGCTTCATAGATCGACGGGTTGCGTTCGCTCGCCGCCTTGGTGCGTTCCTCCAGAATGCTGACGACCGCCTGCGTGGTCGCCAGATTGCCGGCGGTGAGAAGGGTGATTACCCGGTCGCCGGGCTTCTCCCAGGAATACATTTTGCGGAAGACGGAGATGTTGTCGACCCCCGCATTGGTGCGGGTGTCGGACATGAAAACGAGGCCCTGCTTTGTCTGCAATCCCACGCAATACGTCATGCCCTCATGCTCCCGATGCCCGGCTGAACTCTGGCGCCGGCGCGCTCGCTTCTCGCTGATTTTTTTCCAATGAACAACTGCGGCGCGGCGCCCCTGGGTGCGGACGTGTTTGCGCCCGACGCCCTTATTGTTGAACCTGCAACGTCACGCTCAGCGATTCGCCCTGGCTCCCCAGAGTGATGCCGGTGATGGGCGCCGCCTCCGTGGCGTCCAGTCCGCACGCGACGTGCACGTACCGGTCGTCGGGCGAGATGCCGTTCGAGACGTCGAAGCCGATCCAACCGACCGCGGGCACGAAGGCTTCGGCCCAGGCGTGGCCGGCGTCCTGCTCCACCTGGCCCGTCATCATCAGATAGCCGCTGACATAGCGCGCGGGAAATCCCAGAAGGCGCGCCGCGGCCACGAAGATGTGCGCGTGGTCCTGACAGACGCCGTGTCCCAGTTCGACGGCGGATTCTGCGCTGGCCCCAAAGCTGGTCTGTCCGACGTCGTACTTTACGTTCGCAAGGATAAGCTCCGACAGTGCGTGCAGGCGGGAAATCTCGTTGTCGAAGGATTTGCCGAGCGCGCCTATCAGGTCTCGCAATCTGGGGCCCGGCTGAGTCAGCGGCGTCACGCGCTGATAATACCAGAGCGGGGCGCGGCCGTCGTGCAGGCCGAACATGCCGGCGCGGTCTTCGGTCTCCACCAGACCTTCGCACTCCACGCTGATTTCGTGCTTGTCCGGCGCCAAGCTGACAAGGCTGACGATGTTGTCGTGCTGATCGCGGAATTCCGCCTGTTTGCGGCCGCCCTCGATGTCGAGAGTCCAGTTCAGGACGGTCTGCCCGGGGCGGGTGCGCGGCGTCAGCCGAATCTGCTGCAGGCCGTAAGGCGGCGGCATGTCATAGACGTAACGCGTGACGTGGGAGATCTTCAGCCGCATGGATCACCCGTTAAACCGGTAATCTTCCTCGATCTTGAAGGCGAGGGCTGCATTGTCCCGAATGAATTCGGAGACGAATTCATGCAGGCCGTTCTTGAAGATCGTCTGGATGGTTTGCGCTTCCAGCCGCTGTAACGTGGTGGCCGCGAGATCGAGGCAGGGCTGACGTTCCTGATATTCCCGCTGCAGATGATTGAGCGTCGAGACCAGGCCGTCATAGCAGAAGATGAGGGAGCGCGGCAGGCGGCGGTCGAGCAGGAGGAACTCGGCGATCGCCGTGGGGCTGATTTCGCCGCCGTGCAGCCAGCTGAACGCGCGCTCCGCCGAAGTCGAGCGCAGGATGGTCTCCCATTGAACGTTGTCGAGCGATGAGCCCACGCCCGCCGCGGCGGGCAGCAGCACGTAATATTTCACGTCAAGAATGCGCGCGGTGTTGTCGGCCCGCTCCAGGAGCGTGCCCAGGCGCACGAAATTATAGATGTCGTTGCGCAGCATCGTGCCCTGAACGGCGCCGCGCACCAGAGAGGCCTGCTGGCGGATGGTGGCCAGGAGTTCCGGCAGTTCGGCGGTGACGACCGGCTTGGCCAGCGCTTCCTTCAGGGTCATCCAGCAGACGTTCACCGCTTCCCACGCCTCGCGGGTTAAAGCGGTGCGCACGAGGCGGGCGTTGTTGCGCGCGGTCTCGATGGCGGAGATGACGCTGGATGGATTGTCCCGATCGCGCAGCAGAAAGTTGATCGCCGAGGCGCCGTCCACGCGTTTGTGTTTTTCGTTGAAGCGCTGCAGCGCCGCCGCGGTGGTGAGGATCGAGCGCCATTCGTCGTCCGCCGCGCTGACCCGGGTCAGCGCGATGCGAAAGCCGGCGTCGACCAGACGCGCCATGTTTTCGCTGCGCTCAAGATAGCGCGCCATCCACAAGAGCCCGCCCGCGGTCTTGCCGAGCATACGCGTTAATCCTCTAAAACCCAGGTGTCCTTTGTGCCGCCGCCCTGGCTCGAATTCACAACCAGCGAGCCTTTTTTCAACGCAACGCGTGTGAGGCCGCCCGGCGTGATCTCGATCCTGTCGGGAGACACCAGAACGAAGGGCCGCAAATCGACGTGGCGCGGCGACAGGCCCGCCTTCGTGAAAATCGGCACCGTGGACAGCGCCAGCGTGGGCTGCGCGATGTAATTCTTGGGCCGCGCCTTCAGCTTCACGGCGAAGTCTGCGATTTCCTTTTTGCTGGACGTCGGGCCGACCAGCATGCCGTAGCCGCCCGAGCCGTGCACTTCCTTCACCACCAGTTCCTCGAGATGTTCGAGGACGTAATCGAGCGCGTCCTTCTCCGAACAGCGCCAGGTCGGCACGTTTTTCAGGATCGGGCTTTCGCCCGTATAGAATTCGACGATCTCCGGCATGTAGGAATAGATCGCCTTGTCGTCCGCGATGCCGGTGCCCGGGGCGTTGGCCAACGTGATGCCGCCGGCGCGGTAGACGTCGAGATTGCCCGGCAAGCGATGGCAGGAATCCGGGCGCAGGTTCAAGGGTTCGAGGAAGTAGTCGTCGACCCGGCGATACAGAACGTCGATGGGTTGATAGCCCTGCGTGGTGCGCATGGCGACGCGGCCGTCGATGACTCGCAGATCGTGGCCTTCCACGAGCTCCACGCCCATCTGATCGGCGAGGAAGGCGTGTTCGAAATAAGCGGAATTGTGAATTCCCGGCGTCAGCACCGCCACCACCGGACGATCGCTGGTGCGGTTCGGTCTGCAGGCGGACAGCGAGCGGCGCAGCATCTTCGGATAATCGCCCACGGGCTGCACGCGGACCTTCTCGAACAGCTCCGGGAACATCTGCAGCATCGTTTCCCGGTTCTCCAGCATGTAGGAGACGCCTGACGGCGTGCGGGCATTGTCTTCCAGCACGAAGAAATCGTTCTCGCCGGTGCGCACGATGTCGGTGCCGACGATGTGGGTGTACACGCCGCCAGGCGGCGAGACGCCGATCATCAAGGGGAGGAAGGCTGCATTGTTGGCGATCAGCTCCACCGGGATGCGGTTCGCCTTCAGGATCTCCTGCCCATGGTAGATGTCGAATAGAAAAGCGTTGATGGCGCGCACGCGCTGCTCGATGCCCCGAGACAATCTTTTCCACTCACGTGCCGAAAGAATACGCGGCACGATGTCGAAGGGGATCAGGCGTTCGTCCGCTTCGGCCGCGCCATACACGTTGAAGGTGATCCCGGTGCGCCGGAAAAACATCTCGGCGTCCCGTTCCTTCTGCCGCAGACGCGCCGGGTCTTCGCTTTCAAACCATTGGCTATATTCAACATATGGGGCTCGCGGGGGATTGTCCCCGCTCAGCATCTCGTCGAAGGGAGTATTTGTCTCAGCCACGCGTCCGATGCTCTTAGGCTTTGCCGTCCGGAAGCAATCCTAGCGCGCTTCTGGAGCAGGCGTCGCGATGTCTTGAACGAAACCGAAGTCAAAGCGCCCCACTTGTGCACAAAAAGCGGGCAGGGCGGGCGCCGCAATTGGCTGCACGTTTTGACTTCGGCCGGGCGGGAGCCCTTCCGTCCAGCTTAGCTTCTTTGCTGAGGGCCGAGCACCTCGACGATCTGGATGGCGGCGTTCGGGCCAATGGCGTCGGTCGCCGTAAAGCGGCCGTCCTGGGTGCGCGCGACGATGTCGGCCAGGGCGACGGCCGGATCGTGGCCGGGGGTCACGTCATAGATCGCCAGGAAACGGTGGGCCGGGGCGGCGCCGTTATGGGATTTGATCTCGAAGCGCTGGCCGGTGACGAAGCCCTCGGTCGCGATGATCTCCGGTACGTGAATCTCATCGTACCATTTGGTGAACTCGGCTTCCTTGCCGGGGACCGGATTGGTCAGAACGTGCACTTGATACGAAGGCATGTGGTCTCCCTTATTTGTCGTCTATCGGCGTCCAGCGATCGAACGCCGCCGCCTGTCCCCGCACCATGCCCGCGGAATCAATGAGATTCCAGACCACAGCGCGCTCTATGCGAAATCGCGCGCCCTTGGCGGAGATGCGCACGCCCGCATAATCCTCGATGAAGCCGTCGCGGGTCACGCGCTCCAGCAGCGCGGCGCGCTCCTCGCGTAGAAGCGGTTCGGCGGACAGGCGGGACGGCAGGCGCGTGAAGTCCTCGAACGACAATTCAAACAGGCGCAGGGCCGTCCGGTTTCCGAAAAAGAAAACCGGATCGGCCTCGGTTCCATGCGCCACGATGGCGCCAGGCGCCGACCAGAGCGCTTCGACGACGTCCAGCCCCTGCACGAGGGGGCGGCGCAGCAGCCGCGCAAAACTCTCCGCGATCAGGCGGATGCGCGCGCGTGCGTCATCGTCAAAGTCCGGCAAGTCCATGCCGGTCGAAAACCATGGCGGCGCAGCCCTGTCCAGCCGCGCGCCTGATCATCGTTCGGGTTTCAATGGGCCGCTTGCGCTGCGATGAAGGCCGCGATCGCCGCCAGCATGAGCCCGATGGCGGAATGCAGGGTGAAGCTGCGCGCGAAGGCCGCGCCGCCCGTGAAGGACAAGGCCGCCTTGGCCAGCGTGGAGGTCGCCACACTGACCAGCAGCGCCCAGGCGGCGACGGGCAGGCTCAGTCCGGCATGGATCAAGGCGGGGGTCGCCGCCGCCACCGAATGCACGTCGATCGTGCCGGTGATCGCCGCGGCGGCGATAGCGCTGGCGGCGCCGCCTTCCTGCGCCATGAAGCGCACAACGACGAACACGGCGGCGAGGACGGCCATGGTGCGTACCACCTCGACCAGATCGAGCGGGTTCGGCAGTTTCGGCCGCTCGACGGCGCCCGCGCTTAAGGAAGCGCCCGTGCGGGTCAGCAGCCAGGCGCTGGCGCAGAACGCCGCGATCAGGGTCAGAATGGGCGGGACAAGGCGCAGCGCCAGTTCCGGCGCAAGCCCGACCGCGATGAGGCCCGCCCGCGCTGTGGACGCCGCGCCGCCCAGAAGAGCGCCGGCCGACAATTGCCGTACGATCGGCGCGCCGGCGCCTTTGGCCTGGCGGGAGAAGTGCATCACCACAATCGTCGAAGAAGACAAGCCGCCGATGGCCCCTGCGATCAGATAGCCGGCGCGGGCGCCGAACGCTTTCACGCCGATATAACCGGCGAAGGAAATGGCGGCGGTCAGGATCGCGATCATCCACAATTCGCGCGGATTGATCCCGCCCCAGGGGTCCAGCGTCTGGTCCGGCGCAAAGGGCAGGACGAGGAACGTCATCACCAGAACCACGAGCGCGGCCTGAAACTCCCGCAGCTCCAGATTGCGCACGAACCGATGCAGGGTTTCGCGGCTCGCCAGCAGCGCCGCCATGCCGACGGCGCTGGCCACCGCCACAGCGTGCGCGCCAGCGCCCGCCAGCGCGCCGAGCAGGAACGTGGTCATGCCCGCGATGGTGTTGGTGGCGCTGTAATTGCGTTCGCCCGCGGCCTCGCGCAGCCCGAAGGCCAGAAACACGGCGGTGAAGGCGAGGAGGGCGATGCCGGTGAACAGCACGGCCGCGCCGTCGCCGGCGTTGAGAGAGAGCGTCAGCTGCACGACCACGCCGCCCAGCAAGCCCGACAGCGCGAAGGTGCGGATGCCCGCCACCCGTCCGCCTTCCGGCTCCTCGCGCTGGCGCCAGTGCCGCTCGGCGCCGATCAGCACGCCGATGGCCAGCGCGATCGCCAGATGGAACAGCGAATCCTGCACGGTGGAGCTGTAGGGGGCGGCGGCGTCTTCCATCGCTGCATTAAAGGCGTCCGGCGGGCGCTTGCGTAGGGCGCGCGCCTGTGGCGCGAGGGGCTAATGGGCTGGCGAAGCTCAGGTTCGCCGCCTTAGCCCGTAAAACCACCTTCGGCGAGGAAGGTCTGTTCCTCCAGCGTGGACTTGCGCCCCAGGCAGGCATTGCGGTGCGGAAAGCGGCCGAAGCGCTCGATGATGTCGCGGTGCAGGCGGGCCCATTTGGCGAATTCGTCGTCCGGCTCGCTTTGGCAGGCGGATTCGAACAATTCGACGGAGCGGGCCTGATGCACCGGGTCCTCCGAATGCTCCAGCGGCAGATAGAAGAAGATGCGCAGCGGCATCGGCGCCTTGAGGTCGAAGCCGTCCTCGATGGCCTCCAGCGCGACGCGGCGGGCCAGGCCGTCCGTGGCGAAGGCGTGGCCCGAATTGCGGTAGAGGTTCCGCGGGAATTGATCCAGCAGCAGGATCAGGGCCAGGGCGCCCTCCCAATCGGCGGCCCAGTCGGCCAGTTCGCCCCGGGCGGCGGCGTGGTGCAGGGGCTCGTATTCGTCCCGGATCGTCCGGTCGAAAGCGTCGTCCTTGGCGAACCAGGCTTCGGGCCCGGCCTGTTCCCAAAAGCGCAATACGGCCTTGTGCAGGGTGGTTTCCGACATGCTGACCTTCCTTGCCGTTTTTCCGGTTTGACCGTCCGGCGGGGACTTTCGCCCCTGAAAAGGGCTTTGCGGCCCGCGCCGAAGGCCATTTTAGCCCGCTTCGCCTTGACCTTTAGACGGAAAGAGGCTGATTAGCGCCTTTCTTTTTCGCCGCAATCGCGACGGGCGAAGCGGCCCTTTCGGGGAGTATCCCACATGCGCGTCTATTATGACCGCGACGCCGATCTCGGCCTCATCAAAGACAAAACCATCGCCATCGTCGGCTATGGCAGCCAGGGCCATGCCCACGCGCTGAACCTGCGCGACAGCGGCGTAAAGAACGTCATCGTGGCGCTGCGCGCCGGCTCCCCCACCCGCAAGAAGGCCGAAGCCGAAGGCCTCAAGACCATGACCGTGAAGGAGGCCACCAAGGCCGCCGACATCATCATGATCGTCGCGCCGGACGAGCTGCAGGCCGACATCTACAAGGACCACATCGCCGACAACAT
>CAYNCS010000122.1:246-9416 GCA_964395875.1 uncultured Caulobacteraceae bacterium | reverse complement strand
CGTCAATGGCGGCGCCCATGCCGACAATCCGATCGACATCCAGGAATTCATGATCATGCCGTTCGGCGCGCAATCGCTGTCCGACGCGGTGCGCATGGGCGCCGAAGTCTTCCACGCGCTGAAGAAGGCGCTGAAGGATGAAGGCCACAACACGAATGTCGGCGACGAAGGCGGCTTCGCCCCGAACCTCGCCTCGGCCGATGCGGCGCTGAGCTTCATCATGAAGTCGATTGAGGCGGCTGGCTACAAGCCGGGCGTGGACATCGCGCTGGCGCTGGATTGCGCCTCTACCGAGTTCTTCAAGGACGGCAAGTACTCGCTGCACGGCGAAGGCAAGACGCTCGACCCGGAAGGCATGGCGTCCTACCTCGCGGACCTCGTCGCGCGCTATCCGATCGTGTCGATCGAAGACGGCATGTCCGAAGACGATTTCGACGGCTGGAAAATCCTGACGGAAAAAATCGGCGGACGTTGCCAATTGGTCGGCGACGATCTGTTCGTGACCAACCCGAAGCGTTTGGCCGACGGCATCCAGAAGGGCCTGGCCAATTCCATCCTGGTGAAGGTCAACCAGATCGGTTCGCTGTCCGAGACGCTGGACGCCGTCGATATGGCGCACCGCGCCGGCTATACGGCCGTTATGTCGCACCGCTCGGGCGAGACGGAAGACGCGACGATCGCGGACCTCGCCGTCGCCACCAATTGCGGCCAGATCAAAACCGGCTCGCTGGCGCGTTCGGACCGGTTGGCGAAGTACAACCAGCTGATCCGGATCGAAGGTGAGCTTGCCGAGCAGGCGCTGTATCCGGGCTGGTCGGCCCTGAAGCAGAAGCGCTAAACGCGCCTATTCCACAACAAGCCCGCGTCCTTCGGCCGCTTCTCCGGCATTTGAAATAACTATCCGGATGGCGCTGATGGCCTCGTCGCCGGGGCTGACGCCGCATGCTCCGGTAATTAGTGCGCCCTGATCGTCGAGAGGATAGTGGCGTGCCGCGAACCCATTTAGTGGGGGCAGGACTAGATCCAGGTTCCGCAAGAGCCGTGTTTGGCATTGTTTGTTGAATACCTCTGAGATGTCCAACGACTGGCCGCGTTCGGTGTAGATCATCTTTTGGACCAGACCGTTGTCGCCCTTGGACCACCTAACGGCCGCGGTCCGATTTTCAGATGTAGTCACCACCTGAAAGACGTTTCGCGAAAGCACTGTCGCTTCCGTTGGCTTACCGCCGAAATAGTCTGCACGCCGTTCTTGGGCGGATGCCGGCAGCGTGACGCCAAGGGCAACGATTACCGAAATTATGGCTCGCACGAGAAAGTCCTCCAGGGGCACTTTTTGTCATTCTGGCGCCACTCTCCAGTTCACCAATTGGGCTGTCGAACGCAATCGCGGGCATTCTGCAGTTCCTAGATTTCGTGTGGGGCTCGTTTTGTTCTCACAAGGTTTGGATGCCCGCGAATCGAGAAAAAACTATTTAGAGTCATAATCATAAGGATTAACCACTCCTTAACTTTTTACGACTCTAAGCGAATGATTCGCAGAGGGCGTTGCGGTGGACATAAAAACAAATTGGCCGGTTTTGGCCATGGGCGCGGGGATTCTGTATCTGGCATCCAGCGCCATTACGGGCAATCAGGGGCTCGCCAAATGGTCGGAATTGCAGAGGCGCGAACAGTCGCTGCAATCCGAACTTGAGGTCGCCACTCAAGAGCGTGACCTGCTGGAGCAGAGGGCGGCCAAACTGAAGAGCGCCCAGCTGGATCTCGACCTTATCGATGAGCGGGCCCGCGAGTTGTTGGGCTATGCGCGTCCCGACGAAGTGATCCTTCTTCCGTCCGGTGGGCCGGTGGCGCAAAACTAGCCATTCCGCCTTTGGGCGGAAATTGTGCGAGCGGGCGCAAAGTATGGTGTAGACGCCCGCCCGGCAGGCCTCCTACATACGCACTCGATACCCACTTCAAAGAGTCGAGTATGCCTGACGCCGCGCATCCTTCCGCCAATGGCGACCAGCTCCGCCAATATTACCGGGACATGCTGCTCATTCGCCGGTTCGAGGAACGGGCGGGCCAGATTTACGGAATGGGGCTGATCGCCGGATTTTGCCACCTTTATATCGGCCAGGAAGGCGTTGTCGTCGGCATGCAGTCGGCGCTCAAGGAAGGCGATCAGGTCATCACCGGCTATCGCGACCATGGCCATATGCTGGCCTGTGGCATGGAAGCGCGTGGGGTCATGGCCGAGCTGACCGGCCGCGAGGGCGGATATTCCCGCGGCAAGGGCGGCTCCATGCACATGTTCAGCCGCGAAAAAAACTTCTTCGGCGGACATGGCATTGTCGGCGCCCAGGTCTCGCTGGGGACCGGCCTTGCTTTCGCCAATAAGTACCAAGAAAACGGGGCCGTAGCGGTCGTGTATTTCGGCGACGGCGCGGCCAATCAGGGCCAGGTGTTCGAGAGCTTCAACATGGCGGCGCTGTGGAAACTCCCGGTGGTGTATGTGATTGAAAACAATCAATACGCGATGGGAACGTCGCTGGAGCGATCGTCTTCGGAAACGCATTTGTTCCGCCGCGGCGCGAGCTTCAACATTCCTGGCGAAGAAGTCGACGGCATGGACGTGCTCGCGGTTCGCGACGCCGGCCTGCGCGCGGTCACCAACGCCCGCACGGGCAAGGGCCCGACCATCCTGGAGATGAAGACCTACCGCTATCGCGGGCATTCGATGTCGGACCCGGCGAAATACCGTACGCGCGATGAAGTCGATGCGGTGCGCGAAAAGCGCGACCCGATCGATCACGTGAAGCGCCTTCTCCTGGAGGGCGGCCACATCGATGAGGCCGGTTTGAAGAGCATCGACCAGGAAATCAAAGCCATCGTCAGCGACGCGGCGGAGTTTTCGCAAACCAGCCCCGAGCCTTCGCCCGACGCCTTGCTGGAAGACATCTTGCTGCCTGTCTGAGAGCGGCGGCCCACTCAATTTAAACCCTTAGGGAGTGCATCATGAAGTTTGGAATTATTGCGTTCGCAGCCGCCTCGCTTGCTGTTGCGGCCGCTCCGGCGTTCGCAGGCGCGATCAACGGCGCTGATATTGCGACAGCGAAATATACGTCGACCAAATGCAAGGCGCCGGCGGACACCGGCTTGCTGATCTCCGCCATCAAGTCACGTAAGGCGTTCTCCAACGCAGCGGCCGCCCACAACGAATTCTCCGCCGCCATTTCTGATTATCAGAAGTGCCGGGTCGAAGAGATCAATACCGACCAGTCGGCGCTGGTGGCCCAGGCCAAGGCTGAAATCGAAGCGCTGATCGCCAAGAGCAATGAGGAAGCCGCGGCGCTTCAGGAAAAGCAAAAGACGATCAAGTAAGAACGGGATCGCCTCCACAAGACCTGAAAGGCGCGTCCGATGGACGCGCCTTTTTGCTGCAGTGCGCCATGCCTCAGATGCAGGCGATGCGCTATTGTTTCAAGAATTTCAAATTGAAGTCTGTTGAGCGGCGGACGCGGGTTCGCTATCTGCAGTGTATGTCGATTCAAGTCCTGATGCCCGCCCTGTCCCCCACTATGGAAGAGGGGACGATCGCCAAGTGGCTCGTGCGCGCGGGCGATCGAATCAAGCCGGGCGATGTGATCGCGGAGATCGAAACCGACAAGGCGACCATGGAGGTCGAGGCGGTCGACGAAGGCGTCGTCACCGAGATCCTGATCCCGGAAGGGACACAAAACGTAAAGGTCAATGAGCCGATCGCGGTCGTCGCCGGCGAAGACGACAATGCCGCACCGGCGCCTGCCGCGAAGCCCGCAGCTCCTGAAGCGGCGCCGAAGCGCGCCGCGCCGGTGAAGGCCGCCGCTCCGGTCCCTGTCGCCGCCGCCGCGCCCTATAGCGGCCCAACCATGCAGCTGAGCGTGCGCGACGCGTTGCGGGACGCGATGGCCGAAGAGATGCGCCGCGATCCGAAAGTGTTTCTGATGGGCGAAGAGGTCGGCCAATATCAGGGCGCTTACAAGGTTTCGCGTGGTCTCCTGGAAGAGTTTGGGCCGAAGCGCGTCGTCGATACGCCGATCACGGAACATGGCTTCGCTGGCGTCGGCGTTGGCGCGGCGTTCACCGGCCTAAGGCCGATCGTCGAGTTCATGACGTTCAACTTCGCCATGCAGGCCATCGACCAGATCATCAATTCGGCGGCGAAGACCCTGTACATGTCGGGCGGCCAATTGGGATGCCCGATCGTGTTCCGTGGGCCGAACGGCGCCGCAGCACGCGTGGCCGCGCAGCACAGTCAGGACTATTCGGCGTGGTACGCGCAGGTCCCGGGCTTGAAGGTTGTAGCGCCCTATGACGCCGCGGATGCGAAGGGCTTGTTGAAGGCGGCGATCCGCGATCCGAACCCGGTCATCTTCCTGGAGCACGAGCTGCTCTACAATGACGTCGCGGCGGTTCCGACGGACCCCGACCATACCATCCCGATCGGTAAGGCGCTTGTGCGTCTGGAAGGCGCTGACGTCACCATCACGGCGCATTCGCGCATGGTTGGGCACGCGCTGAAGGCGGCGGCGATTTTGGCCGAACAGGGCATCTCCGCCGAAGTGGTCGATCTGCGCAGCCTGCGTCCGCTGGACACAGCCACCGTCGTGCAGTCGGTGATGAAGACCAACCGTCTCGTTGCGGCCGAGGAAGGCTGGGGCCCGTGCGGCGTCGGCGCCGAAGTCATCGCGCGCGTCATCGACGAAGCCTTCGACTATCTGGATGCGCCGCCGGCGCGCGTGCACCAGGCGGACGCTCCGCTGCCCTACGCCGCCAATCTTGAAGCGCTGTCGCTGCCAAATGCGAACGACATCGTGCAGGCTGTGCTCAAAGTTTGCGGGCGCGGCTGAGCTGCGGCTCGGCGAAGCCGGGGGCGATCGTCATGACCGAAGCGGATATCCTCAATCGGCTGATCGACTATTCCGAACTTACCCTCAACGGCATTGGCGTGTTTTTCTCCGTCATCTCCTTTTACGCAGCCGGGCTCTATTATTTCATCAACCGGGCGGCGTTTGTCGGCCGTCTGGCGGCGTTCATATTTTTCAGTGTGACTCTCATCATTCTCAGTCTTGTGTTTTTGGGCGCGTCTCAGGTTCAGGCGGCCCTGGTGCAATCACTCGCCGATCTCGCGCGTCAGGGGCCGTTGTCACCGCCCGCCGCCGCGGCGCTCGCCAATTCCAAGACGCTTTATGCCGGCCTCAGCACCGATGCGTGGATTCGCTTTGCGATGCTGATCGGGTTTGGCGTGGCCTATTTCGCGCTTTTCTATCTTACCTTGCTGCACAATTGGCGCTTTGATCATTTTGGGCGCGTAATTCCTTCGCCTGAGGTTACCAATGACGATTGATATCTTGATGCCCGCTTTGTCGCCGACCATGGAGGAAGGCGGGCTCACCAAATGGCTGGTGAAGGAAGGCGATGCGGTTCGCTCGGGCGACGTGATCGCCGAGATCGAAACCGACAAGGCCACAATGGAGGTCGAGGCCGTCGACGAGGGCGTGATCGATAAAATTCTGGTGCCGGAGGGTGCACAGGGCGTGAAGGTCAACACGCCGATCGCGACGTTGCGTGAGGACGGCGAAGCCGCGGCGCCCGCGTCGAAGAAACCGGCCGCTGCAGCGCCAGCCCCGGCTGCGGCCAAGTCCGCCGCGAAAGCCGAAGCGCCCAAGCCAGTTACGGAGCCGGCCGCTGCGATGGGCGCGAAGGGGGAGCGTATCAAGGCGTCGCCTCTAGCGAAGAAAATTGCCGCCGAGCGCGGCGTCGACCTCTCCCGTCTGCACGGCTCCGGTCCGGGCGGGCGCATCGTGAAGGCCGACGTTGAGGGCGCTGGGGCCACCGTGCAATCGGGTGGTTTGCCGGCCTTGACGCGCAGCGTTCCGGCGACGCCGGTGAAGTCCCTAGAGGCTCTGGGCATCCCCGAAGGCAGCTACGACCTTGTGCCGCTTGACGGCATGCGCCGCACGATCGCCAAGCGTCTCACGGACAGCTTCCGCGATGTGCCGCACTTCCCGCTGAACATCGATCTGGAGATCGACCGCCTGCTTGAGGTGCGCACGAAGATCAACGCCGCCCTGGAGCCGCGCGGCGTAAAGGTGTCGGTGAACGACTTCATCATCCGGGCCGCCGCCTTGGCGCTGAAGAGCGTGCCGGCCGCCAACGCCAGCTTCACGCCGGACGGCATCGCCTTGCACCATCATGCAGACATCGCGGTGGCGGTGGCGATCGACGGCGGTCTGATCACGCCGATCATCTGGCAGGCCGAGACGAAAGGCCTGGCGCAGATTGCGACGGAGATGAAGGATCTTGCTGAGCGTGCGCGCGCGCGGAAACTGAAGCCGCATGAATATGTCGGCGGCACGTTCTCCATCTCGAACCTTGGCATGTACGGCATCAAATCGTTCGCCTCGATCATCAACGAACCGCACGGGGCCATCATGTCCGTGGGCGCGGGCGAAAAGCGCCCGGTGGCGCGCGGCGATCAGCTTGGCGTCGCGACGGTGATGTCGGTCACGCTGACCTGCGATCACCGCGTCGTTGACGGCTCCATCGGCGCCCAGTTCATCCAGGCGTTCAAGGTCTTCATCGAAGAGCCTACGGCGATGCTGGTCTGATCAGGCCGGATGCGCTGCGGTGAGAAGCTGCCGCGCCATCGCCGTGGCCGAGACGTAATCGGTCTTTCCAGTGCCAAGAACCGGAATTGAGTCGACGTGAAGGATGCGGCGCGGCAGCTGAATCTCCGGCACGCCGGCGGTCTTGGCGGCGGCCTGCAAAGCTGAGCGATCCGCCGACGCATGTACGGTCAGTAGAATGACCTGCTCGCCCCGGCGATCATCTGATATGGCGATGGCGGCGTGCGCCGTGTCGGGCCAGACGCTGGCGGCGAAATTCTCGACCGCATTAAGCGACACCATTTCGCCGGCGATCTTGGCGAAGCGGCGCAAGCGCCCGGAAATAGTGATGTAGCCGTCCGGATCAATCGTTACGACGTCGCCCGTGTCGTGCCAGCCGTCCGTGGGGGGCGCGAGATCTCCGCCGGGCAGCAAATAACCCCTCATCATATTGGGACCGCGCAGGAGCAGCCGTCCGCCTTCGTCGATGCCGTCGACGGGCTGCACCTTGTATTCGATTCCGGGCAAGGCCTGCCCAACGGTACCGGGACGGTTTTGCTCCGGCTGATTCACGGAGATCACGGGCGACATTTCCGTCGCGCCATATCCCTCCACGATGGGCACCCCGAACCGGTCCTCCATGATGCGGCGCGTTTCATCGCGCACCCGCTCGGCGCCGCAAACGGCGAATTTCAGTGAGCTCAGTTCGCCGTCCGCCGCCGCGCGGGCGTACTGGGCGAGGAACGTGTCCGTAGCGAGCAACACATCGGCTTTGCTGTCCTTGATAAGCTCCGGAATCAGCTTGTGGTGCAACGGCGACGGATACTGGAACGTCCGCATGCCGGTCAGCAGCGGCAGCAACAGACCGCCGGTCAGGCCGAAGCAATGAAAGATCGGCAGTGGACTGAAGAACACCCATTTCAGGTCCAGTGCGATATGCGCGCGGATCTGTTCGGTGTTGGCCACAAGATTGGCGTGACTTAGCGCGACGGCTTTGGGCGCCCCCTCCGCGCCCGACGTGAACAGAATCGTCGCCGGATCGTCGGGGGAGGGTTTTGAAATGTACTTCAGCGTCCGGGCGAACAAGGCGCCAGTGATCTTGTCGCCGGTCGACAGGCTCTCTCTCAGCTCTTCAAGATAAACGATGCGGCGGCCCGCGCCGAGGCGGGCCACGAGATCTTCGAACTTGCCGAGCTCTACAAACCGCCGGGACGTGAGGATGGTCTGCACACTGGCCAGGCTGCAGGCGGCGTTGAGCGTGTTGGCGCCGGCCGTAAAGTTCAGCATCGCCGGAATGCGATTGGTGAACTGGAGCCCGAAAAACGTGACCGCCGCCCCGGCGCTGTTGGGCAGGAGCACGCCGACATATTCGCCGGGTTTGGTAAAGCTGGCGATCTTCCGCCCCAGTACGCTTGCGGCCAGAATCAGCCGGTCATAGGTCAGGGTCTGGCGCTCGTGGTCCTCCAGGATTGTGGTTGGCCCGCCCACGCGCTCCCGCGCGTCGAGAAGGGCCTCCGTCACCGTGCGGCGGATGCGCGAGGGGTCGAAAGTCGTGCGGGGCGAGGAAGTATTCTGAATCAACGGGCGTTTCCAAGTTTTGCTCGAATTTAGGCCGGCAAATCGGTCTGGGAAAGTTGTCTCTCCGGTGGAGCGGCGACCCTTGCGGCGGTCTCGCCTTTTGGCCATGTTCTGGGCATGGCCATTATCCTGGACGGCCGGAGTAATCCGCAGCCCAAACCCACAAAAACCCCGGTGTCCGAGCAGGCGGAGGCTTCCGCCCATCGGCATCCTGAAAAACGGATGCGCGACGATAGCCCTGTTTTGCGTAAGCCCGACTGGATTCGGGTCCGGGCGCCGACTTCCAAGGGATACGAGGAAACCCGGCAGATCGTCCGGGAACGCAGTCTCCATACCGTATGCGAGGAGGCCGCCTGTCCCAATATGGGGGAATGCTGGTCCCAGAAGCACGCCACCTTCATGGTGCTGGGCGACACCTGTACGCGCGCCTGCGCTTTCTGCAACGTGCGCACGGGATTGCCCGGGCCGCTCGACAAGGATGAACCGCGCAAAGTCGCCGAATCCGTCGCCCTGATGGGGCTGAAGCACGCAGTCATTACGTCCGTGGACCGGGACGATCTGGATGACGGCGGCGCGGCGCATTTCGCCGAAGTGGTGCGCGAAATCCGGAAGGCTTCGCCATCGACGACGATCGAGGTTCTGACGCCGGACTTCCTGCGTAAGGATGGCGCGGCCGAGGTGCTGATCGATTCCGGCCCCGACGTGTTCAACCACAATCTCGAAACCGTGCCGCGGCTCTATCTCAAGATCCGCCCCGGCGCCCGTTATTTCCATTCCTTGCGTTTGCTCGAGCGCGTGAAGGAGCGTGCGCCGGAGCAATTCACCAAGTCCGGCCTCATGGTGGGCCTCGGCGAGACGCGTGAGGAAGTCATGCAGGTCATGGACGACATGCGCAGCGCCGGCATCGACTTTCTGACGATCGGGCAATACCTGCAGCCCACGCGCAAGCACGCGGCGATCGAT
>CAYNCS010000122.1:0-236 GCA_964395875.1 uncultured Caulobacteraceae bacterium | reverse complement strand
CTGGACGCCGGAAGAGTTCAAGGGCCTGGAAGCGGCGGCGTATGCGAAGGGATTTCTGCTGGTGTCCGCAACGCCGCTGACGCGCTCCAGCCATCACGCGGGCGAAGACTTCGAACGTCTGCGGAAGGCCCGCGAGGCCCAGCTTGCGGCGCGCTCAAAGTCAAAGCCGTGAGCCTGCTTGAAGTCGAGCGTCGCGTACCGCACCGGGCGGAAGATCTGTTTGATCTGGTCGGCGA
>CAYNCS010000121.1:0-9419 GCA_964395875.1 uncultured Caulobacteraceae bacterium | reverse complement strand
GTTGATCCTCGGGCGTCGCTGGCTAACGGACATGGGCCGGTGACAAGAATGGAGGCAGTCGCATGATCCACAAGAACTGGCAGGAACTGATCAAGCCGGCGCAACTGGTCGTGAAGCCGGGCGCGGACCCCTCGCGCACCGCCACGGTCATCGCCGAGCCGCTGGAACGCGGCTTCGGCCTGACGCTTGGCAACGCGCTGCGCCGCGTGCTCCTGTCGTCGCTGCAAGGCGCGGCCGTCACCTCGATCCAGATCGACGGCGTGCTGCATGAATTCTCGTCGATCCAGGGCGTTCGCGAAGACGTCACCGACATCATCCTCAACATCAAGCAACTGGCGATTAAGGTTTCGGGCGAAGGTCCGAAGCGCGTGACGTTGCGGGCCACCGGCCCGGGCGAAGTCACCGCCGGCCAGATCCAGACGGTTGCGGGCGTTGAGATCCTGAACCCGGAACACGTGATCTGCACGCTGGACGAGGGCGGTTCGCTGCGCATGGAGCTGACCGTCGACATCGGCAAGGGCTATGTGGCGGCCGACCGGAACCGTCCGGACGATGCGCCGATCGGCCTGATCGCCGTGGACAGCGTCTATTCGCCTGTGCGCCGCGTGGCTTATCGCGTCGAAAGCACGCGTTCGGGTCAGGTGCTCGATTACGACAAGCTGATTCTCGACGTCGAAACCAACGGCGCCGTGAGCCCCGAGGATGCGGTGGCCCTGGCCGCGCGTATCCTGCAGGACCAGCTGCAAGCCTTCGTCACCTTCGAAGAGCCGAAGGCGAAGCGCACCGAGGAAGACAAGCCCGATCTGCCGTTCAATCCGGCTCTGCTGAAGAAGGTAGAAGAGCTCGAACTCTCCGTCCGTTCGGCGAACTGCCTGAAGAACGACAACATCGTGTATATCGGCGACCTCATCCAGAAGTCGGAAGCGGAAATGCTCCGTACCCCGAACTTCGGCCGCAAGTCGTTGAACGAGATCAAGGAAGTCCTCGCCACGATGGGTCTCCATCTGGGCATGGAAGCTCCGAACTGGCCGCCTGAGAACATCGAAGAGCTGGCCAAGAAGTACGAAGAGAAGATGTAAGGGGCAGGGGCTCACGCTCCTGATCCCAGATAGGGAATACGACCATGTCGCGCCACGCGCACGCCTTTCGCAAGCTCAACCGCACTGCGGCTCACCGCCAGGCTCTGTTCGCCAATATGGCGGCGGCGCTGATCAAGCATGAGCAGATCGTCACCACCTTGCCGAAGGCAAAGGCGCTGCGTCCGGTGGTCGAGAAGCTGGTGACGCTGGCGAAGAAGGGCGATCTGAATTCGCGCCGTCTGGCGATCGCCCGCGTGCGCGACGTTGACATGGTCAAGAAGCTCTTCGACACCATTGGCCCGCGCTATAAGGCGCGTGCAGGCGGCTATACCCGCGTTCTGAAGGCGGGCTTCCGCTACGGCGACAACGCGCCGCAAGCCGTGATCGAATTCGTCGACCGCGACGAATCTGCGAAGGGCCAGGATTCCGGCCAACAGGAAGCCGCGGCGTAATTCAGCCCCAATTGCTCGTTTAAACCGGCCCCCGCTGAGCGCGCCCGCGACAGGGCGTGGAAATTGACGCGTTGAAACAACATCATGGTTTCACGCGTCAGGTCCAAAAGGGATTTGGTTTTATGCTTCGCACTTCATCCAAAGCTTCGGCTTTCGTCGCCTCGGCATGCGCTGCGGCGTTGCTCGCCGGCGCCGGTTTGATCAGCGCACCCGCGCATGCCGCCGACGCGAAGGAAGTTCCGGTCAGCCGCGCGCAAGTGCAATTGTCGTTCGCGCCGATCGTGAAGCGCGCCGCGCCCGCGGTTGTGAACGTTTATTCTCAGAAGATCGTCACTACGGCCGCGCGCCGGTCGCCCTTCGCCGACGATCCGTTCTTCCGGCAATTCTTCGGCGATCAAGCCCTCGGCGGCAGCGCACCGCGACAGCGCGTCGAGAACTCGCTGGGCTCTGGCGTCATCGTGCGCGGCAACGGCATCATCGTCACTAATAACCACGTCGTCGCCGGCGCCGATTCGCTCCGCGTCGTGTTGTCGGACCGCCGCGAATTTCCGGCGAAAGTTCTTGTGGCGGATGAACGCACGGATCTCGCTGTCTTGAAGATCGACGTGGGCGCCGAAAAGCTGCCGACGGTAAATTTCGCCGACACCCGCAAGACCGAGGTTGGCGACACCGTGTTGGCCATCGGCGATCCGTTCGGCGTCGGGCAAACGGTCACCTCCGGCATCGTCTCCGCGTTGGCGCGCAGCAATGTCGGCATTTCCGATTACGCCTTCTTCATTCAGACCGACGCGGCCATCAATCCCGGCAATTCGGGCGGTGCGCTGATCGACGCCAATGGCGACCTCATCGGCATCAACACGGCGATCTATTCCAAGGGCGGGGGGTCCAACGGCATCGGCTTCGCTATTCCGGCGGAAATGGTCAGTCGCGTAGTCGACAACGCGGTCAGCAACGGCAAGCTGGTCCGGCCATGGATCGGCGCGATGGGGCAGCCTGTGACGCAGGAAATCGCCAAGAATCTGGCGTTGCCCAAGCCGCAAGGGGTTCTTCTGAGCCAGGTCTATCCGGGCTCTCCGGCGGATCGCGCCGGGTTGAAGACGGGCGACGTCGTGTTGTCGGTCGACGACCAGCCGGTCTTCGATGAGAAGGGCATTCGCTATATCGCGGCGACCAAGCGGGTCGGCGATTCGGTGAAAATGGACATCCTCCGGAAGGGCCAGCAATCCACCCTGAGCGCCGGCGTGACCGCGCCGCCGGAAAGCCCGGCGCGCGATAAGCGCGAACTCAAGGGTGATGAGCCGCTCGCCGGCGCCGTGGTGCTGAATCTTTCTCCGGCCGTCGCCGATGAGATCGGCGCCGACCCCTTCAAAAAGGGCGTCATGATTTACGAGATGTCTGGCGATTCTGTCGCCGCGCGGACGGGCTTCCGGCCGGGCGACATAGTGCTCGAAGTCAACGGCGCGAAGATCGGATCGACCGCCGACCTTGAACGTGCGACGCAGGCGAAGGCGGCCACCTGGAGCATCGCCATCGAGCGCGAAGGCAAGCGCGTCGAGGCGCAATTCCGCGGATAAAGCGCGGGAAACGCGGAAAGCAGGCGCGCGCCGAAAAAATCGCTATATGACGCTCATGAGCGGGACTTGGCATCCTGCCCCTTGAGCTGCGATCGAATGACGGACCTTTTTGAAGCCGCCGGCATGTCGGAGGAGGCCCCACGGCCTCTGGCCGACCGCTTGCGGCCGCAAAAGCTGTCCGAAGTCGTCGGGCAGGATCATCTTCTGTCCGAGGAGGGCCCAATCGGGCGCATGCTGGCGCAGAAGCGGCTGGCTTCGATGATCCTTTGGGGGCCGCCGGGCGTCGGCAAGACGACAATCGCGCGTTTGCTCGCTGATCATGCGGGCCTGCATTTCGAAACCCTGTCGGCGGTGTTTTCGGGCGTCGCTGACCTGCGCAAGGCGTTCGAGGCGGCGAAGGCGCGCCGCTCGATGGGCCAGGGCACATTGCTGTTCGTGGATGAAATCCATCGCTTCAATCGCGCGCAGCAGGACAGTTTCCTGCCTTACGTGGAGGAGGGCGTGGTGACGCTTGTCGGCGCCACGACGGAAAATCCCAGCTTCGAGATCAACGGCGCGTTGCTGTCGCGCTGTCAGGTGTTCGTGCTGAAGCGCCTCGATGTCGAGGCCGTTGAAAAACTGCTCCAGCGCGCCGAAGCGCATCTCGGCAAGAAACTGCCGCTGACGCCAGATGCGCGCATGGCGTTGATCAATATGGCCGACGGCGACGGGCGCTATTCGCTGGTTCTGGCGGAGGAGGCGCACCGCCTCAATCCCAAGGCGCCGATGGACGTCAAGGCGCTCTCCAAAGCGCTGCAGAAGCGCGCGCCCGCTTACGACAAGGATCGCGAGGAGCACTACAACCTCATCTCCGCGCTGCATAAAGCCGTGCGCGGTTCCGACCCGGACGCCGCGCTTTACTGGCTCGCGCGCATGCTGTCGGGCGGCGAGGACCCTTTGTTCATCGCGCGCCGCGTCGTGCGCATGGCGGTGGAGGATATCGGGCTGGCCGATCCCAATGCGCTGGTGCAGGCGAACGCCGCCAAGGAGGCCTATGATTTTCTCGGCAGTCCCGAAGGCGAATTGGCCATCGCGCAAGCGGTGATCTACATGGCCTGCGCGCCTAAATCGAACGCGGCTTATGTCGGCTACAAGGGCGCGACGCGCGCCGCCAAGGACACCGGCTCGCTCATGCCGCCGGCGCACATCCGCAATGCGCCGACCAAGCTCATGGAAGATCTGGGATATGGCGCGGGTTACGAATACGACCACGATGCGGAGGGCGGTTTCTCCGGTCAGAACTACTTTCCGGACGAGATGGAACGCCAGCAATTCTACCGGCCGACGGATCGCGGCATAGAAGCGCGCATCAAGGAACGGCTTGAGCGCTTTGCGCAAATCAGGGCGCAGCGCGGCAATGGCTAAACGAGACCGGCCGCACAGCGCGCCGCATGAACCGCACAGGCGCTTGCGCCGCCGCCAGCGCGACTGGGCGGTGGAGGGCAAGCCGTTTCCCATCACCGAAGACGACGCCGCTTATGTGCGCACGCTTCTGGTGCACGAGGATCAGCACATTCTCGCGTTCAACAAGCCGTCCGGCATATCCGCGCAAGCGGGTGCGGCGGGCATCAAGACGCTCGATCGCCTGCTGACCGCTTTCGCCAAATCCAACGGCAAGCGGCCGCAACTCGTACATCGGCTGGACCGCGAAACGTCGGGAATCATTGTTGCGGCGCGCAATTATCCGGCGGCGGGATTTCTGGGCAAAGCCTTCGCCGAACGGCGCACCGCAAAGACCTATCTGGCGCTGGCCTGCGGCGAAAACCTGCCCGAAGAGGGGACGTTCGACACGCCCCTGAAACGCTGGCGCAACCCGCTCGGCTTTGACGCCATGCGCGCCGCCGCGCCGGACGATTCCGAAGGCGATCCGGCGCTGACGAAATACCAGACGCTGGCGCGAGGGCCCGGCTGGCGGCTGTTGCGAATGGAGCCGGTCACGGGGCGCATGCATCAATTGCGCGCGCATCTGGCGCACGCGGGCGCGCCCATCGCGGGCGATCACAAATATGGCGGGCTCAACGCGATCGGCGCGGCGCAGATCCCACGATTGATGTTGCACGCTTTGTCGATCACCATCCCGCATCCCGAAGGCGGCGACATCACGTTGAACGCAGCGCCGCCCGAAGCGTTTGAGTCCGTGATGCGAAGTCTTGGCGCCAGGAAGGCGTTGGAGGGGCTGTGAAGCTGATACGCACAGGCCGGATCAAGAAGCATGTCGGCAATGTTGGCCGGGATCTGGCGGTGCTGCGTCTGGCGCTGAAAGACAACCGCACGCCCTGGTACGCCAAGGCGGTCGTGGGACTGGTGGTGTTTTACGCGCTCAGCCCCATTGACCTGATCCCGGACTTTATTCCCATGATCGGGCAGCTGGACGATCTGATCGTCGTGCCGCTGGGGCTGAAGCTCGCCTCCAAACTCGTGCCCCAGCCGTTGATGGAGGAGTACACCCGCCAGGCGATCCTCATCGAACAAACCAAGGTGAAGAAGCCGATGGACCGCCGTTTGATCGGCGCGGCCGTGCTCGTTGCGATCCTTTGCCTCGTGGTTCTGGCCTGGAAGCTGGGTTGGCTGCATTTTTCCCCGGCCAAGGGGCCTAAGTAAGCCTTCAGGTCGGCCTCCGGCTGATGACGGAGCGGCGATCCCTCGCTATCTAAAACTCATGAACGGGATCATTTGGGTTGCGTTGGGCGGCGCTATCGGCGCGGCTGCGCGCTATGGAACGGACATGGCGGCGCAGCGGCTTCTCGGCGGGGCTCCGCATTGGGGCACGCTTGTCTGCAATGTGCTTGGCTCGTTCCTCGCCGGCCTGATGTTCGGCGCGCTGATGCGCGGCGAGATCACAGCCGAGCAACGCTTGTTTTTTGGCGTCGGCATGCTGGGCTCGTACGCGACCTTCGCGTTCTTCAGCCTGGATGCGATGCGGATGATCGAGGACGGCGCCTGGCCGCAAGCCGCGGGCTACGCCGCCGCCACTTTGTTGTTGTCGCTTGGCGCGGTCGGTCTCGGTCTGGCGCTGGCGCGCGGAACCTGATCGATGAGTGAGAACCTTAAAGTCGGCGTGGATGACGGCGAAGTTCGCCTCGACCGCTTTTTGCGCCGCAAGTTTCCCAAGCTGACGCAGGTGCGCATCGAAAAGCTGCTGCGCACCGGCCAGATTCGCGTCGACGGCGCGCGCGCCAAATCTTCCGACCGCGTGGGGCCAGGACAGGAAGTGCGGCTGCCGCCGCCCAATATTCTCTTTTCGGCGCCGCCCCCGAAAACCGAAGCGAAGGTTGTGCGCGGCGTCGCCGACGAAGTGCGCAAATTGATCCTGTTCGAGGATCACGACGTGCTGGTGCTCAACAAGCCTTTCGGCGTGCCCACCCAGGGCGGCAGCGGCATCGGCGACCGCAACATGGACGACATGGCCGCGGCGCTCGGCAATGAAGGCGGATCGCGGCCCAAGCTCGTACATCGTCTCGACCGCGACACGACCGGCGTTCTGGTGTTCGGCAAGACGCCGGTGGGAACGGCGGCCTTGGCGGAATCCTTCCGCGACCGCGACACCAAGAAAGTCTATTGGGCCATCGTGCTCGGCGTGCCGCGCCCGCCATCAGGGCAGGTCCGTTCGTGGATGCGCAAGGAACTCGGCCCTGGCCAGTCCGACCGCGAGATGATGCGCCCCGCGATCCAGAAGGACGAAGGCGCGGTCCATGCGATCACGGATTATCTGGTCTTGCAGAACGCGGGACAGCAGGCGGCCTGGATGGCGCTGCGCCCGGTGACGGGCCGCACGCACCAATTGCGCTTTCATATGCAGGAGCTGGGCTGCTCGATCGCCGGCGACCCGAAATACAAATGCGACCGGCCAACGCCCGGCGGCCTAGGCGGCAAGCTCTTGTTGCACGCCCGCGCGATCGAATTGCCGCATCCGAAAAAAGGCATGCTGCGCGTGATCGCGCCGATTCCACCCCATATGCAGAAGGCCTTTGAGCTGTTGGGCTTCGATGAGCGCGACGCCAAGGACCCGTTCGAACCGTTCGCCTGATGACCTTGCTGAAGCTCGCCATATTCGATTTCGACGGCACGCTCGTCGATAGCCGCCGCAACATCCAGGTTGCGATGGAGCGTGCCTTCACATCTTTTGGAATGCAGGCGCCGTCTTACGACGACACCCGCAAGATCGTCGGCCTCAGCCTGTTCGACGCGTGCCAGCAATTGGTGCCGGGCATCGATGCGGCGGGCGTCAACGTTCTGGCGGAGCATTACAAGAACGCCTTCCTCGAAATGCGCAAAGAACCCGGCCATAGCGAACCGTTGTATGACGGCGCCACGGAAACGCTTCGCCGCTTGCGCAAGGAGGGCTGGCTGGTTGCGGGCGCCACGGGTAAGTCGCATCGCGGCGTCGCCACCGTGCTCGAAGGTCATAAGCTGCACGACATCTTCGACGTCGTGCGCTGCGCCGACGACGGGCCGGGCAAGCCGCATCCCTTCATGGTGGCGGATTGCCTGAAACATCTGGGCGTGGACGGAATCGACGCGGTGATGATCGGCGACACCAGCTTCGACATGAGCATGGGCCGCGCCGCGGGCGTGCAGGCGCTTGGCGTCAGCTGGGGCTTTCACACGCACGACGAGATCGCCGAGGGCGGCGCGCATCTCATCGTGCACACTTTTGAGGAACTGGATGCGGCGCTGGATCGCTTCGGCGAAGCGCGCACATTGGATCATCCGCGATGAACGACCTCGTTCTGGAGCCGACGAAGAAGTTTTATAAGTCCGCGACGCACGGCCCGTCGCCGAAGGGCGAGGGGTATGCGGTGCTTTTGGACGGCCGCACGCTGCGCACGCCGGCCAAGGCCGTGCTTGCGGCGCCGACGGAACGACTCGCGGCGTTGATCGCGGGGGAATGGGAGTCGCAGGAAACGCACATCCTGCCCGCAACCATGCCGATCACCCGCCTGATCAATGTGGCGCTCGATCGCATGCCGCTGGCGCGCGCCGAAACGGTCGCGGAGATCGTGAAATATGCGGGGTCGGATCTGCTTCTGGCGCGCGCTGACGCGCCGGAAGGTTTGGTCGAAGCGGAGAAAGCCGCCTGGGACCCGATCCTGGATTGGGCGGCGCAGGAACTGGGCGCGCGGTTCGTCCCGGCGGCGGGCTTTTTTCTGCCCGATCAGGACCCGGCGGCGCTGGAGGCGGTCGGCGGAAGGGCCCGGGCTCTGGACGATTTTCGCCTGACGGCGCTGGCCCATCTGGGCGCTTTGTACGGATCAAGCCTGCTGGCCCTGGCCGTGCTGTCCGGTCGGTTTGCGCCGCTCGAGGCGTTTGAGGCCGCCCGGGTCGATGAGGCCTGGCAGGAAGCCAAATGGGGCGTGGATTATGAGGCGGCGGAGCGGACCGCCCGCCTAAAAGGCGAGGTTGAGGCGGTTGGGCGCTATCTTGAAGCTCTTTAAGGCTTGAGGCCCGGCTGGTTCCGTCATAGACGCGGAAAACAGCCCAGTTTAAATCAACCTACATTTTGGATTCGCGGGGGATTTTCCGGCAATGAAGGACATCATCGACGCGCTGGAAGAGAAGCGCAGCCACGCACGGCTGGGCGGCGGTCAAAAGCGGATCGACAGCCAGCACGCCAAAGGCAAGCTGACGGCGCGCGAGCGCGTGGAATTGCTGCTCGATGAGGGCTCCTTCGAAGAATATGGCATGTTCGTCGAACATCGCTGCGCCGAGTTCGGCATGGCCGATCAGAAGATCCCGGGCGACGGCGTCATCACCGGCTGGGGCACCATCAATGGCCGCATGGTCTATGTGTTCTCCAAGGACTTCACGGTGTTCGGCGGCTCGCTGTCGCTGGCCCACGCCGAAAAGATCGTGAAGATCCAGGACATGGCGCTGCAGAACGGCGCGCCGATCATCGGCGTGTTCGACGCCGGCGGCGCCCGCATCCAGGAAGGCGTGGACGCGCTGGGCGGCTATGCTGAAATCTTCCTGCGCAACGTCATGGCCTCGGGCGTCATTCCGCAGATCTCCGTCATCATGGGCCCGTGCGCGGGCGGCGACGTCTATTCGCCGGCCATGACCGACTTCATCTTCATGGTGCGCGACCGCTCCTACATGTTCGTGACGGGTCCCGACGTCGTGAAGACCGTGACGAACGAGACGGTGACGGCGGAAGAGCTCGGCGGCGCCTCGGTGCACACGACCAAGAGCTCGATCGCCGACCGCGGCTACGACAACGACGTCGAGGCGCTGCTGCAGATGCGCCGGCTCATCGACTTCCTGCCGCAGTCCAACAC
>CAYNCS010000120.1:0-9521 GCA_964395875.1 uncultured Caulobacteraceae bacterium | reverse complement strand
GAGCTGGACTGGACCCTGTCCGTCCTGTTCGACGCCATGGGCGCCATGTCATCCCGCTATAATGAGACGCCGTCCCGCGCTTCGCGCGCCTTCGACCGCGACCGCGACGGCTTCGTCATCGCCGGCGGCGCAGGGATCGTGGTGCTGGAAGAACTCGAACACGCCAAAGCGCGCGGCGCCAAAATCTACGCCGAGCTTTCAGGCTACGGCGCGACCAGCGACGGCTATGACATGGTCCAGCCGTCGGGCGAAGGCGCCGTGCGCTGCATGAAGATGGCGATGAAGGACCTGAAGGTCCCCGTCGATTATCTGAACCCGCACGCCACCTCGACGCCGGTCGGCGATTCCAAGGAAATGGAGGCGGTGCGTCAGGTATTCGGCGACAAGGCGCCGCTGATCTCCGCCACCAAGAGCATCACCGGCCACTCGCTGGGCGGCGCGGGCGTGCAGGAAGCGATCTATTGTTTGCTGATGATGCAAGGCGGCTTCGTCGCGCCGAGCATGCATATCGACGAGCTGGACCCGGCCTTCGCCGATCTGCCGATCGTGCGCGAGCGCCTGGACAGGGAGCTGAATTGCGTGCTGTCGAATTCGTTCGGCTTCGGCGGCACCAATGCGGCGCTCGCCTTCACGCGCTACGCCGCGTAAGTCGCGCAACGCCGCTAAACCCACGCCTCTTGGAAGCAGCGCGCGCCGCGGCTAGCTTCTTCCCTAACGATGAACATAATCCGGGAGGAGCATATGCGGCGCATCGGCATCGCCTTGGCCATGGCTGTGGCCAGCTTCGGAATCGCGCAGGCGAAGACGCCGCTCAAACCTATCGCCATTTCGAATGCAGAAGATCTGATCGCCCTGCCGGGCGGCAAGTGGATCATCGCCAGCTCCATGACGGGCGGGCCGGTAATTTCGGGCGCCCTCTACGCCATCGATTCCAAGTCGGCGAAGCCCACGAAGATTTATCCGATCAAGGGCGCAACTGCGCGCGAGGCCGAAGGCTGCGGCAAGGAAGTTCCAGCGGATCAGTTCGGGGGTCACGGCGTGAGCTTCGTTCCCAATGCGGCGGGCGGCGGCGTGTTGTACGTCGTCAATCACGGCGGTCGCGAGTCCGTGGAGCTTTTTGATGTTGCGCCCGGCAAGAAACCATCCGCGCCACCGACGCTCACCTGGCGCGGCTGCGTGATTGCACCCGACGGCGTGATGCAAAATTCGGTCGCCGCTCTGCCTTCCGGCGCCTTCTTCGTTACGGTGACGCCGACCGAAGCGCTCGGCGCCCTGAAGAAAACGCCTGTCTACGGCGATGTACGCGCCTGGAGCCCGGAGGACGGCTGGAGCGCCGTGCCTGAAAGCGAAATGCCGTTTCCCAACGGCATTGTGGCGAGCCCTGATCGGGCGAAACTCTATGTCGGGTCCTGGGCCGGGACGAAATTGATCGAACTCTCACTCGGAGAGCGACCCGTGCGACGGGCGCTGAAAGTCAATTTCATGATCGACAATTTACGCTGGGGCGCCGACGGATCGCTACTTGCAGCTGGGCATGACCCGAACGCAAAACAGGCGATCACGGACTGCTATTATACAAAGAACGCTTCGTGCCCCGTTGAGGCGTTCGCCGCGCGCATCGATCCCGCCGCGCTGAACGTCCTCTGCGAGACGAGCGCAGGCCCGACCTTCCGCACCGTCGCGATCAATGTCGGCGATGAAGTGTGGATGGGCAGCGCCCGGGGGCCAAGCATTCTGCGCCTGCCCAGCGCGCCGCTGATGAATTGCAAACCGAACTAATCGGCGGCGATCTCGTCGAGCGCTTCGGCGGTGCGCTCGGGCATCGACACGAACGGGGAATGGCCGGACGAGAGCGTGATCGTCTTCTTCACGGGGGAGCGGGCGATCATCGCGCGCTGATTGTCAATGGTCAGAGCATTGTCCTTCTCGCATGCGATGTAGAAGCGCGGCACGCGGCCCCATCGCTCAGGGCTGACGCGCATCGTCGCGGCCATCGGCGCAACGGCCTGCGGCCGCAGGCGCGGCATGATGTCGTCCACGTCCGCTTTGTCGCAATCGTTGTAAAACATGTACTCGCACACCTCGCGCTGCATGATGGGCGAGACGGCGTTTGCGGTGATGCTCGGATCGAGCGGAATGCCGGCGGCGGAAACATTATCGCCGTCCGCCAGCATTATCGCAGTGAGATAGACCAGCTTTGAGAAAAGCTCCGGCACTTTTTCCGCTCCGCTGCTGATGGCCATGCCGCCCAGCGAATGCCCGACCGCGATCACGCCGCCACCCATCGTGCGGGCGCCCTTGGCGACCGCGTCGCCATAATCGCTGAGAGTCGTTTGTTCGGGAGGCGTCGGGTCATCCCCGAGGCCAGGCAGGTCGATGGCGACAACGTCATGGCCGCGCGCTTCAAGGTGCGGAATCAGCTTCGACCAACACCAGGCGCCGTGCAGGCCGCCATGCACCAACAGAAACTTCGCCAAATCTCGCCTCCCCAATTTCGCTTTTTGGGGCCGGTCACCGCACCCACGCGCCAGAGCATAGAGCGTCAGATCGGCGAAGCGAAGTGCGAGCTTATGCAGCCCGCCATTTCGGATCGGCCAGCTCCTCGCGGAACGCAAAGCGCTTGATGTGGTCGAACACCACCTGCTGCATACGCGGCAGGTCTTCGGCGTTTTCGAAATCGAGCGTCACGTGCAGGCCGTCGTCTTCAGCCTCAAGGGTGCACCCGCCTCTATTGGGGAAGGCGATCACGCCGCGTTCGGCGGAAAAATCGACCGGCATCTTGTGGGACCAGTGCTTGCAGAGCTGCTGCAGATAGCGGCTGCCCTGCGCTGTGGGGATCGTTGCAGTGGATCGCATGGTCTTGCCTTTCTCTCTTTATGCCTTTTCGACCGCTTTGGCGGCGGCGTCGATCGCGTCGGCGATGGCCTCGGCTTGCGTCTCGCTCAAACCGCCGGCCCCTAGCTTCAACCGCAACGCCAGCTTCAGGTTCTCCATCGCACGAATGACGCGCGGCGATGGACCTGCGCCGAAGGCGGCCTCGGCGGCCTTCATGCGGGCGAATGCGGCATCCACGGCCTCACTGTTGGCGGCCAGATAATCCCGGCCCTCTTCGGTCAAGGCGAAGAGCTTCTTGGAGCCCTCACCCGGTATGGGCGCGATCTGGCCCATATCTTCAAGGAGGGTCAAAGTCGGGTACACAACACCAGGGCTCGGCGCGTACATGCCGCCCAGCCTCTCCTCGATGGCCTTGATCAGATCATAGCCGTGACGGGGCTTTTCCTCGATCAGTTTAAGGATCAGGAGGCGCAAATCCCCCTGCTCGAACATCCGGCCGCCGCGCCGGAAACGGTGCCCGCCCGGGCCGCGCCCGTGGAACCCGTGGTTCATGCCGCAACGCTCTTCGCCGCGGCCGCCGCGTTCCTGGCCCCAGAAGCGGCCGCCGCCATGACGGCCCTTAAATCCATGTCTCAATTCAGTTTTCCTTTATACCTATCTTCGATATATCGAAGTATGGAAGTTAGATATATCTAAGATGCCTTTGGGTCAAGGGCCGTTTCGAAAATTCTTCAGGCGCGCGCGGGCGGCAGGGTTGACCGGACCCGCACGGCGCCGCCATGTGCCGGTTCACTTTATTTAGTGGAGAGACGTCGTGGCCGAAGCCTGGAACATGCCCAAGGGTGATCTGATGCGGGGCAAAAAGGGCCTCGTGATGGGCGTCGCAAACGACAAATCCATCGCCTGGGGCATCGCCACGCAGCTCGCCGCTCAAGGCGCCGACATGGCTTTCGCTTATATGGGCGAGTCCCTGCTGCGCCGGGTCCAGCCCTTGGCCGAGAGCATCGGCGTGAAGCACCTGATCGAGTGCGACGTCACCAACGACGCCTCCATGGATTCCGCCTTCGCCAAGCTGAAGGAAATCTATGGAGAGATCGATTTCGTGGTGCACTCCATCGCCTTCGCGGACAAAAACGAGCTGCAGGGCTCCTTCGTCGAGAACACCACGCGCCAGGGCTTCCTGCTGGCCATGAACGTGTCGGCGTTTTCCTTCGTCGACGTGTCTCGCCGCGCCTCGGCCATGATGAAGCCCGGCGGCTCGCTGGTCACCATGACCTATCTGGGCGCCGAACGAACCATCCCGAACTACAACACCATGGGCGTCGCCAAAGCCGCGCTGGAAGCCTCCACGCGCTATATCGCGCGCGACCTGGGCCCGAAGGGCATCCGCGTCAACGCCATCTCCGCCGGCGCCATGCGTACGCTGAGCCTGGCCGGCATCACCGGCGGCCGCGCGCTGCACGCCAAATCCGGCCAGTTCTCGATGCTGAAGGCGGAAACCAGCATGGAAGGCGTGGCGGGCGCGGCTCTGTGGCTCTGCTCCGACCTCGGCCAGTCGACCACCGGCGATGTGATCCATGTCGACGCCGGCTTCCACGCGGTCGGCCTGCCGGATGGTCTGGACGGCTAAGTCCGCGCGGCCCTGGCACGGAACGCCGATGGCCGAGACGTTCGATTACATCATTATCGGCGCCGGATCGGCGGGCTGCGTGCTCGCCGACCGCCTGAGCGCGAGCGGAAAGCATCGCGTGCTGGTTCTGGAAGCCGGCGGGCGCGACGACTGGATCTGGTTTCACATTCCCGTCGGTTATCTGTTCGCCATCGGCAATCCGCGCGCGGACTGGATGTTTCGCACCGAATCCTCCGCCGGGTTGAACGGACGCGCCATCGCCTATCCGCGCGGCAAGGTGATCGGCGGCTGCTCGGCCATCAACGCCATGATCTATATGCGCGGCCAGGCCGCCGATTACGATCGCTGGCGGCAAATGGGCTTGTCCGGCTGGGGCTGGGACGACGTCCTGCCGCATTTTATCGCCATGGAAGATCACATTGCCCCGCCCAATGAATTTCATCGCGCGGGCGGACAATGGCGCGTCGAGCATCCGCGCATGCGCTGGGAGATTCTGGACGCATTCGCAGAGGCCGCGGCGGCGGCAGGCATCCCGAAGGTTTCCGATTTCAATTCCGGCGACAATTTCGGCGCGGGCTATTTTCAGGTGAACCAGAGAGCCGGAATCCGCTTTTCGAGCGCACGCGGTTTTTTGAAGCCCGCCTTGAAACGCACGAACCTGCGCCTGGAAACCAAGGCGCATGTCGCGGGCATTCTGTTCGACGGCAAACGCGCGACGGGCGTGCGCTATATCCAGAACGGACGGGAGGTTGAGGCGCGGGCGCGCGGAGAAATCATCCTCAGCGCCGGCGCGGTGAACACCCCGCACCTTCTGGAATTATCCGGGATCGGCGACGGCGCGCGCCTTCAGGAACTGGGCGTCGAGACGATCCGGCATGCGCCGGGCGTCGGCGAAAATTTGCAGGACCACTTGCAGCTGCGCACGATCTTCAAGGTGAAGAACGCGCCGACCATGAACGCGCTTTACGCCTCGCTTTGGCGACGACCGCTGATGGCGCTGGAATACGCCGCCTTCCGGCGTGGCCCCTTGTCCATGGCGCCCTCGCAATTGGGCGCATTCGCCTTTTCAGGGCCGGAGCACGCCACACCCAATCTGCAATTCCACATCCAGCCTTTGTCGCTGGATAAGTTCGGCGATCCGCTGCACCCCTTCCCGGCCATCACCGCAAGCGTCTGCAATCTGCGACCGACGAGCCGGGGCGGCGTGCACGCCAGAACGCCCGATCCGTTCGACGCGCCCCGCATCGATCCGGACTATCTCGCCACGGACGAAGATTGCCGCGTCGCCGTCGACGCCTTGCGCCTGACACGGAAGATCATGGCCGCCGCGCCGCTTTCCAGGTATGCGCCAGAGGAGTTCCGGCCCGGGCCGTCGGCGGCGGACGACGGAGCCCTGCTGGCCGCCGCGCGCGAGATCGCAACCACGATCTTTCATCCCGTCGGCACAGCGAAAATGGGCCTTCCCAGCGATCCTCAGGCGGTGACCGACGGCCGGTTGAGAGTGTTCGGGGTGGAAAATCTGAGGATCGCCGACGCGTCCGTCATGCCGCTGATCACGTCCGGCAACACCAATTCCCCGACCATGATGATCGCCGAAAAGGCCGCCCGCATGATCCTTCAGGACGCAGCCGTCTAAAGGGATTACGCAATCTTCCTGAATTGGCGCCCTTGTTCTTCAGCGGCAGAATATGGATGCTGCGATTGCGAATGACTTGCAAGCGCAGCCCTCCTGTGGCATAAGGTCCGTGCGGTGGGTTCCAAGCGCGGCGGCAAGCCAAAAGGGGGACGCCTTATCGCGCCATGGAGAACCCATGTTTGTGTGCAATTGCAACGGCCTGCGGGAACGAGACGCGCAATGCGCCATAGAAGGCGGCGCGCGTAGCCCACAGCACGTTCACCGCCTTTGCGGCGTCAAAACGCAATGCGGCTTGTGCTATGATGAATTACGTCAAATGATCCAGGAATCGTCGCCCAGTATGGCGGCGTTTGCTGGAGAATTTGCGTATGAAGGGCGATAGCGCGCTCATTTCGAAGCTCAATTCGATCCTTACGAACGAGCTGACCGCCGTAAATCAGTATTTCTTGCACGCTCGCATGTACGACAATTGGGGCTACAAGAAGCTCGGCAAGAAAACCTACGACGAATCCATCGAGGAAATGCGCCACGCCGACGCGCTGATTAAACGCATCCTTTTCCTCGAAGGCCTGCCCAACGTTCAAAACCTTCTCAAAATGAAGATCGGCGAAAAGCCCGAAGAGTGTCTGGCCGCCGACCTCGCCGTCGAGATCAAGGGTCGCGGCGACCTGATCGAGGCGATCGACGCATGCGAACAGGGCAAGGATTTCGTGTCGCGCCATCTCCTCCGTCTGATCCTGGATGACACCGAGGAACACATCGACTTCCTCGAAACCCAATTGGCGCTGATCGACAGCGTTGGCCTGCAAAACTATCTGCAGAGCATGATGGGCGATCTGGAATAGTCCCGGCTTAACACGCACAAACAGGAGGCGTCGTTTTTGCGGCTTGGATCAATCGGGCCGCCGCTGGCGTTGCGTCTTTTCGCCGCTGGTTGCGCGTTCGCGTGCAAGCGAACACATTTGGCGGACAGGTTTGGCCATAGGCCGCAGCAAGAAAGGCGCGCATGAGCGCCATCCCGTCTGAAGAAATGAACGATGCAGGCCGCAATGGCTTGAACGCCCTTCAGGCCATGCGCCTGGGCGCCACCGCGCTCTTGCTGTTCATGTGCGTCCTTTTCGTCATCGCCAGCGCCAAGTCTCATCAGCACTGGGCTTGGGGTTATCTGCGCGCCTTCGCCGAGGCGGCCATGGTGGGCGGCCTGGCGGACTGGTTCGCCGTCACCGCGATCTTCCGCCGGCCGTTCGGACTACCCATTCCGCACACGGCCATCATCGCGCGCTCCAAGGATCGCATCGCGGAGACGGTGGGGAATTTCATCGCCGAAAATCTTCTGGCGCCGGCGAACGTCGCGCTGCGCCTGCAACGTCAGGACATCACCGCCGCTTTGGCGCGCCAGATCGTCGAACCAGCGCAGGCCAGCCGCCTCGCCGACAGCGTCGTGAAAGCCATTCCGGCTGTGTTGGACACGTTCGACGAGACCGCCATCACCGAGTTCTTGCGCAAGCAATCCGCCGCGCTGGCGGCCGAGGGCCGCGCCTCCTCCGGCGTCGGCGCGCTCCTGGGCATCCTCACACAACAAGGCCGCCATCAACCTTTGGTGGAAGCGGCCCTGGAGGAAGCATGGCGCGCTCTGGCGGCGAATGAAAACGCCATTCGCGCCAAGGTGCGCGACAAAACGAGCTTTCTGTGGCGGCTGATCTCCGTGGATTCCAAAGCGTCCGACGCCATGATCGGCGCAATGGATTCCTTGCTGCGCGACGCCATCGCGGACCCGCAGCACCCCGCGCGCATGAAAATCACGTCGATGCTGGAAAACCTGGCGGAGGATCTGCGCTCGTCGCCTGAGATGCGCGCCAAAATCGAGCGCATGACCGAGGACATGCTGGCGCATCCTGCGGTGAACGATTTCCTGTCCGGCGCCTGGAGCGGCTTCAAGGATGCGCTGCGCGCCCAGGCGCTCGATCCGAATTCAAACCTGCAGAACGTGGTCGCGGGCGCGTTCATCCGCATGGGCGAGGATCTGCTGCAGGACGACGTGACGCGCGAGGCGCTGAACGTCCGCCTGCGCCTTCTCTGCACGGCGCTTGCGGAACGTCATGGCCGCGACGTTTCATTGCTCGCGGCCGAGACGATCAAGAGCTGGGACGCGGAGACGATCGTCTCCAAGCTGGAGCAGAATGTCGGCAGGGATCTGCAATATATCCGCATCAGCGGCACGCTGATTGGCGGCCTGGTCGGCCTCCTCATTCACAGCGCCGCCATTTGGCTGAACTTCGCGGCGCGGTGAAGAGGGTCTCTTTAACGGCGGTTGGAGCTGGCGATCAGCACGCCCAGAAGCGCGCCGATGCCGACGGCGGCGGCGACGGCCGTGATCGGATGTTCCTGAACCTGCACGCGGGCGGTGTGCACGGCTTCCTTGGCTTCATCCCGGGCCTTGTGCGCCAAAGCGTCGGCCGCGCGAGCGACGGATTCCACCGCGTCCTCGGCCAATTCCTTGCCCTCGCGCGTAGCCCGGCGCATGTCGCGGCGCAGTTCGTTTGCAGCGCTGGAGAGCACTTCCGCCAATTCCGACCAATCCAAGCGGCGGTGCATGTTCATCATCGATCTCCTGAATCAGCGATTAAGTAAAAAACCCAGTACGCATGAGCGTCCGCAATAGTGTGGGGACGATTGCGACGGGAACAAGTCTTACCCGCCCTGCGGCGAATTTGCACGGCGGCGCGCCCATGAGACGAAAACCCGACGGAAAACTGGACGAAAAAGCCATACGAAAAAAGCCGGGCTTTTCGGCCCGGCTTTGATTTCGCGGCGGCTGTCGCTTAGCGCGGCAGCTCGCTGGAGCCCATCAGATATTCGTCCACGGCGCGGGCGCATTGACGCCCCTCGCGAATGGCCCAGACCACCAAAGACTGGCCCCGGCGCATGTCGCCGCACGAGAAGATGCCCTTTTCGGAGGTCTGATAAGACAGCATGTCCGCCTGGACATTGCCGCGCGGATCGAGCTTTACGCCCGCCTGCTTCACCACCCCGTCATGGCGCGGGCCGACGAAGCCCATCGCCAGCAGAACCAGATCCGCTTTCAGTTCGAATTCCGATCCCGGGACTTCCTTCATGACCATGCGGCCCGAAGGCTCTTTTTCCCAGTCGACGCGGACGCATTGCAGCGCCGTGACCTTGCCGTTTTCAGACACCGCCTTTTTGGTCAGGATGGCCCAATCGCGTTCGCAGCCTTCGTCGTGCGACGTGGAGGTGCGCAGACGCAGCGGCCAGTCCGGCCAGACGAGAGACTTGTTCTCGTGCTCCGGCGGCTTGGGCATGATTTCGATCTGCGTCACCGACGCGGCGCCGTGGCGGTTCGACGTGCCGATGCAGTCGGAGCCCGTGTCGCCGCCGCCGATCACGACGACGTGTTTGCCC
>CAYNCS010000119.1:7921-9686 GCA_964395875.1 uncultured Caulobacteraceae bacterium | reverse complement strand
CGTCGACCCCGCCATCCGCGACATGCTCGACGCGCCGTTCAAGGAACTGGCGACAAGGCTCCGGTCGAAATAGCGGGCGGTGACGCGCCAAGTCTGACGCCCTCAACAAAGCAGTCAGCGCCTGGGACTTTTCGGAGTACCTGCGCATCCTGGCTGAAATTATGGTCGCCCTAACAAATGCGCGTGGGGCGATCGCGAACGTTGACGCTCCGGCGGACCATATCGCCAGGGAGCTAGTCGATGCCTGAAGACCTCAAGTGGAATCTGGAGGCCGACGTCGTTGTGTTGGGCTCCGGCGGCGCGGCGCTGACGGCGGCGATCTCGGCCTATGATTTCGGCGCCAAGGATGTGGTCATCCTGGAAAAGAGCGGGATGGTCGGCGGCACGACCGCGATGTCCGGCGGCATGCTCTGGATCCCGAACAATCCCTATCAGATCGAAGCGGGCATTGAGGATTCCGACGACGACGTTGTCGCCTATCTCGACTCCCTGGCGCCGGGCGATCTCGACCCCGAAACCCTAATGGCGTTCATGGAGAGCGGGCCGGAGATGATCCGCTATTTCATCGACAAAACGCCCGTGCGTTTTCACGCTTACGCCGACTTCCCCGATTATCAGCCCTACATGCCGGGCGCCAAAGCCAATGGCGGCCGCTCGCTGGACAATGAGGCGTTCTCTTTCGAACAACTGGGCAAATGGGCCGCGCGGGTGAACCCCACCAAGATGGCCTATCCCGTGCGCGGCAGTCTGATGGAGGCGATCAACGGCACGCTGGACGCGGAAACGCTCGCCGAACGGGAAGCGCACGATTATCGCGGTCTGGGCCAGGCGCTGGTCGGCGCGCTGTTCAAGGCGGTGCTGGACCGCAATATTCCGGTCGAGTTCGAAAAGCGCGCCCGCAAGCTGATCAAGGACGGCGACCGCGTGATCAGCGTCGTCGCCGAAGATTCCAGCGGCCGCGACTTCCGCGTACGCGCCCGCCGCGGCGTGGTCATCGCCACCGGCGGTTTCGAGTGGAACGAAAAGCTGGTGAAGACCTTCCTGCGCGGCCCGCTCACCAGCCCGGTCAGCGTACCGGAGAACGAAGGCGACGGTCTCATCATGGCGATCGAAGCCGGCGCGTAGCTGGGCAATATGCAGCATGCGTTCTGGCAGCAGAGCGTGCTGGAAATGAAGCCGCAGCAGCGCGCGTCGAAGCCCAATTACATGCTGGGCTCGGATGAGCGTGCGCGGCCGGGCGCTATCCTCGTGAACCGCGCCGGCAAGCGCTTCGTGAACGAGGCGGCGAACTACAACGCCATGGGCAAGGCGCTGCACGCCTTCGACGCCGGGAAGCACGAATATTCCAATCTGCCGTACTGGTTGATCATCGATCAGCGGTACAAGGATAAATATCCGGCCTTCACCTCGCCGCCGGGCGGGCCCATCCCGTCCTACATGATGCAAGCCGATACGCTGGAAGCGCTGGCCGAAAAGGCGGGGATCGACGCGGCCGGGCTCACCGCCACGGTGGCGCGCTTCAACGACATGGTGCGCAAGGGCCATGACGACGATTTCAATCGCGGCGACAACACCTATGACAATTTCTATATGTGGGGCGATGCGGCTTTCGATCCGCCATACCGCACATTGGGCTTGATCGATCAGCGGCCGTATTACGCGGTGAAGATGGAATCCGGCGCGCTGGGCACGGCGGGCGGTCCGAAAACCAATGCCGACGCGCAGGTGCTGGATTGGAGCGGCAAACCGATCCCGGGCCTTTACG
>CAYNCS010000119.1:0-7911 GCA_964395875.1 uncultured Caulobacteraceae bacterium | reverse complement strand
CGGGCAACGCCATGGCGGCGGTGCTGGGCGAAGCCTATGGCGGCGCGGGCGGCACGCTCGGGCCGGGCATGACCTTCGGCTACATTGCCGGCAGGCACCTCGGCACGCACATTCCGAATGTCTGAGGCGCGCGCGGGCTCAGCTCTTGCCCTTGTCCCGGCTCGCGAGGCCTGAAAGGCCGGCGGCGAGGTAGGTGAGGATCATGAAGCCCAGCATCTTGTGCACGTAAAAGAGCGAGGCGATCCCGACGTTCAGATCGGCGGGCGACGGCTTGCCGTCGCCGCCGAACGCGCCGAAGGCGCGCGCCAGGAAATCCTTGTGCGCGTCGTCGAGCGTCAGAAGCGGCGTTGAATTGCCGATGCTGAACCAGAACCAGCGGAAGAAATTGTCGAACCCGGTCCAGCTGAAATCAAATGCGCGGTAGCCGGTCTTCCACAAACCGAAACTGGCAGCGGCCAACGCCAAGGCCAGAAACCACGCGACGCCGTAAATGTTGCGGTAGCCGAAGCCGATGAAACAGCCTTGCGCGAGCAGCCAAAGCTTGCGCGGCCAGTTTTTCCATTTCTCCGCCTTGCGTTCGTACAGGCGCATGGCGTGCAGAATTGCACGGGCGCGCACCGGATGGCCATCCCTGAACAAAGCGGCGGCGAGCTGCTGATAGGGCTCGGGCGTGAAATCCGATGTTGAAACGCCGGCTTCTAGCCAGCCTTTCAATTCCTTCACGGTTGCATGCGAAATGGTCGCGCCGTTTTGAGCGCCCAGGCCGCCGATCCGCGCGTACTTCAATCCAGCCAATTCCATCTTGATAAAGGCGCCGGGTTCATTTGGCCCTTGGCGCGGCAAGCGAAAGGAATCTACGTCCCCAGCCAATGCATCGCAGGTGACGTTGCGCAGGATGAAACGGGAGTTTTTGCTCCAATGCGGACCAGGCTTCTTCAGGTCTTTCGCCAAATGCAGTTCGCCGTCGATACGTGCGCTAGTTAGATCGATCGTTCCACTTATTGCACTCTCGCGAAATTGAAGGTTTTGTCCGACCCGGATGCTAACCAAATTGGCACCCGAAAGCTGATTCATTTCACGCAAATGCAAGGTCCCATTGACGCGCATTTTGTCCGCACGAAGCAAGCCTCTAAGCGTTGCGCCTGCAAAAGCAGCGTCCCGACCAATTATAGCGCTGACTAGGCGCACTTCCTTTTCCGCGGTGAAGCCACCAATGCAAAAAAGACCATCTTTCGCGTATAGGCTATCCGCGCTCAGGTCTTCTTCAAGAGAAGCGCCGCTAAAATCTACCACTCCCCCGACTTGAGCGCCGATTAATCGTATCTCTTTCTTTGCGATAAACCCATTATTGCAAAACAAATCGAACGAGACTTCCAGTCCGTCAGCTTTTAGAGCTCCAACAACATAGCTACCTTCCAAGCTTAAGAGCCCTGGGACACGCGCTCTGTATAGTGTCAAATCACCTTCTAAACGGCAGTTCGCAAACTGCACGCCTCCGCTAGTAGAGCGCCCCTGCCAATCAATTGCTTCTGCAACTAGCGCACATTCAATTTCAACTAAGGATCGCTCTGGCGCACTTCGATAAGGCTCGTGAAATAAAACTAGCCGCAAAAATTCTTCAGACAAATTGCGGTGTTTGGGCCAATTCGAAATATCCTTCGGATCGCATGCGCTGCAATCAGGCTTTCCGCTGATCCACTCGAAGAAATCACTCTCCTTTGCGTCGCCGGAAATCCGGCCGGGATATTCGCTCATGTTGGCAGGCATCCCGCGCAAAATCCGCGCCCAGGCCCAATGTTCCCAATCCGTGAAGCCGCTATCGGCCGGCAAATCCAGCACATTGCGCGCGGGCCAGGGCGGTTGGCGTAACGGAGCTTGACCTGGCCCGTTCAGGGCGGGTCGTGACGCAGTTGGCTGATTTTCCTCTTCCGCGCCGTCCATTGTTCCCCTCCCACGAGACGCGTCGCCCCAGCTAGTGGTGGAGTAAAGGACAGGAAGGGTCAACTAATGTCAGTTTACGGTGCACTGCACGAGATGACCCAATGTGTGTCTTGAGTGCGCCATATCGATCTCAACAGTCTTTGCGCCTCAGGCGCTCGGGGTGTCCGCACCGAGGCGCCGGCCGGCGATGAAGCCGAACGTCAGGCCGCCGCCACCAGCTTCTCGGCGTTGGCGAGGTCGACCGACACCAGCTGCGACACGCCGCGCTCGGGCATGGTGACGCCGAACAGGCGATCCATGCGCGACATGGTCACCGGATTGTGCGTGATCACCATGAAGCGCGTGTTGGTCTGTTTGCGCATCGCTTCGAGCATGCGGCAATAGCGGTCCACGTTCGCGTCATCGAGCGGCGCGTCGACTTCGTCCAGCACGCAGATCGGGGACGGACGGGTCATGAACACCGCGAAGATCAAAGCCGTCGCCGTCAGCGCCTGTTCGCCGCCCGACATCAACGTGAGCAGGCCCAGGCGCTTGCCGGGCGGGCATGCGTAGATTTCAAGGCCGGCTTCCAGCGGGTCTTCCGGATTGGTGAGCTTCAGCTCGGCCATGCCGCCTTCGAACAAAGTCTGGAAGAGGTTCTGGAAGTGCGCGTTGACGGCGTTGAACGCTTCGCCCAGACGTTCGCGCGCTTCGGAATTGATCTCGGTGATGCCCTGACGAAGCTTCGAGATGGCGCCGGTCAGATCGTCGCGTTCGGAATTCATCTGGTCGACTTTTTCCTGCAGCTCACGCGCTTCGTCTTCGGCGGCGAGGTTCACGGCGCCCAGGGAGTCACGCTCGCGCCGCGTGCGGTTCAGCCGTTCTTCGGCGCCGTGCAGTGAGAGGTTCTCGGCGCCTTCCAGGCCGGACCAGCGCGCCGGCAGATCCTCAGGCTCGACCTGCAATTCCTCGCGCGCGGCTTCCAGCGCGGCGGCGACGCGTTCGCGCGCGCCTTCCAGACGCGCTTCAGCGGCGGCGCGCATTTCACGCGCGGCGGCGGCGGCGCTTTCGGCCGAGCGCAGCGCGGAAGCGGCTTCGCGCGCGGCGGTTTCGGCCAGCGCCAATGCGTCGGCCGCAGCCCTGCGGCGGGCTTCTGCGGCGTCGAATTCATCGTGCAGGCGCTCGCGCTTGGCTTCGATCATCAGCGGCGCTTCCTGCGCCGGGCCGAGTTTCTGCAGCGCCGTCGCGAGAGCGGTCGCGATCTTGGCCAGACGATTGGCGCTGGTTTCGGCGCGGCTTGACCAGTCGCGGCTTTCCTTCGCCACCGCCTGACGGCGCGCGGCGCGCTGTTTGGCGGCGCTGTCGAACGAACTCAGTTCGCCGCGCGCGGACACGGCGGCCTCGCGCGCCTGCTTGGAGGCGTCGCGCACGCTTTGCAGATAGGCGATCTGCTCCTGCGTTTCCGGGCCGCCTGACGAGCGCTCGGCGGCCTCCAGGCGCTCGCGTGCGTCTTCCAAGGCTTCGAGGTAACGCGCTTCGTCGCCCTTGATACGCGCGGCCTCGTCCTTGCGGCGTTCAAGCTCGCGTTCGGCGCGGACGGCGGCCGCGCGCGCTTTTTCCAATTGGTCGATGGCGTAGGGCGAACCCTTGCGGGCGTCGCGGGCGTGCGCTTCGGCTTCCTCACGCGCGGCGATGGCGGTCTGGGCCTTGCCGTCGGCGAGATCCACTTGCGCATGCGCCGTTTCAAGTTCGAGTTCGGCGGCTTCGCGGCGGGCGCGGGCGGCCAGACGCGCGGCGGCGGGCGCGGGCGCGTCGGCCATGCGCGTGAAGCCGTCCCAGCGCCACAGATCGCCTTCGCGCGAAACCAGACGTCCGCCCGGCGGCAATTGGCTTTGCAGGCGATCGCCGTCGAGACGATCCACAAGCGCGGCCAGACGCAGACGCGGCAGCAATTCGCGCGGGAATTCGGTGACGATGTCCGTCATCGCAAAGCCGAACGGGATCGGATGCGGCGGCGTGTTGGTCTCGGACCAGCGCATGGGCGCGGCCGGATCCAGCGCCGCTTCCAGTTCATCGCCGAACAAGGCGGCCACGGCGGCTTCGCAGCCCGGGGCCACGCGCACATGCTCCATGATCGGCGGATAGGAGGTGGTTTCCTGCGCGATGACGTTGGTCAGACTCGCGATCTCGCCTTCGAGCGTGGCGACGCGCGCCTGGGCGTGACGCAGCACTTCCAGCGCGGCGTGTTCCTTCTGGCGCGCCGGGGCGAGGGCGGCTTCGGCCGCCTCCACCGCTTCGGCGGCGTCGTCGCGCAGGCCTTCCAGGCGTTCAACTTCGGCGAGCGCGGTTTCCAGCGTCAGTTCCTCGCCGGTGAAATCGGAGGCCTTCGTATAAGCGGCGCGCGAAGCTTCCAGAGCGGCGGTCGCCTTCTGCATCCCCGCTGTGGCGGCGCGGATGTCTTCCTCGCGCGCTTCGCGGGCGGCTTTGCGTTCTGCTGCGGCGCGCTGGGCTTCTTCCAGCGTCGCTTCCGCCTGCTTCAGGTGCGCGTCGGCGATTTCGACCTTCTGCGCCAATGCCGCGCGGGCTTCTTCCGGCGCGTCCTGCATCTGCGCGAGTACGGCTTCTTCTTCGGCCAGGCGCGCCACGGCGGCCTCGGCGTCGGACTTCAGAACCTCTTCGCGTTCCTGTTCGGATTTGAGGCGCTCGATTTCCTGCTCGATGGCGCGGGCTTCCGCGGCGACGCGCTCATATTGCGCATCGATCTTGGCGCGCTCTTCCTCGACGCGGCGGAGCACGGCGGCGGCGGTGATTTCCTCATCGCGCAGCGGCTTCAGGGCGGCTTCGGTTTCAAGCGCGCGGCTGGATGCGGCCGCGGCCACGGCGGCGCTGTCGGCCACCGCGCTTTCGGCGATCCTGGATTCGCCGCTGGCCGCCTCGAGCGTATCGGCCGCCTGCTTCCAGCGCGTGAAGAGCAGGAAGGCTTCCAGCGCACGGATGTCTTCGGTGGCGATGCGATAGCGCTCGGCCTGTTTGGCCTGCTTGCGCAAATGCGCGAGCGTTTCCTCAAGCCGCAGACGCGCGTCTTCCAGACGCTGCATATTGGCTTCGGCGGCGTTGAGCTTCAGTTCCGCTTCGTGACGGCGGGCGTGCATACCGCCCACGCCGGCGGCTTCCTCCAGCACCTTACGCCGGTTTTCCGGTTTGGCGCTGATGAGTTCGGAGATCTGCCCCTGCCGCACCAGCGCTGGCGAGTTGGCGCCCGTCGAGGCGTCGGCGAACAGCAGAGTCACATCCTTGGCGCGCGCTTCGCGGCCATTGATGCGGTAGCTCGATCCGGCGCCGCGCCGGATCTTGCGGACGATCTCGATCGTGTCGTTGTCGTTGAATTCCGCTGGCGCACGCCGGTCGGAATTGTCGAGCACCAAAGTCACTTCGGCATTGTCGCGTGCGGGCCGGTGCGCGGACCCCGCGAAGATCACATCTTCCATGTCGGTGCCGCGCAGGGCCTTGGCGGACGACGCCCCCATGACCCAGCGCATCGATTCAAGCACGTTCGATTTGCCGCAGCCGTTCGGCCCGACGATCCCGGTGAGGCCGGGTTCGATCTGCACCTCCGACGGATCGACGAAGGATTTAAAGCCGACAAGCTTGAGGCCTGTGATCTGCAAGGACTTTCCCCTTACTTCGCGCCCTTGGCGGCGAGCTTGGCGTCGAGAATCTTGGACAGCCCATCGATATTATAGGCGTCCGGATTTTGTTCGCCGGGCATCGGCGTCTCATCAATGACGAGAGTCGGCGTGCCCGTAATCTTGTATTTGTCCATACCGGCCTTGGCGGTGTCGAGGATCGCCTGCTGGCCTTTGGGATCGGCGATGCAGGCTTCGAATTGTTCTTCGCTCATGCCGGCCTGACGGGCGACGCCGAGCAGAGCGGGCTTTGCGCCCGTTGGGCTTTGCGCCTGCTGGAAAATGCCTTCCTGCTCTTTGAAGAACGTGTCGAGCAGCGCGAAGTACTTATCTTTTCCGGCGCAGCGCGCGATCTGGAACTCCGCCACCGCGATGGCTTCCGGGGGCGTCGGGAATTCGCGGAAGACGAACTTCACCTTGCCGGTGTCGATATATTTGCTCTTCAGCCCCGGAAACACCGTCTCGTGGAAGTGCTTGCAGTGCGGGCATGTGGTGGACGCGTATTCGATTATCGTGATTGGCGCGTTTTCGGAGCCCAGGAACATATCGCCTGCCGCAGGCGTGGTGGAGCCCGCACCGGATTTCTGGCACGCGCCGAGAGCAAACAAGGCAGCCGCGGCAATGAACAAGCGGCGAGGGAAGGACATTCTGGCCTCCTAAAGCAAACGATCGATCCGCTGATTCCGGGCGTTCGCTCAAGCGAAGCCTCGATCAGGCGCCTTTCTGCCTAGATCACGATGCAAACAAACCCAAGGTTTGATTGTTGAATCGTGCTCTACACTTTTGAATCAGAACCTTTCTTGTCCGATCGAACGGATCCAGCTCGATCGGGAAAGGTTCCGGCGCGCGCGTATACTCCCCGGCCGAGACGGCGCAACGACGCTTTGAGCTTTTCGTCGTCCACATTGGCCAAAAGTTGTTCGATTTCGGCCTCCTGGCTGGCATTGAGCGCAACAAGGCGAGGCGCTGGCCTGGCCGCGCCCGGCTTTTTAGGCAGCGGGCCCTGTTCAATCTTCAGCGTCTTGATCCCCGGAGGGCCGGCATAGAGATTCACCCGGGTCAGGATCTGGCCTATCTGGTGCTGGATCATGGGGGCGGCGGCGCCCTCGACCCGCAGGATCAAGGTCAGGCCGTCCTTGGCGCGGGACAGCTTCATCGGGGCGGTGCGATTGGCGAAGCCGGAGCCGACGATCTCGCCCCAATGCTCTTTCAGGGCGCTCATCTGCGGCTCGGGGTCCTTGCCCAGTTCCTTGATCGTCTTGAGCGCGACGTCTCCGGCGCGCTTGGCGACCCGGCGCTGCGGCTTGGTCTTGACCTGTTCGAGATAGAGCTTGGCCAGACGCTGCAGGGGCGCATTGACGTTGACGGGCGCCTCAACCGGCGCGACAGGCTCGACGCGCTCACGCGCCAGCAATTGGGACCGTCGCATGGGTTATTTCCCCCAGATGTTGGGCCCGAATTTTTTCAAGCCACTTCCCCGAGGGAGGGACAGCGTGCTGAGTCGCCCTCGGATGGAAGGGAACGGTCCGACTCGTGCGTGAAGAAATGGTTAATAAGCGTAAACGCGCCTTCCGGACGGCCTTGCTCGACTGGTATTCGAAGCATGCGCGGGAATTGCCGTGGCGCATGCCGCCGCAGGTAAAATCCAACGGAAAAACAAAGCGCACTGCGGCTTATGAGGTTTGGCTGTCCGAAGTGATGCTGCAGCAAACGACGGTGGCGGCGGTGGCGCCCCGCTTTGCTGCTTTTACACAGAGATGGCCGGACGTTTCAGCGCTGGCGGCGGCCCCGTTCGAGGCGATCGCCCAGGAATGGGCGGGGCTCGGCTATTATGCGCGGGCTCGAAACCTGCACGCTTGCGCGAAGGTTGTGACGGATCGCCTCAGTGGAGAGTTTCCCAGGACGGAAGAGGGGTTGCTCGAACTGCCGGGGATCGGAGGCTACACGGCCGCGGCGGTGGCGGCCATTGCGTTTGGAGAGCCGGCCAATGTGGTCGACGGCAATGTCGAGCGGGTGATGGCGCGGCTATTTGCGGTGGAGCAGCCGCTGCGCGAGGCCAAGGCGGAGCTGAAGCGCCTGGCCGGGCTGCTGGTGGATGCGGACCATGCCGGCGACTACGCGCAGGCCTTGATGGATCTGGGCGCGACGATCTGCACGCCGCGCGCGCCGACATGCTTGTTGTGTCCGGTATCGAAATTCTGCGCCGCTTTTGAGGAGGGACGGACAGAAAGCATTCCCGCGCAACCGAAAAAGACCAAGCGCCCGGTGCGTTACGGCGCGGCCTTCGCGCTGGTCGAGGGAAGAA
>CAYNCS010000118.1:0-10013 GCA_964395875.1 uncultured Caulobacteraceae bacterium | reverse complement strand
GCGGCCATCAATCGCGGCTCCTCCGGCGGGCCGCTGTTCAACATGGACGGCGACGGCGGAGACTGGATTGAAATTCGATCGGGCGCAGCCGCCGGCGAGCAGGTTCTGCTGAATCCGCGAGACAGTCTGAAAGACGGGCAGCGCGTGCGTTCGCGTCAGAAATCGCAGCTGGATGCTGTAAAATGAATGGCGCGGCGATGCTCATTTTGTCGATCGCGTTCGCCCATTTGCGGGTGCGCGTTCGACAAACGATCATCGCAATCGCCGGCGTCGCTGTCGGCGTGGGTTTTTTTCTGGCGGTGTCCGCGATGATGATCGGGTCCCAGATGGACTTCATCCGGACCCTGGTGGATTCCGCGCCGCACATCATTGTTCACGATGAGCAGCGGCAGGCGCGGGCGCAGCCGGCGACGGGCCGCTTTCCGGACGCCGCCGTGGAATTTCACGGTTTGCGCACGCGCGACGAAGTGCGGGGATTGCGCAATTGGGCTGCGATGCTGGCGGACGTGCGCGCCGAGAAGGGCGTCATCGCGGCAGCCGCCCTGCAGGGCGGCGTCGCCGTTAGATTTGCAGGCCGTTCCGAAGCGGTGTCCCTGATCGGCGTCGATCCACGGATCGAAGACTCGATCGTGAAGATCAACGAGGATCTCATCGGCGGTACGCTCGCGAACCTCGAAAACGTTCAGAACGGCATCATCATTTCTAAGGAAGTTGCGACGCGATTGAACGTCAAGCTCGGCGACACGCTCCTTGTGAGCGCTTCGAGCGGCGCCTTGCAACGCGCCAGGATCGTCGCATTCATCGACAGCGATGCGCGCGCCGGAACCCAGAATGTCGCATATTCCCTGCTACGCACGGCGCAGGTGCTGTTCGGCCGTCCGAACATCGTCAATCAATTGCATATCCGCGTGGCCGATTCAGAGGACGCGGAGCGTCTGGCCGCTTCGCTGGAAGCGCGCTGGGGCTACAAATGGGAATCCTGGCAGGAGCGGTCGCGCGACATTCTGAATGCTTTGGTCGTGCGCAACATCATTATGTACGCCGTGGGCTCCGCGATCTTGCTGGTGGCGAGCTTCGGCGTTTACACGGTCATTTCCACGAACGTCGCCGAGAAGCGGCGCGATATCGCCATTCTGCGGGCCATCGGGTTCTCAGATGGCGACGTCACCGGCGTCTTTCTGATCGAAGGCATCGCTTTGGGCCTGATCGGCGGCATGATCGGCTTCGCGCTCGGTACGGGGCTGATGGAGGCCCTGGCTGCGACGCCGTTTAAAATTCAGGGCAAAGTCTATCACATCCCCCTGGATCGCGGCGTTCATCAATATCTGATAGCGGGCGCGGTGTCGCTCATTGCGGCGTCGGTTGCGGCGTTCGCCCCGGCGCGCCGCGCAGCCCTGCTGAATCCGGTCGACATTCTGCGGGGCGCGGCATGAGCGCTCCGGTCATCGAAGTGCGTCACGTGACGCGCGTTCTACAGGAGGCGGTCAATCCGGTCGTGCTGGTGCATGACGCGTCCTTCAGCGTGGCGCCGGGAGAGTTCGTCGCGATTTTGGGGCCATCCGGCTGCGGAAAGTCGTCTCTGCTTTATCTTCTGGGGCTTCTCGATCGTCCGACGGAAGGTGACGTGCTGATCAACGGAGAATCCACCGCGGCGATGACAAGCGATGAACTCACAGATCTACGCCTGGAGAAGATCGGCTTCATCTTTCAGTTCCATTTTTTGCTGCCGGAATTCACCGCGCAGGAAAACGTCAGCTTGCCGATGCGCAAACTGGGCAGGCTGCGGCAAGAGGAAATTGACTCGCGCGCTTTGCAATTGCTGGCCGATCTCGGGTTGGAGGGAAACGCGAACAAGCGGCCTGACAAGATGTCCGGCGGACAACGCCAACGTGTGGCGATCGCTCGTTGTCTCGCGAACGATCCGGAACTCTTGTTATGCGACGAGCCTACGGGGAACCTGGACAGCGCGAACACAAAAATCGTCATCGAGACTTTTCAAAGACTCGCGCACCAGGAGAAACGCACCATCATCTGCGTGACGCATGACGAAACCGTCGCCGCGGCCGCCGATCGGCGGGTGCGCATGGTGGATGGCGCCATTGTTGGCGACGACGGGCGCTGAGGCGCCTTCACGGCGCCCGTAAAATTCGCTAATCCCCCCAGCATCCACGGGAGGATTACATGCTTAGCTATGCTCTGGTCGGCTCCAACAATCTGGAAGCCGCGAAGAAATTCTACGATCAGGTTTTGGGCGCGATGGACGTTCCGACGCTGTCTGAGCACCATTCGGGCGGCCGTCTGTACGGCAAAATGGGCGAGACCATGTTTGGCGTCGTCGGCCCCTTCAACAAGGAAGCCGCGACGGTCGGCAACGGCAGCATGGTCGCCTGGGCCTGCAAGAGCCGCGAAGAAGTCGACAAAGTCTACGCCAAGGCGCTGGAACTCGGCGGCACGGACGAAGGCGCGCCCGGCCTGCGCGGTCCGGCCGAATACAATATGTACTTCGCCTATTTCCGTGACCTCGACGGCAACAAGATCGCCGTCTGCAAAATGGGCGCTTAAGTTATTTGCGGCGGCGTCGCGGGCGCGTCTCAACGCTCGCGCCGCCGCCGGTTTCCTTTTCATTTACCTTGGCGCACTCTGCGTTTCCGCGGCTGTGGGCAAGATGTTCTTGACTTTCCGGCGGATAGCGTGGATATGCCCGCCCAGCGACAAGTTCGCAGCCGCAGCATAGCGGCTTAATAAGCGAACCTGGTCCCCAGACAAGACGCAACCATCGACGTTCGGCGCTTCCCGCCTTTCTTCGCCGTCGCCGCGTCTTGTGAGCGCATTTTAAGCGCACGCATTGAAAGTAATTCCGTGACTCAATTTTCCGACCTCGGTTTGTCCGAAGGTCTACTTAAGGCGCTGGCCGCTGAAGGCTACGACGCGCCCACCTCGATTCAGATTCAGGCCATCCCGCATGTTCTCGCGGGCCGCGACGTTGTGGGCCTCGCTCAGACGGGCACCGGCAAAACCGCGGCGTTCGCCACGCCGATCATTCAACGTCTGGCGGCTGATCGCCGCTCGCCCGGTCAACGCGGCGTGCGGGCGCTTGTGCTCGCGCCGACGCGCGAACTCGCCGCGCAGATCTGCGAAAGCTTCCGCGTTTACGGCAAGTTCGAAAAGATCTCCGCCTTCGCCGTGTTTGGCGGCGTGCCGCTGGGCCGGCAAATTCAAACGCTGGCTCGTGGATTGGATGTCCTCGTGGCGACGCCGGGCCGTTTGCTCGACCTTGCGCAACAGCGCGCCGTGAACCTCAGCAACGTCGAGATTCTGGTAGCTGACGAAGCCGACCACATGATGGACATGGGTTTCATCGTGCCGCTGAAGCGCATCGTGAAGATGCTGCCGCGTCAGCGTCAGACGTTGTTTTTCTCGGCCACCATGCCGCGCGAAATCGAAGAGCTGGCGGCGGAGTTTGTCAGCGATCCGGTGCGCGTGGAAGCCGCGCCGGTGGCCTCGACGGTCGATCGCATTGCGCAGGGCGTCATTCACATCGACCGTTCGATGAAGATGCCGCTGCTGGTCGATCTGTTGAAGAACAAGTCAATCGAGCGCGCGCTGGTCTTCGCGCGCACGAAGCACGGCGCCAATCGCTTGGCCGAACAGCTTTATGAAAATGGCATCTCCGCCGAAGCCATCCACGGCAACAAATCTCAAGGACAGCGTCTGCGGGCGCTCGAATCCTTCCGATCCGGCAAGGCGCGTCTGTTGATCGCCACCGACATCGCCGCGCGCGGCATCGACATCGACGACGTGACGCACGTGTTCAATTACGATCTCCCGGATGTGCCGGAAGCCTATGTGCACCGCATCGGCCGGACCGCGCGCGCTGGCCGCGACGGCGAAGCCATTGCGTTCTGCGCGGGCGATGAACGCAGCCTTCTGAAGGACATCGAAAAACTGATCCGCCGCAAGCTGCCGGTTCTGGAGCATCCGCTGGGTCAGTTGGAGCCGATCACCGGTGGGCCGTCGCGCCCGCAACGCAATGGCCGCAATCAGAAGAAACCGATGGGCCGTCCGGCCCGCGGCGAGCGGACTCAACACGTCCGCAACGAAGATGCGCCGCGCGCTCGTGCGCCGCGGCGTGAAGAAGGCGGTTTCGAGGATCGTCCGCAGCGCGCGGAGCGTCGGGAGCAAGACAATCGTCCGCGCCGCGACGACCGCCAACAGGCGTTCGGCGATCGCCGCCCGGAGCGTGCAGAGCGCCGCGACGAAGACCGGCAGGATCGTCCGCGTGAAATTCGTTTCGAATATCGCGCCGAGCGTCCTTTCGCCGAAAAGCGCGGCGAACGTCCGCAACGCTCTGAGCATCGGGGCGGCGCTGGCGTTCGCCATGACGACCGTCCGGCGCGCCACGAACGCGCCGATCATCGCGTGGAGCGTGGCGCGCGGTCCCAGGAGCGCGCCCGTCAGGATCGCCCGCAAGATGGCGGATATGACCGCCAAAGCGAGTTCCGCGGCGACCGCGCGTCGCGCGGGCCGAAATCCGGCAAGCCGAACGGCAATCGGGGCGCCGGACCCAAACCCGGCGGCCGCCGCGCAGCGCGCTCGGACCGACCGCAACGCTGAATAGAAGACTGCCGCAATGAGCGCAGAGCCCTTGACAGGTCCATGCGACGAGTGCGGCAGTCTCTTTCTCGGTTCGGCGACCGGGATGGCCGGCTTGTGCGCGGAATGCGCGCACAAGCTTTACAATTATCCGCCTTGCATCCACGCGATGAAAGATGGCCGCTGCGTCAGCTGCGGCTGGGACGGCAGCGTCTCTGCATTCCTTAAGAAAGGCGGCGATCCGGACTCTTTTGGTGCGGATTGATCCGGTTTATAGACGCGCTCCGGGGAGGACGCGTCATGCCGAAATCAAGCACCAGACAAAGACGGCTTACAGCATGCAGCGCAGCGTTGAGCGCGCTTGCTTTGCTTCTGGCCGGTTGCGCCACCGTCAGCTCCACGCCGGACGCGCCCGCCGTGTCCGCGGGCAACCGGGCGACTGGCGCGAAGAGCCATCCGCAGGTCCTGCAGGAATTTGGCGGGGAAGTGACGGGCGCGCCGTCCGTCTACGTCAAGCGCGTCGGCGAGCGCATGGCGGGCGCGGCGGGTCTTTCCAATCAATGTACGTTCACGGTGGTGAATTCGGAGGTGGTGAACGCCTTCGCCGTGCCCGGCTGCTACATCTATATCACGCGCGGTTTGCTCGCGATCATGAATTCCGAGGATGAACTCGCGTCCGTGCTTGGGCACGAAGTGGGACACATCACGGCGGACCATTCGACGCGCCGGCAGAACACGGCGATGGCGACGACGCTTGGGGCGGTTCTGGCCGGCGTGCTGACCGGTTCGGGCGACGTGGCGAACCTCGCCGGGCAATTGGGGCAAGTCTATACGCTCGGCTATTCGCGGGATCAGGAATTCCAGGCCGACGATCTGGGCGTCCGCTATCTCAGTGGCGCTGGTTACAATCCCTATGCGGCGTCCGAGATGCTCAACGAACTCGGCCTCAACGATGCGCTCGAAGCCAAGACGAACCATCGCGACGCCAATGATACGACGCCGTCCTGGGCGCGCACGCACCCCTTGTCAGCCGATCGGGTCGTGCGGGCGAAAAGCCGCGCGCAGGCGGCCGGCGCCAATCCCGGACAGCCGCCGCGCATGACGCGTCCATACCTGGAGTCGATCAACGGCCTCCTGGTGGGCGACGATCCGGAGCAAGGGTTCGTGTCCGGCCGCACGTTCGCGCACCCGAAGCTGAAGATCACCTTTGATGCGCCCGAAGGCTTCACGCTGCAGAACTCGCCGCAGGCGGTGATCATCGCGGGCAATGGCGGCAAGGCGCAGCTCTCCGGCGGCGAACTGCCGGAGAGCGGCCTGGACGGCTTCGCCGCGCAGGCGTTGCAGAGCGTGCTCGGCAATGCGCGCGCGGAAATCGGCCAGCGTCAGAGCACCACGACAAACGGTCTCGACACCGTGATTGCGCCGGCGCGTGCGCTGAGCCAGTCGGGGCAGGTGCTGGACGTTGTCGTCTACGCCTATCGCGTGGGACAGAGCGCCTATTGCTTCATCACGTTGTCGGCCGCGGGCGGGGCGCAGCCTTTCAGCTCGATGGTGCGGTCCTTCCGCGCCTTGACCGACAAGGAGGCCGCGGCTCTGAAGGCGCGCCAGATCGCGCTGGCGACAGTGGGGCCGAAAGACACCGCCGAAAGCCTCTCCCGGCGCATGGCGTATGAGGATTTTCAGTTTGAGCGGTTTCAGTCGCTCAATGGCCGCGACGGTAATTCGCCGCCATTGCGGGCTGGCGATCTTGTGAAGATCGTGACCTACGCCAAATAGGCGGACTGTTGCTGAGTCTGCTTGCCGTGCTCGGCGTGATATAGGGTTAGGCTTCCGATTCAGATTCACGCTGCGATGCGATTTTCCGAAGACTTCCTGAGAGAAATCAAGGCGCGCGTCCGCTTGTCGGACGTCGTGGGCCGGTCTGTGCGCCTGAAGAAGCAGGGCCGTGAATTCTCCGGACTGAGCCCTTTCAACAAGGAAAAGTCCGCTTCGTTCTTCGTTAACGACCAAAAAGGCTTCTATCATTGCTTTTCCAGCGGAAAACACGGCGATGCGATTGATTTCCTGATGGAAGTCGAGCGTCTCAGTTTTCCGGAGGCTGTGCAGCGTTTGGCCGAGGCCGCCGGCGTGCCGGTGCCCGAGGAGACGGCGGCTGCGCCCGACCCGGCGAAAAAGTCGCGCTTTGAATCCATGCTGAAGGCGCTGGAGGATGCGGCGCGGTTCTTTGAGGCGGAGCTACGCCGGCAGAAGGGCGCCGAAGCGCGGGCTTATCTGGCCAAGCGGCAATTGCCCGAGGCTGACTGGGGGCTTTTCCGTTTGGGATGGGCGCCGAACAGCCGTCATGGCTTGCGCGATCATCTAGCGCAGGCGGGGCACGCGCGCGACATCATGGTCGAGGCGGGGCTACTGATCGCGCCGGAAGACGGCGGGGAGCCCTATGACCGTTTCCGGGGCCGCATCATGTTTCCGATCTGCGATCCACGCGGGCGGCTGGTGGCGTTTGGCGGCCGCACGCTCGATCCGAACGAGCGGGCCAAATATCTGAACTCGCCGGAGACGCCGCTCTTCGAGAAAGGCCGGCTGCTGTACCGCTTCCCCGAGGCCCGCAAGGCCGCCGGCGCGGACAAGAACGCCCGGATCGTCATTGCCGAGGGCTATATGGACGTCATCGCCTTGGAGCGGGCGGGCATCCCGGCCGTGGCGCCCCTGGGCACGGCCCTCACCGAAGACCAGCTGGCGCTGTTGTGGCGGGTGAGTCCGGAACCGGTCCTGTGCTTCGACGGCGATGCGGCGGGGCAGCGGGCGGCCTTCCGGGCCATCGACCGGGCGTTGCCGAAGGTCGCGCCGGGCCGGACCCTGCGGTTCGCCGCGCTCCCGGACAAGCTGGACCCCGACGATCTGATCCGCGACCGGGGGGCGGGCGCCATGCTGGAGGTCCTGGATCAGGCCGCGCCCATGTCCGAGATGCTGTGGCGGCGGGAGCTGGAGCGGGAGCCGCTGGACACGCCTGAGCGCCGCGCGGGGCTCCGGATGCGGCTCAGGGCCGCCGTGAAGGAAATCGCCGATCCCGACGTGCGTCAGGCCTATATCCAAGACATCAAGGCCCGGCTGGACGCGCTTTACGGCGATCCCAGCCCGCAACCGCGGGAGGAATGGCGGGGTCAAAGCCGGAATTATGGGCAATCCGCTGGCGGCGGCCGGGGTTCGGGACGGGCCGGCGGCAAGGGAGACTGGCGGAATCCGCCGCCGCGTCCGACGCTTGAGCTTAAGTCCATCGCCGGAAGCCGCCGGATTAGGCCGGATCGGCGCATCCGGGATATCCTTTTGGAGGCAATCCGGCGGCCCCATCTGGTGCCGGAAGGCGCGGAAATGCTGGCGGCTTTGGTGATTCAGGACGCCGACCTTGACAGCCTGCGGCACGCCCTTCTAGACGCCTTCCACTTTGGCGATCCCATTGACGTTATAGGGTTGCGTCGCCATCTCCTAGATCGCGGCGCGGACAGCGCGGCGGCGCTGTTGGAGAGATTTACGGTCAGCGCCGAGGACGGCCCGCTCGACGCGGCCTCCTTAGCCGTCATCGACGAGGAGTGGATGCAGGCTTTGTCCGCCGCGGCCCGGTTAAGCGAGTTAGAGCGCGACGCCGCCGAGTCTCGCGCTATGTTGGCGCGGGAACAAGGTGGACAAGGGCTTCAGCGACATTCACGCATCGCTGCGGAATGGCGCGGCGAGCCGGAACCTGCCGCCGCACAAAATACTTCGCCCTTCGGGGCGCCGCAGCCGGACGCAACGTCCGGCGATGATGATTTTGACGATTACGGGCTTCGGGAGATTGAGCTTGGTGACGAAGGCGAAAACTGATCGCGCTGCGCCGGCCGCTGTGGCGACCGCGGAAGCTGTGCGTCCGGACGCGGGCAAGGCCCGCGCCAAGAATGCCGCCGCGCCCGCCGGCGCCGAGGAAAAAGACGCGCCGCTGCTCGATCTCACGGACGCCGCCGTCAAGAAGATGATCAAGACCGCGAAGCAGCGCGGTTTCATCACGACGGATGAACTCAACAAGATTCTGCCGTCCGAGGAATTCACCTCCGAACAGATCGAAGACACTTTGTCGATGCTCTCCGAAATGGGCATCAACGTCGTCGACAACGAAGAGGACGCCGAAAGCGGCGACGACAAGGACGGCGAGAGCGAACTGATCGTCCGCGACGACACTACGCCGTCCGGCGGCAACACCAAGGAAGACGGCGACCGCACCGACGACCCCGTGCGCATTTACCTGCGCGAAATGGGTTCGGTGGAGCTGCTCTCGCGCGAGGGCGAAATCGCCATCGCCAAGCGCATCGAAGCCGGCCGCGACGCGATGATCCGCGGCCTGTGCGAAAGCCCGCTGACCTTTGAAGCCATCATGGTGTGGCGTCAGGAATTGCAGGACAGCCGCATTCTGCTGCGCGACATCATCGATCTCGAAGCGACGTACTCCGCCGCGCAAGGTCTGCCGGAAGGCGGCATCCCGGGCGTTCCGGGCGTGCCCGCCGCCGTCACCGCCGCGCAGGCCGCCGCCGCCGCCGCCGCCGCCAAGGGCGAAGTTGAAGGCGAAGGCGAAAACGAAGACGGCGAGGATTTCGACGACGAAGGCGGCGCCATCTCCATGTCCGCCATGGAAGGCGAATTGCGCGAAGGCGTGATGAAGATCCTCGACGGCGTCGCGGAGGAGTTCGACGCCTTCCGCAAGCTGCAGGACAAATTGGTGCAGCAGCGACTGAAGGGCGGCAAGCTGACGCCGAAGGATCAATCGACCTATTCCGACGCGCAAGGCACGATCATCGAGCACTTGAAGTCGCTGCGCCTGAACCCGGCGCGGATCGAAGCGCTCGTCGAACAGCTTTACGCCATCAACAAGCGCCTGGTGATGCTCGAAGGCCGTCTGATGCGTCTGGCGGACGCCAATGGCGTGGCGCGCGGCGAGTTCCTGAAGCAATATCAGGGCAGCGAACTGGCGCCGGATTGGCTCGCCAAGGTCGGCGGCCTGTCCAAGCAATGGGGCCGCTTCGCCGAGAACGAAGCCGGCCAGATCGAAACCATTCGCGAGCAAGTCCGCGAACTGGCACGCGAAACCGGCGTGCCGATCGACGATTATCGCCGCATCGTGCAGACGGTGCAGAAGGGCGAACGCGAAGCGCGTCAGGCCAAGAAGGAAATGGTTGAGGCGAACCTGCGCCTCGTCATCTCCATCGCCAAGAAATACACGAACCGCGGCCTGCAATTCCTGGATCTGATCCAGGAAGGCAACATCGGCCTGATGAAGGCCGTCGACAAGTTCGAGTACCGCCGCGGCTACAAGTTCTCCACCTACGCCACGTGGTGGATCCGGCAGGCGATCACGCGCGCGATCGCGGACCAGGCGCGGACGATCCGCATCCCGG
>CAYNCS010000117.1:0-10053 GCA_964395875.1 uncultured Caulobacteraceae bacterium | reverse complement strand
GTGGTGATGTTGTCGGTCTTCCTGGCCGAGACGCCGGTGAAGCGCTCGTAGTGGCCAAGGTCGAGATCGGTCTCGGCGCCGTCGTCGGTGACGAAGACCTCGCCGTGCTGGTACGGCGACATCGTGCCCGGATCGACATTGAGATACGGGTCCAGCTTCTTCAGCCGCACCTTGTAGCCGCGCGCCTGCAACAGCGCGCCGAGCGCCGCTGAAGCCACACCTTTACCGAGAGACGAGACGACCCCGCCCGTAATGAAAACATATCGGGACATGGGAGACCGTTTTACCGCCGATTCGCGCCCTGTCCCGCCAAAAATTAATCGCGCAGCGGATTTCTGCGGCGAAGGCGATGCAGCGGCCGGTTTGAGGAGAATTGCGGCGCGAGACGGAAAGTCGCAGGGCGCCGCCCTGGATTAGTGTGTGCGGCCGGTTAGCGCGGCTGCGGGCCGCCCGCGCCGCCGGCTTCGCCGCCAGCGTCATTGCCGCCGGAAGTCGTCGGACCGGTGGATTCGGGCGCCGGGGCCGTTTCAGGGGTTGGCTCCGGGATCGCCGGCTTTGCGGCCGCCGCGGCTGCGGGCTTCGCCGCCGGCTTGGCCGGGGTTTTGGCTGCGGCTTTTGCTTCCGGGGCCGCGGCCGCGCCGCTCACTTTCGGCGCCAGTTCAAGGGCGGAGCTCTTTTCCGGCGTCGGGGCCGGGATCGCCGGAGCGGCCGGCGCCGCGGGGGCGGCGTTGGTCGCCGGCTCAGGCAGCGTCAGCGGCGCGGATTGCGCAGGCGCGCTGGAGACCGGGACGTTAATGTCCAGCACGTCATGCTTTTTCTTGAGGCCGGCCAGGGCCGCCAGCGTCAGGCTGGTCACGAAGAAGAGGCCCGCCAGGATCGCAGTGGTGCGGGTCAGCAGCGACGCCGCGCCCCGTCCGGACACCATGGCGTTGTTGCCGCCGCCGATGCCAAGGGCGCCGCCCTCGGATCGCTGCAACAAAATGACGCCGACCAGCGCAAGCGAAACGATGAGATGAATAGCAAATACAACGGCTTGCATGCGCGCGGAATCCTACCCGACCTGAATGTCGAACGGTGAATGCGCGTTTTGCGCGCATAGTCTCGTTCAATGCTTGTGCAGTTTAAGGCGCGCCTCTTAGCGCAAAGTCGAAGCCCCCGCCAGACCCGCGCGCGCCGCTTACCGCAACCCCGCCTGCACGATAGCGCCGAATTCGGCGGCTTTGAGGCTGGCGCCGCCTACAAGAGCCCCGTTGACCCCAGGCAATCCGAGGATTTCCACAGCATTCGAGGCTTTGACCGAGCCGCCATAGAGCAAACGGACGCCGTCGGCCGCCGCGCCGAGCCGCGAGCGCAGGGCGTCGCGCAGCGCGCCGTGCATTTCGACGATGTCGGCATTGACCGGCACCTTGCCCGTACCGATGGCCCAGATCGGCTCATAAGCGATCGCGAACGTGCCCTCGGGCAAGTCCGGCAGACTGGCCAGGGTTTGCTTGGTGACGACGGACAGCGCCTGCCCCGCCTCGCGCTGCTCCAGGCTTTCGCCCACGCAGATGATGACGAACAAGCCCGCCCGGATGGCGGCCTGGGCTTTGGTGGCGACCTGCGCGTCGGTTTCACCATGATACTGGCGGCGTTCGGAATGGCCGACGATCACGCACTGCGCGCCCGCGTCCTTCAGCATTTCGGCGGAGACGTCGCCGGTGAAGGCGCCCTGCACTTCAGCGTGGCAGTCCTGGCCGCCGGTCCAGATCCCGGTCCCCGCGAGCGTCTTGCCCAGACGCTCGACCAGAGTGGCCGGGGCGCAGATGGCGACGTCAGCGCCCGCCGGGGCCTTGCCGCCGAACGCGTCGGCGAGCGCTTTGGCTTCCGACAGAGCTGCGCCGGTTCCGTGCATCTTCCAATTGCCGGCGATCAGGGGACGAACCATACGGACACTCCTTTGGCGCGTATCGGCGCACTCTTCTTGTGATTGGATTCTTGTGGGCGCAGCGCCTGCACAAAGCGGACCGCCGCGTCAAGCGTGCGGCCTGCGCCGCCCTTCCGGCTTAAGCCGGCCCATCGCGCGCTTGGGCGTGTTCAAATCCTTGTGAGCCTTATCATCTCCGATGGCCTAAGCTCCGCGCTTCGATGTTATAGGGATGCCACCCATGCGGCGTTTCGCCAGCCAGGCTGAAGGGAGACAGTCATGAGTGCGACAGGACATTGTCTATGCGGCGCGGTTTCAGTCGCCGCCCAGGGCGAGCCCATCTTCACGGGGAAGTGCTATTGTACGGATTGCCAGCGCGGCAGCGGCGGCGGTCATTCGACAATTCTCGCTTATCCGCAGGCTGCGGTTGCAGTTGCCGGGCCTCTCGCCACCTACACCAGCAAAGGCGACAGCGGCGCAGACGTCACGCGCGCGTTTTGCCCGACATGCGGCGCCCGGATTTATTCGGCGCCCGCAGCGCTGCCCGGCATGACCCTCCTGGCCGCAGGCGTTATGGACGATGCCAGCCGGGTAAAACCGACAATGAGCATCTTCACAAAAAGCGCGGCGCCCTGGGACCAGCCGCCGAGCAGCATCCCCAGCTTCCCGGGCATGCCCCCAGCCGGCGGCTAAAGCGCTAAATTTGCGGAGGTTATGGACCGCGCGCGGCGCTTGCGCTGCGCGCTTGCCCCGCTGAGGCGCCGCCACTACATTCGCGCCCGATTTTGTATCCCTGCATCAGATAGGTTGTTCAATGCTCAGCGGTATGCGCAAAGGCCTCGGCCGCTACGGCGCCGCCATTATCCTCGCGCCGCTGATTGTCGCGTTCGCCATCTGGGGCATCGGCGACGTGTTCAAGGGCGCCGTCAGCGATTCCGTCGCGACGGTGAACGGCCAGGGCATCAGCGCTCGCGAGTTTCAAGCCGGATTTGACCGCGCCGTCCGCCGCATGCAGCAGCGCGCCCAGCAACAGGGGCAGACCTTTTCCGCGGATGAAGCGCGCAAGCGCGGCATGGACAAGGCGTTCCTGGACGACATGATGGCGTCCAAGGCGCTTGCCCAAGCGGCGGAAAAACTGGGGCTGACCGTAAGTGACGTGGCCATCGCCAAGGAAATCCGCGAGATCCCCGCCTTCCAGAACGGCTTGAAGGCCTTTGACAAGACCGCGTTTGAACGGGCCATCGCCGAAGCCGGCTACACGCGCGATACGTTTCAAAGGGAATTGCGCGAGGATCTGGTGAAATCGCAGCTGGGCGTCGCAGCTGGCTCGGGAGCGCAGGCGCCCTTGTCCTTCATAGTGCAGGAACTGAAGCTTCAAAGCGAAAGCCGCAATATTCGCTATGTGAAGGCGCCGCCGGCCTCCATCCCGCTGCCGCCCCAACCTTCAGATGCGGAGATCAAGACCTTTTACGACAATCAAGGCGGCCAGTTGTACGCGGTGCCTGAATTCCGCACCGCGACGCTGGCTATGCTGCGGCCGAAGGACTTCGCCGCGAAAGTCTCCGTTCCAGAAGATCAGATCAAAAAGCTGCTGGAGGACAATCGTGCGCGCCTGACCGCGCCTGAAAAGCGGTCCTTCCAGCAATTGCCGGTGCCAAGCGCCGCGGTGGCGCAACAGATCGCCGACCGCGCCAGGAAAGGCGAAAAGCTCGCCGCGATCGCCAAGGCGCTGAAAATCGATGCGCCGCTCAGCTTCGCAGGCAAGGCGAAAACGGAAATCGGCGATTCCAAAATCGCGGACGCGGTGTTTGGAGCAAAGCAAGGTGAAGTAGTCGGCCCTGTCATCGGAACGTTGGGCGCTGCGTCGGTTCTGGTTGTTGAGTCGATCACGCCGCCCGCGCCCCTGGATGAAGCCAAGGCGCGCCAGCAGATTCATGACGAGCTGGCTGAGGAACAAGCCAAGGACCTGCTCTTCAAAGCGCTCGAGAATATTGAAGATTCAATTTCGGGCGGAGCGTCGCTGGAAAAAGCGGCGCAGTCCGTCGGCGTCACCGCCATGACCTACGAAGCGATCGACCGCCAGGGCATGACCGCGCGCCGCGAGCCGATTGAGGCTCTGGTGCCGGAAAAAATCCGCGCAGCGCTGTTCGCCACCGCGGAAGGCGAGCAAGCCGACGCTGACACGCTGGACGACGGCAGCTATTTCATCGTCCACACGGACAAGGTGAAGCTCGCCGACAAGCTGCCGCTGGATCAAGTGAAGCTCGACGTCGCCAAGCGCCTGTTCATCCAGAAACGCATCGAGCTGATCGAGAAGGCGGCGAATGACTTCGTCGCCCTCGCCGACAAGAAAGGCGGACTGGACAAAGCAGCCGCGGAAAAAGGCTACAAGGTCGTCGTCCGTGAGAAGCCTCTGCATCGCGGAGAAACGGACGCCGTGATCAATCCCCAGATCGCGAACGCGATTTTCGCGGGCGGCCTGAAGAAAACCGTGGTCGGTCCAACGGCCGACGGCGGATTTGTCGCTGCGGAGATCGATACCATTACGCGGGAAGATCCGCGGAGCAAGCCGGAACTTCTAGCCAAGATCCAGGCAGCCAGCGTGGGCCAGTTCGGCAATGAAATCGCCAACGCCTATCAGATGGCGGTGATGGCGCGCTCGAAATTGAAGATCGACCAAAAGCGCTTCGATCAGGTCAATGGCCGTGGCGGCGAAGCGCAAGAATGACGCCGGCGATATCCTTCGACGCATTCAAGCCGCTTTTCGACAATGAAGGCGCGGGCCTGGTCGCGTTGCGCCGCATCGACGATCTGGAAACGCCAGTCTCCGCCGCGCTGAAGCTCGATCCGGCGATGACGGGCTTGTTCCTTTTGGAATCCGTGCAGGGCGGTGAATCCCGTGGCCGCTTTTCGGTCATCGGACTGGAGCCGGATCTCATTTTCCGCGCACTCGGCGACAAAGGCGCTGTGAGCAATGGCGGATTCAAGGATGCTGACTTTCTGCCCTGCCCACAGGCCACCGCGCTTGAGGCGTTGCGCGCCCTGATCGCGGAGAACGCCCTCACCATCCCCGATGCGTTACCGCCGATGGCGGCAGGTTTGTTCGGCTATCTGGGCTACGACACGGTACGGTGGATCGAGAAGATTCCAGCTGCGCCGGGCAACACGCTCGGCACGCCCGACGCCGTCCTGATGCGTCCCACAGTCACCCTGATGTTCGACGGCGTGCGTCAGGAAATCATCCTTGCCACCGTGGCGCGCAAGGGCAAAGACGGGGCGGACGCCAGGAGCGCGTTCGATGCGGCGCTGGCGCGCCTGAACCGCATCGGGAAATTGCTGGATCAGCCCACGCCCGACCACCGTCCGCGGGAAGCGGCGCCAGATGCTATTACGCCCGTCGCGCCGATCCCGGCCGAGCGGTTTCGCGCCATGGTCGAGACCGCCAAGGAATATATCCGCGCCGGCGACATCTTTCAGGTCGTGCTGAGCCAACCTTTCCATGCGCCGTTCAAACATCCGCCCTTTGCGCTTTATCGCGCCTTGCGACGCATGAACCCCTCGCCCTTTATGTTCTATTTCGCGTTCGACGGCTTCAACGTGATCGGCGCGAGCCCGGAAATTCTCGTGCGTGTGCGCGACGGCCGCGTCACCGTGCGCCCGATCGCCGGCACCCGCCCGCGCGGCGCAACGCCGACGGAAGACCGGGCGATGGAAGAGGAATTGCTTGCCGATCCGAAGGAACTGGCCGAGCACCTCATGCTGTTGGATCTCGGCCGCAACGATGTCGGCCGCGTCGCCGCGCCCAGCGGCAAGCCGTCCAACGATCCATCCTGGCCGGAGCGCTCTTCGGTGCGGGTGACCGAGCGCTTCGTGGTCGAACGCTACAGCCACGTGATGCACATCGTGTCGAACGTCGAAGGCCGCCTCGATCCCGATAAGGACATGCTGGACGCCTTGTTCGCCGGTTTTCCGGCGGGCACGACCTCCGGTGCGCCCAAAGTGCGCGCGATGGAGATCATCAACGAACTCGAAGGCGTGCAGCGCGGCGTCTATGCCGGCGGCGTGGGGTATTTCTCCGCGGGCGGCGACATGGACGTCTGCATCGCCTTGCGCACCGCGGTGGTGAAGGACCAGATCCTGCACGTACAGGCGGGCGCCGGCATTGTGCTCGACAGCGTGCCTGAGATGGAACGCCAGGAATGCGAGCATAAAGCGCGCGCGCTGTTCCGCGCAGCCGCCGAGGCGCCCTGGTTCGCCTGATCGCCTAGAGATTTGAGTCAACCGGCGGATTGGGCGCGGGGCCGTGCCGCTGATCTACATGCGCCGCATCCCCAATGAACGCCGCCCACACGCCGCCAGGACGCCAGAGCGTGTCCATCGCCGCGCGGCTTTCTTTCTCTGAGCGCCCAAGCACATCACGCTGATAGCGATAGAAGAAAGCCGATACGCGCATGTTCACGATGCAATGCACGTGGATCGTTTCACCGTCCGCCTCCGCCATCGCCGCACAGAAGCGCTGGAAGTCTTCTTCCGTGGGCGCATCGAACTGCACGGGGATATGCACATAGCGCATGCCTAGAGACGCCACGCTGGCCGCCTCGTCGGGCAGCGCCTTTTCGTGCGTGTGCAGGCCGAGATTGATCACGGTGCTCACGCCGAGCTTCCGAAGCCCGACGAGTTGCGCTTCCAAAGGCTGACCGGAGGTGGTGACGCGCTCGTCGATCCGCCGCCAGTTCAAGATATCCGTGGACTCATGCATTTGGGCCTCCTCTTGAGAATGCCCAGGCGCGCGGCGGCAGAAAACCGAAGGCTTCTGATCGTGCTTCCCGGTGGTGTCCACCTTAGAGCGCCAGTCACACGACCCCTGAGATATGCCTGAGCCGAGGAAATGCGGCAAACGGCTTTGATGATTGACACATACCAACCAGTTGGTATGTTCTGAGTATGAACGCAGCCGCCGCCCCCGCCAAAGACGCCCGCACCCGGCTTCTCGACGCCGCGTTGAAGCTGGTGCGCGAGCGGGGATATTCGGCGACGACCGTGGATGAATTGTGCCGCGCGGCGGGCGTGACCAAGGGCGCGTTCTTTCACCATTTCAAAAGCAAGGACGATCTGGGCGCAGCCGCAGCACGCCACTGGAGCGCGATGACCGGCGCCCTCTTCGCGCGCGCGCCTTATCATGCGCCCGAAGATCCGCTCGACCGCCTGCTCGCCTATCTGGACTTTCGCAAGACCCTGCTCGCCGGCGAAGCGCCAGACTACACTTGCTTCGCCGGCACGACGCTGCAGGAGACGTTCGCCACGCACCCCGATATTCGCGAGGCGTGTTTTGACAGCATCAGCGGACACGCGGGAACGCTGGTGGCCGACATCGAAGCGGCGATGGAGAAATACCCGCCTTCTGGTGATTGGAGCGCGCAAAGCCTCGCGCTGCATACGCAGGCCGTGCTGCAGGGTGCGTTCATTCTCGCCAAAGGCGGCCAGGATTCCGCCCTCGCCGCGGCCAGCATCGATCACCTGCGCAATTACATCATGCTGCTGTTCAAGCCGGACGCCGCCCGGAACGCGCCGCAAAGGAAGCGCGTTCGGACTGGGGGGGCCTAAAGCCGTCAAAGAAACGGCGCGTCGCGTTCCACACGATCATTCAAGGGAGACATACAATGCCAGCAGAAGCCAAGCGCCCCACGACCGGCCTCATTCCGCACATCGTGTGCGACGGCGCCAGCGAGGCCATAGAATATTACAAAAAGGCTTTCGGCGCCGAAGAGATGATGCGTCTCGCCGGCGACAACGGCCGCATCATGCACGCCAGCGTGAGCATCAATAACGGCGTTCTCATGCTGGTCGATGAAAACAAGGATTACGGGATTATCGGACCGAAATCGCTGGGGGGCTGTTCTGCGACGCTGCATTTGCAGGTGCCGGACGTGGACTCCTCTTTCGCGCGCGCGGTCGAAGCCGGCGGCAAGGCGATCATGCCGCCCACGGATATGTTCTGGGGAGACCGCTACGGCATGATTGAGGATCCATTCGGCTATCGCTGGGCAATGGCCACGTCGAAAGAAGCGCTGACGGTCGATCAGATCAAGGAGAACGCCAGGAAGGCGATGCCGGACTACGTCAAAGACGACGCCCCCAACACTTGAGGACGGAGGAAACGCAATGTCCAAAACGCAAAAGATATCCACCTGCCTCTGGTTTGCGAACAATGACGGCGAGCAGGCGGCGGAGTTTTATGTCTCGCTGTTCGACAATTCGGAGATCCTGGACCGCACAAAGGGCGAGACGCCGCTGGTCGTGACGTTCTCGCTCAAAGGGCAGGAATTCATGGCGCTCAATGGCGGCCCGCACTTCAGGCTGAGCGAAGCGGCCTCCATTATGGCGCATTGCGAGGATCAGGCGGAGATTGACCGGCTCTGGAACGCCCTCCTCGACAATGGCGGCCAGGAAAGCCAGTGCGGCTGGCTGAAGGATCGCTGGGGCGTGTCCTGGCAAATCGTGCCCGCCAATCTGGGCGATCTGTTCTACAGCGACGACGCGACCGCCAATCAGCGCGCGCAGCAGGCGATGTTCGGCATGAAAAAGCTCGACGTGGCGGCGTTGAAGGCGGCGCGTGCGGCTTCCTAGATATCGATGACGCGCGGGTAACGACAGCAACAGATTTGGGAGGCGGATATGGCTTATGTTGACGGCTTCATCATCCCGGTGCCGACGAAGAACAAGGAGCTCTATCGCAAGCTGGCCGAAGACATGGCCGTGGTGTTCAAGGATCATGGTGCGCTCAGCGTCGTCGAGACCTGGGGCGATGACGTGCCGCCCGGCAAGCTCACATCCTTCCCCATGGCTGTGAATCTGGAGGACGGCGAAACGGTCGTATTCTCCTGGATCACCTGGCCGGACCGCGCGACGCGCGACAAGGGTAACGCCGCCGCGATGGAGGATCAGCGCGCCAAGGACATGATGCTGGGCGGCGAAAACCCCTTCGACGGAAAGCGTATGATCTTCGGCGGCTTCCAGACCATCGTCGAAGCTTAAAGCGGCGCATCGCCTCAGCCGCCGATTTGCGGTGCCGGGCGCGGAGTCCGTGGTAGAATGCACTTATGAACGCCCAAACCATCGACGCCAAAATTCCCGAACTGGTCGCGCTCTTCTACAGCCGGGTGCGTCAGGACCCGGACCTCGGGCCTATCTTCAACGACCAGATCGAGGATTGGCCCGCCCATCTGTCCAAGCTGTCGGATTTCTGGTCCTCGGTGATGCTCTCGTCCGGCCGCTACAAAGGCCAGCCGATGCGCGAACATTTCAAGCTTCTGCCGCGCATCGCGCCGGCGCATTTCGATCGCTGGCTGCACCTGTGGCGACAATCCGCTCACGACGTAATGGGCCCGGAAGCAGGCACGCTGTTCTTTGAAAAGGCGACCCGCATCGCCGAGAGTCTGAAATTGGGGCTGTTCTATAATCCGGTGCGCAACGCGTAAGGCATCAAGGCGCCTGGCCCCCTCTTGCCGGCTTCGACCGCCCTATCCAATTGACAAAACAGACGGGGCCCGCCATGTCGCGGGCATCAAGTGGCGCGTGGGAACGATGCCGCATGTAGGCCCTGGGCTCCAAATGGGGCCGCGCCGCCCATCCGAGGGCGAGCTAAATAACTGAAAATTTGGACAATTATGCATTTTAAAGACCTCGGCCTGAGCGCCGAACTCCTGGAAACGATCGAAGAGTCGGGTTATGCGACCCCGACCCCCATCCAGGCCCAGGCCATTCCTGTGGCCCTGCAGGGCCGCGATGTTTTGGGCATCGCCCAAACGGGCACCGGCAAGACGGCGAGCTTCGTCCTGCCCATGATCGAGATTTTGTCGCAAGGCCGCGCCCGGGCGCGCATGCCGCGATCCCTCATTCTGGAGCCGACCCGCGAACTGGCCGCCCAGGTGGCCGAGCAATTCGCCAAATACGGAAAGCGTCATCGTCTGACCACCGCTTTGTTGATCGGCGGCGTTTCATTCGGCGATCAGGACGAACTCCTGATGCGGGGCGTGGACGTGCTCATCGCCACGCCGGGCCGCCTGCTCGATCAGTTCGAGCGCGGCAAGCTGCTGATGTCGGGCGTGCAAATGATGGTGGTCGACGAAGCCGACCGCATGCTGGAC
>CAYNCS010000116.1:0-10118 GCA_964395875.1 uncultured Caulobacteraceae bacterium | reverse complement strand
GATTTCCGGGTGATGGTTGTCGAGATAGCAGGCGGCCGAACCTCGGCGCAGCGAGCCCTGGATGATCTCCAGCGTCAGCGAGTCCATCACGCGGATGAAAGGGATGATGCCTGAGGTATGCCCGTTCTGGCCGACCTTCTCGCCGATCGAGCGGACCGAACCCCAATAGGTGCCCAGGCCGCCGCCGTTAGAGGCGAGCCAGACGTTCTCGTTCCATACGCCGACGATGCCTTCCAGGCTGTCATCGACCGCATTCAGGAAGCAGGAGATCGGCAAACCGCGCTCGGCGCCGCCATTGGACAGCACCGGGGTCGCCGGCATGAACCAGAGTTTGGAAACATAATCGTAAATGCGCTGCGCGTGTTCGATGTCGTCGGAATAGGCGCGGGCCACGCGGGCGAACAGGTCCTGATAGGTCTCGCCAGGGAGCAAATAACGGTCGTCCAGCGTATCCTTGCCGAAATCGGTCAAAAGGGCGTCGCGCGACGGATCGGTCTTAACTTTCTCGACGACTTTAAGGGCCGGGCCCTTGGGCTTGCCGCGTTCGCCCCGTGGGCCGAGCGGTCCGAATTCTTCGCCAAATTTCTCGCCGGTCTCGGGCGCCGCTTGCAGGGCTTCGTTCCGGTACATGACGCTTTCCACTCCGCTTTTAAGCCCTCGGTCCAGCTCTTTAAGAGGGACTGAGTCGGCTACCCCGTTCAATGCCTTCAGGCGGTTCCGGCGCTTTCCCCAAGGCCGCCTCGCCGTTAATTCTTCGTCTAGCTCTCGTACTCGCCGCTCGCCTGACGTCTATATGTAGTGTGCCAGAGGCTTCGGCGCACGCAATAGGCGACTCAGTCCGGACAGTGGATTTCAGCCGCCAAAAGGTTAACGCACGGTCACCAGGTTTTGGTTCGGCAACGAAACGTTAACCATGAACGACCCTTGCCGTCCTTGGGCTGTAGGGGGTTACCAACAGGTCCCGTGCGACTTTCCGCCGCCAATTTTCGGCCTCATTTCGCCTCTTCGGAAAGTGCGGAAAAAGGGAATCTTAGGGACGCGCAGTTGAGACTGGCCGGACGACCCAATGGGGGTTCCACGCATGTTCGACCAGACGTCCGATCTTCTTCAACGTTTACAGACCGGCCTCACCGCGCCCGTCCGTCTGTTCCTTGTAAACGCGGACGTGCGCTATTTCTGGGCTTACCTTGCGGCGGTCCCCCTCATCCTTCTCCTCATGAAGGCGCGTGGCGGTCCCGAGGCGGCGACGATCAAGCGGGTGTTCCAGAAGGATACCTGGCTCTCCGACAGCGCCCTGGTGGACATCTGGCTGTTCGTGCTGAATTCGATTCTGCAGTTCACGCTTCTGGCGGGTCTGTTTCTGAACGCCGCGTTCGTGGCGAACCTTGTGGCGAACCTGCTGACGCGCGCCGGCATGCCGCATCTGTTGTCCGAGCAAGGCCTGGGCGCGACGATCGCGCTCACCGTCGCGGCCTTCATCGCCGCCGATTTCGGCAAATTCATCGCCCATTACTGGGCGCACCGCGTTCCGGCCCTGTGGGAATTCCACAAGGTCCATCACGCGGCGGAAGCGCTGAACCCCTTCACCGCAGAGCGCTTCCATCCGGTGGAGTTGATTTTTGACTCCCTGATCATCGGGGTTCTGATCGGCGCCGTGAACGGCGTGTTCATCGCGCTGGCGGGACCAGGCCTGTCACCTGTGCAGATCGCGGGCGCCAATGTCTTGTGGGTCATCGCCAATCTTGCGGGCGGGCCGATCCGCCACCTGCCGGCCTGGTGTTCGTATGGTCCCAGGATCGAGGGCTGGATCCTGAGTCCGGCGCAGCACCAGATCCATCATTCCGAGGAAGCGCGTCATTTCGACAAGAATCTCGGATCGACCCTGGCGCTCTGGGACAAGCTCTTCGGCACGCTCTATGTCACGCATGGCGTGGAGCCCATCCGCTACGGCCTCGGGCCGGAGACGGCGCAGTTCCGCACCGTGGCGGACAATTACTGGCGGCCGCTGGCGGCGGTTTGGCGGATGGCGTCTGCAAACGCCGCAAAATCCCAAGCAGCCGCAGGTTAATCGCCTGCCGCTCCGCCCCCTGCGCGTCTCCCTTGTCATAGAGCCGTAGTCTTTCGGCGCGAAGGAGTGGCGGGCTCCAGCGGAGGTGAGGTCGTGCGCATTATCCTGTCTGCATTTGCAATAGCCGTGGCCATGGGCGCGAGCGCTCTGGCGGCCGAGAAGTCCGCCGCCAGCGGCGACATTCAACCCGAAGCGAAACTGGTGCTGGTGACGTTTGACGGCGCCCGCTGGGAAGACGTGTTCAGAGGCGCAGATCCAAAACTTGCGGCCGACCCGAAATTCGTCGAGCCGGACGTTCTTTCGGACTGGGTCAAGCCGGCCTTTCTGGATCCCGCCAACAGGCGCGAAGCGCTGATGCCTTTCGTCCATGGAACCATGGCGCGCGACGGCGTGGTGATCGGCGACCGGGATGCGGGCGAATGCGCGCACGTCGCCAACGACATGTGGTTCTCCTATCCCGGCTACAACGAGATCCTCACGGGACGCCCCGATCCGCGCATTGTGGAGAACGACGACAAACCGAACCAAAACGTCACGTTTCTGGAGCATCTCAATCGGCGCGCCGGATTTCAGGGGCGCGTGGAGGCCGTCGGCACCTGGACCCTGTTCCCAAACATCATCAATGCCAAGCGCAGCGGCGTGCCTGTGAACGCCAGCTTCGGCGGGCGCTATCCCACGGACGTGCAGACCGCCCGGTACGCGATCGAAGCGGTGGAAAAGAACAAGCCGCGCGTGCTCTATGTCGCGTTCGGCGACACGGACGAACTGGCGCATGCCGGAGATTACGATCAGTACCTGACAGCGCTGGAGCGCGGCGATGATTTCCTGCGCCAGTTATGGGAACGGCTGCAGGCCGATCCGTTTTATCGCGGCCAGACGACCCTGATCGTCACGACGGATCATGGGCGGGGGCACGAACCGCTGGGCGCCTGGCGCGATCACTCGGCCGTCCGTTATCACCAGCTCAATCCGGACTATCAGCCCGAATATAACAAGACCGGCGTCATCGGCTCGGACAATGTCTGGTTCGCCGCCATGGGCCCAGCGGTGGTCCGCTCCGGCGCAGCCGAGTATCGCGGCAAGAATTGCGCGGAAAGCCGTCAAGTGGCGGCGAGCGCGCTGCAGGCGCTGGGGTTGAACTGGCGCGACTTCGATAAGGGCGCGGGCGCGCCCTTCGCCTTCATCGCCAAGACCCGGTGAATCGCGGATCATAATAAAAAAACGCCGCCGTGCGATCAGCGCGGCGGCGTATTGTTGCGGTGGACTTAGAAGCTGCGGCGCAGGGTGACGAAGGCGGCGCGCGGGGCGCCCATCAGCAAGACCTGTTCATCACCGGTCGGATCGCGCTCGGTGAGCGCCGAGTAGGAGCTGATATAGCGCTCGTCGAAGACGTTCGAAACGTTCACGGAGACTTCCGTGCCCTTGGCCCAGCCCTGCGTGAAGCGGTAGCCCAGCGCGGCGTCGACCAGCGAATAGCCCTTCACCGGATTGTCGTTCTCGTACGTGTAATACCACTTGCCGTTATAGGTGTAGGACAGGTTCGCGAAGAGACTGCCGTTGTCGTAATCGAGACCAGCCTTGATGAGATCGCGCGGCGAGCCGGCGACCTGCTTGCCCTTGGTCGCGATTTCCAGGATTCCGGCGTCGGTCAGCACGTCGTCCTGATATTCGGAATCGTTGTAGGTGTAGGAAACCATGCCGGACAGCGAGTCCGTGAATTTCGCGCGCAATGTCGCTTCCAGACCCAATGTGCGGACCGAGCCGACATTCCGGTAGATCGTCTCCGACACGAGGATCGGCGAGTCCGACGCCGAGAAATAGGCGAGGCGATCGTCGAACTGCACATAATAGGCCGCCGCCAGGGCTTCCAGACGCTCGCCGCGCCAGCGCCATCCGAGTTCGAACGTGCGTGAACGCTCCGGCTTCAGCGTCGATACGGCGTCGTCGATCGCGGCCTGGCCGCCATTGGCGTTGACGCCGCCGGCTTGCGAGGGAAACGCGGCGACGCTTTCGCCATAGGAACCAAACACTTCGTTGCGGGCGTTGAGGCGATAGGCGAAGCCGGCCTGCGGCAGGAAGAAATCTTCAACGACGATGCGGCCGAACGTGTAACCCGCATCGCCCGGTGCGACATCGACGTTGTCCTCGATGAGCTTCGTCGCTTCGCTCTCGACGCGCTGTCCCTTGAACCCGAACTGAAGCGTCAGATTCGGGATCGGCTTCCAGGTGTCCTGGACATAGAATTTCTGGGTGACGGTTTCGAAGCTGTAGAAATCATCCGTATAAAATGGATCGTTCTGAAAGCGCGTGGAGCTGCGGTTGGGGCCGGAGCGGTTGAGGCCGTAATAATTGTAGCCCTCGCGCGAGGAATTGGTTTCATACCAGCCGCCCGCCTCCAGCCGGTGATCGCCCAGCACGTAGGCGACCGAACCGAGCGCGCCCCAGCGCGTGAAGCCATAGCTGAAGCCCCGGAACGAAATCGGCGCGTTGTCGGTCGTCGCCGTTGGATCGAAGGCGTTGGGCGAGGCGACGTAGGGCGTGAACCACGGTCCCTGGCCCTTGTCGGTGTGGCTGTAGCCCGTGACGTTGAAGCTCAGCGCATCGGTGATCTGGCCTTTCCAGGTCAAGGCGCCGATCACGTCGTTGCGCAGGCCCGCGCCCTGATAATAGGCGTCGTCGATGCTTTCGAAGCCGGCCGGAAAATCCGTTCCGGCCGCCGGATTGGTCACGCCGTCGCCGATCACTTGTTCGTCCGGCGGCAGCGTCGCATCGATATTGCGCTGGATGTCGGCGAGCTGCACCGCGAGGTCGTAATTGGGCGCCAGGTAATTGGCGAAATAGCCGCGGCGCGCCAATTGATTGCGCGATTGTTCGAGATAATCGTTTTCGCGCCGCTCAGAGCCGTTGAGCCAGAAGGTCAGGGTCGAGTCGCCCAGAGGCTGCAGGATGCGCAGATTGGCCTGACGGGAAATCTGTTTGCCGTCGCCCTTCCAGAGATGCGTCTTGCTGCTCGCGATCGAGAGCGAGGCGCGGGTGTCGATCGGGCCGATCGCGCCCGTGTCGATGCGCCCGAAATAGCGCAGGAATTCGTCCTCGCCGGCGCTGATGGCCGCATCGCCGCCGAACTTTTCCGCCGGATCGCGTCCCATGAAGCGCAGGGTGCCGCCCAGATTGCTGGTCGACGCCGCGTCGAGGTCGCTGGCGCCTTGCGCCAATTGTTCCGTCTCGACGTTTTCATTGATGATAGCGCGGCTGATATGCAGGCCGTTATGGTTCGAATAGCTCATGTCGCCGAGCGGAACGCCGTCGAGCGTGAAACCGAGCTGAGTCTGGTTGAAGCCCCGCAGATAGAGCGTGGAAGCATATTCGTATGTGCCGAATGGGTCGGACCCCGAGAAGTACACGCCCGGCAATTGCTCCAGCGCTTTGATGGGGCTGGCGCCGGGAGTCTCGATCTTCAGTTCGGAGCCGTCGACAGTCTGCACCTGGCGCGGCTGGCCGCGGCCGAGAACGACGATATCCTCTTGCTGGCTGACGTCCTGGGCGTATGCGGCGCTTAAGGCGCCGAAGAGGTAGATTGGCGCCGCTAGACCCAACCCCAAAACACGATGCTTTTTCATTGCTGCCCCCACTTGGCGGTGCTGTAGGGGGCAAGTGTGAAAGCGGTGTGTAGCATGGCCCGGATTAGGCTGCGGGGCGCTGCGCCGCCGCATCGCAATTCCGGTCAAGACAAGCGCACTGGCGGGCAGGCATAAAGCCGCATGCCCAGCGCCAATGACTTTCTCGCGGATGTGCTCGCTTATATCGACCGGCACTTGTTCGAGCCGGTGACGCTGGCCGACATGGCCGCGGCGGCGGGTTATTCGCCTTATCATTTCACCCGCTTGTTTGCGGCGCATTTCGGCGAGACGCCGATGGAGTATCTGCGCGCCTGCCGCATGCAGCGGGCGGCCCAGCGTTTGGGCGCGATCGATCCGCCGCCCTTGATCGACCTGGCGCTCGATTGCGGCTTCGAAAGCCAGGAAGCGTTCACGCGCGCGTTTCGTAAGCGGTTCGGCGTTCCGCCCGGCCAGTATCGTCAATCCAGATCCCAGGACATGGAGGTTTCCATGAATGCCCAAACCAATCCGCAGACCGCCAATGTCGTGCTGTTGCCCGAACGCGTCCGCCGGGGCGCATTCCGCATCGCAGGCGCCGCCGCCGAATTCGACAAAACCAACAAGGCCGGCATCCCGACGCTCTGGCCCAAGCTGCTCGGCGCGCTGCCTCTACCGGGCCAGGCGCCCAGCGGTGAAGCTTTTGGCGTGGTGCAGATGATCGACCGCGATTGCGGCCGCATGCGCTACATGGCGGGCGTGGAGGTGACGGGCGATCCGAAGCTGCCGGAAGGCTTCGACATCATCGATCTGCAGCCGCAGACCTATGCGGTGTTTCGCATTACTTTGGATGGCTCAGCGCTGCAGCCGCAGATCATGGCCGCCATGCAGGAGGTGTGGGGCAAGCTGATCCCGCAATCAGGCCTGAAACCTGTACCGGCGCCGGACTTCGAACTTTGCCCGCCTGGCTTCGAACCGATGCGCAAGGGGCAAATCCTCGACTATCACATTCCGGTGGAGCCTTAAGGCTTCACATCCGGAAACGCCGCTGCAAGCTCGCCGAGCCATACGCCCAGGGCGGCGCGGCCTTTCTCGCCAAACGGCGAGATCCCCGTACGCACGATCACCAAGTCCTTGGACGGAATCATCACGATCACGGCGCCGCGATCGCCGCCGGCCGCGAAGGAATCATCCGGCAGATGCGCCATCAGCGAATCCGGTTTTTCCTTCGCCTTGATCCAGAAGCCCGCGCCCCAGGATTCGCCGCCTTTGGCGCCGGAGGCTGTGCGCATAGATCGAACCCAGCCCTCGGGCAGCAGACGCTCTTTATTCCAGACGCCGTCGCGCAGGCAGAATTCGCCAAAGGCCGCCATGTCGCGCGCGCTCATCCACACCAGGCTGGAATAATAGTTTCCCGACTTATCGAATTGCGGCGACGCCGTACCCATCCCCAATTTGTCGAAGAATTCGGCGCTGATGAATTTTCGCCAGGCGTAGGTGCGCAGGCCGTCGGCGGCGTTCAAGGGCGGCAGACGCCGTTGCACCGCGCTGGCCAGCATGACGCTTGAGCCGGTGGAATAGGTGAAGGTCTTTCCCGGTTCGCCCTGCGCCTTGGCGCTGGTGGCGTAAAACATCACGTTCGCCTGACCGGCGCCGAACAGCATTTTCTCGGCGTCCGATCCTGCTTCCAGGGCGGCGCCGCGTTCCCGCCATTTTAAACCGGAATTCATGGCCAGCAGATTGCGGATGGTGATGTTTTGCCGTCCGTCCGCTGCGATGGTCCATTCGATGAGCCCGGCGGGCTCGTCGATGCTTTTCAGCGCGCCTGTCTCCACGGCGCGTCCGGCCAGCGCGCTGGTCAGGCTGGCCCCGACATTCCACGAATTGAAACGCGTGGTGGAATCCAGTCCCGGCGCGAAGCGTTCGAGCACGCGGGCGCCCTTCCGCACCACGATCACGGCCTGCGTGGTCCCCAGATCGGCCTGCGGCGCGTCGAACGCCTTCAGCGCTGCGTCGAGCTTTTTCTGATCCAAATTCGCCGGCAGGGGCGCCGCCGCGAGGCTCTCGGCAGGGGCGGACTTGGCTTTGGCGGGCGCGGCGTCTGCGGACAAGGGCGCGCCCAATGAGGCCAGGGCCAAAGCGGACAGAAGCAAAGGCCGGAGCCTGTCAGGAAAGGGCCAAGAGGCAAAAAGCATGTGAATCCAAAACGGCTTACAATTTGGCGCGACCATAGGCTAAGTTCCCGCCAGAGCGAAGCCCACCCTCCATAAGCCCTTCGGATTCCATGATCTTCAAAGTTAAACCGGTTTCGGAAATCGCCGCTGCGGCGCGCGCCGAGTACGCCTCGGGCGAGAAGAAGCCGAACTTTTTGCTGCGCTCCTTCACCTTCAAGCTGACGCTTGGTCTGGCCGGACTCTTTGTCGCCGGACTGGTCGCGGCCTATTTCATCGCCGCCGAGGCCCGGGTGCGCACCGGGCAGGTCGCGATGCAATTGTGCTCCTGCCTCTATGCGGCCAATCGCGATTATGAATCCTGCATGCCGGAAGTGGCGGCGAATTCGAAGAACATGCGCATCACCTTTGGCCGCGAAGCGGCGGAGGTGCGCTATTTCGGCCTCGCCACCGGCGTGGCGCAGCTTGAGCCCGGCTATGGCTGCCATTTGAAAAAGCCGTCCGGTTTGGTCCAGCGCGCGTTGGCGCAATAAGACGGCGATGACGGCGCAGCCCACCCCTGGGCAGCCCGGGCTGCTCATCGTTGGCGGCTCCAGCCTGGTCGGCGCCCGTCTGCGGGATTGCGCCGATCGGTATCCGGGGCCGGTCCGGTTTACGGGGCGGGCGCATCTGGCCGAAGGCGACCTTCCGCTCGACGCGGACAAGCCGCAGGACTTCGCGCCGGATTTCCAGTTCGAGCGCGTGATCGTTTGTGCGCCTATCTGGCTCATCAGCGATGCTTTGCTGGAGCGGCTTTTTTCCTTGGGCATGAATCGGCTGGTCGCGTTTTCCTCCACCAGCGTGCTCACCAAGACCCAGTCGGCCGACGCCTATGAACAGGGTGTGGTCGCCAAGCTCGCGGTCGGCGAGCAGCGGATCGAAGCATTCTGCGCCCACGCCGGGATCGCCTGGACCATCTTGCGGCCCACGCTGATTTACGATGAAGGGCGCGATCAGAACGTCACCCAGATCATGCGCACGATCCGGCGTTTAGGGTTCTTTCCCATTGCGGGCGAAGCGGATGGACGCCGCCGGCCGGTGCACGCGCGAGAACTCGCTGCGGCGGCTTTGCAGGCGGTGCAATCCGCTGCGGCGGTGAACAAGGCGTACAATCTCAGCGGCGGCGAAGTGCTGACCTATAAGGAAATGGTCGCGCGGGTGTTCCGGGCGATGGGCCGTGCGCCTTTCATCGTGCCCATTCCGTTAGTGATCTGGCGTGCTGGATTTGCGGCGCTGGGCGCGATCCGCAAGGGCGGTAAAAACGCAACGAACATCGAAATGGCGTTGCGCATGTCGCAGCACATGGACTTCGATCACGACGACGCGGCCCGCGATTTCGGCTATGCGCCCGGGCCTTTCAATCCGCGCTTTGACGGCGGCGCGTGACGCGTCAGGGCCTCAAATTCAGTCGTCTTCGGGCGGCGCAATTTTCTTTTTGATTTCGGTGACTTTGGTGACCTTGCCGGTCTTGTCGTAGGTCGTCCAATTGCCGACCTGCTCGCCGTTTTCAAAACGGCCTGAACGCAATTTGGTGCCGTCTTTGCGATACCACTCCCAGAAGCCGTGCTGGATCTTGCCGCGCATCGGACCCTTGGCCCAGACCGAGCCGTCTTTGTGGAAGAGGATGTGTTCGCGGGTGGACGCCGTCATGTCAGCCTCCGGGATTGCGAATCCGTAGGCTGAGTGTGTTCGCAGATTCGAACGCATTGCAATGCACAAAAAAATAAGGCCGGCGCTTCGCGTTTCGAAGCGCCGGCCCAATTCAATCCGGTCCCGGATAATCCATACTATTTCAAAGCGGGTTCAAGGTTCTTGCAGGCTTCCAGGAGGCCCTGCACCGCCGCCACGGACTTGGCGAACATCGCCTTTTCGCCGGCATCCATCGGGAATTCGACGACCTTCTCGACGCCGCCTTTGCCGATCAAAGCTGGCACGCCGACATAGAGATCGTTGATGCCGTATTGGCCGGCGAGGTTCGCCGCCACGGGCAGAACGCGCTTTTGATCTTTCAGGTAGGACTTCGCCATGGCGATCGCCGATTCCGCCGGCGCGTAGAAGGCCGAGCCGGTTTCCAGCAAGGCGACGATCTCGCCGCCGCCCTTGCGGGTGCGCTCGACCATCGCGTCCAGATCGCTTTGGCTGAACATGCCGGCCGCGACGCATTCCGGCAGAGGCAGGCCGCCGATCGTGGAGTAACGCACCATCGGCACCATGTCGTCGCCGTGGCCGCCCAGCGTCCAGGCC
>CAYNCS010000115.1:0-10162 GCA_964395875.1 uncultured Caulobacteraceae bacterium | reverse complement strand
CGGCAAGGGCAACGATCAGGTTCGGTTCGAAGTCTCCTATTACGCGCTGAAGCCGGACGTGAAGGTGATCGCGCCGTGGCGCGAGTGGGAGTTCGAAGGCCGCCCGCAGCTTCTGGATTACGCGCGCAAGCACGGCATCGAGATCGCCAAGGGCAAGGAGCAAGCCGCGCCCTTCTCCATCGACGCCAATCTCCTGCACACCTCCTCCGAAGGCATGGTGCTGGAGGACCCCAATATCGAAGTGCCGGACATCGTGAAGAAGCGCGGCGACCGCCGCACCATCACGCCGGAAGAAGCGCCCGATAGCCCGACCTACATCACGATCAGCTTTGAGCGCGGCGACGCCGTGGCCATCGACGGCAAGAAGATGTCGCCCGCGACCCTTTTGAAGGCGCTGAACGATATCGGCGGCGCCAATGGCGTGGGCGGGCTCGACCTCGTCGAGAACCGCTATGTCGGCATGAAGTCGCGCGGCTTCTATGAGACGCCGGGCGGCACGATCCTGTGGCAGGCGCACCGCGCCATCGAGAGCATCACGCTCGACCGCGGCGCCATGCACCTCAAGGATGAGCTGATGCCCAAATATGCCGGGCTCATCTATAATGGCTTCTGGTGGACGCCGGAGCGCAAGATGCTGCAGGCCGCCATCGACGTCAGTCAGGAAAGCGTCACGGGCGACGTGCGCCTGAAGATCTACAAAGGCGGCGTCTATGTCGCCGGCCGCGAAAGCCCGTATTCGCTGTATTCCAAGGCGCTGGTCGGCTTCGACGAAGCGGGCGGCTACAACCAGGCCGACGCGGAGGGCTTCATCAAGCTGAACGCTTTGCGCCTGCGCATTCTGGCTGAGCGAGACAAAAAGGCGGGCAAGAACGAGTAGCATCACGCGCGCTCTTGCTCCGGCTTCGTTAGTTCCGCATCCTAACCCCCAAAGTTCTGGGGGAGGATAAATGGCGGAGACGATCGCGGCGCAGGCTGCCGGCCAGAGCACGGCCATGACCACCGGCAAGCGCATCCGCGCCATCCTGGGCGGGTCCGCCGGCAATCTGGTCGAGTGGTACGACTGGTTCGCCTATGCGTCCTTTGCGCTGTATTTCGCGCCGGTCTTCTTTCCCAAAGGCGATCAGACGGCGCAGCTGCTGCAATCGGCGGCGATCTTCGCCGTGGGCTTTCTGGCGCGCCCGTTCGGCGCGTGGATGATGGGCAAATACGCCGATCGGGCGGGACGGCGCGCAGCCCTGTCCGCCTCGATTTTCCTGATGTGCTTCGGGTCGCTGATCATCGCATTGACTCCGGGCTACGCGCAGATCGGCGCCGCGGCGCCGCTGATCCTGTTGGTTGCGCGTCTGATCCAGGGCGTGAGCGTCGGCGGCGAATATGGCGGCAGCGCCACCTATCTGTCCGAAGTCGCCGGCAAAAAAGCGCGCGGTTTTTATTCGAGCTTGCAGATCGTAACCCTGGTGGCGGGCCAGCTCACCGCTCTGTTCGTGCTGCTGGTGTTACAGGCTATCCTACCCGAAGACGCGCTGAAAGCCTGGGGCTGGCGCATTCCGTTTTTCATCGGCGCCATGCTCGCGATGGTAGTGTTCTTCATCCGCCGCGGCATGCATGAAACGGATTCTTTCAAGAATGCGCGGGATGCGCCCCGTGCTACGGCGCGCATGCTGTTCAAGAATTATCCCGTCGAAACGATCATGACGGTGGGCCTGACCATCACCAGCTCGCTGTCGTTCTATACGTTCACCACCTACATGCAGAAATTCCTGGTCAACACGTCCGGCTTCACCAAGCCCGAGGCGACGCAGATCATGACCGGCGCGCTTTTGTACTTCATCATTCTCGTGCCGTTTCTCGGCGCGCTCTCCGACAAGGTGGGGCGGCGGCCCATGATGATGATCTCTTTCGCGCTCACCGCGCTCTCAACCTATCCGATCATGTCGGCGATCGCGGCCACGGATTCCTCAGCAGCGGCGTTCTTGCTCATCTGCCTGTCGCTGACCTTTTTCGCGGGGTATTCTTCGATCTCCGCCATCACCAAGGCCGAGCTCTTTCCCGCGCACACGCGCGCTTTGGGCGTGGCTCTGCCCTATGCGCTCGCCAACGCGTTGTTCGGCGGCACCGCCGAATATGTGGCGCTGTGGTTCAAGACGCATAACGAAGCCGGCTTCTATCTCTACGTCACCGCGGGAGCGATCCTGGGCTTCTTAATCGCCGCCCGCATGCGCGACACCAAGCACGCCTCCCGCATCATCGAAGACTAAAGAAAGCCCGCGCGTATCCTACGCGCGGGCCATTCGGGGGAGGATTACCAATCAATACTCACCGCCGGCAAACGGCGGTATGCGATCTTTCAATTAGCGCCAGCCGCGACCGCGATAGTCGTCGTCATGCCGCTGGACGTAAATCCGGGCGCTGAGATCGCGGTAACGATCGTTCAGATCGCGGCGCTCCCATCCCGACATCCCGCCGCGGCTGTAGGCGTCAGCGCGATCTTCCAGCGCATCCACCTGCACCGAGAGGCGGCGCGCTTCTCTGCGCGTCAAATCGCCAGTGCGCACGCCTTCCCAGATGCGGCTCTTCAAGCCGCGAAAGTCGAAATCGCCGCCGCGATACGCGATCTGCGTCTCGTAGCGGCCCTCATAAGCGCGGCTTTCGTACGAGTGGGCTTGCGCGGCCGCCGGGACAATCGCCGTCATCGCCAAAGCGGCGCCGATGGCGGCCAGGGGCATCGCGATCTTTTTCTTCAAGGACAGGTTCATTCTAGGTCTCCTTCAACGCTTGGCTGAAGACTTCACCGTCAGCCGATGCTGAAGAAAACCGCATCACGCCTGAGCTGTTCCTGAACCGGATTGTTGGTTTCGGTTCATCAAGCAGGCGCGGCGAAATTCCCTATTCCGCCAGCAAATTGCGCACGAAAGCGGGAACGATTTCCGTGGCCGGGCCGTTTACCATTTCGGCGAACAGCCGCGCGCCTTCGCTGGACTCAAGATTCAGCTCCACCGTGTGCGCGCCAGCTGCATAGGCTTCCGCCACAAAGCCGGCCGCGGGGTAAACGTTTCCCGATGTCCCGATGGAGATGAACAGATCGGCCCCCGATAGCGCCTCGGCGATGCGCTCCATGTGATAGGGCATTTCGCCGAACCACACGACGTCCGGCCGCACGCCGCCCGGTCGTCCGCATTCCGGACATGCGACGTGAACGGACATATCCTCCAGCCAGGCCCCGGATGCGCCGCAGCGCGCGCACAAATAGCGCATCAGCTCGCCATGCATGTGGATGACGATCTTCGACCCAGCCGCCTCATGCAGGCTATCCACATTCTGCGTCACAACCAGAACACGCCCACCACGCTCAGGATAGCAGCGCTCCAGCTCCGCGAGCGCCAGATGCGCGGCGTTCGGCTTTACTTTCTGGGCTTCAGCGCGACGGTGATTGTAGAATTGATGCACCAGGGTCGGATTGCGCGCGAACCCTTCCGGCGTCGCGACCTCGCGATAATCGTATTTCGCCCACACGCCGCCCGCGTCGCGGAACGTGGATAGTCCGCTCTCGGCGGAAACGCCCGCGCCCGTAAGGATTACGATGTTGCGAAAGCGCGGCATGCTCCCCCTCTTGCGATCACTTCTAAAGCGACGTGTTCGTTATGGCGCTCACACTTTGGTCATATCTGCGCGCGTTCAATTGTACAGCGAAGAGCGTTCGCGCCGCAGCGATGAATCGGCGCACGCTTGAAGCCTTGATGAGCACGGAGGAGCACGCATGGCGTCACCCGAGTTCGTAGCGCAGCTGCAAGGCTGGCGTCTGGCTACGGCCCGCATCCTGTACCACATCCCGGACCATCCGAAATTGCTGCAAACCTTCGTATGGCAGACTTACGATCTGGCGCCGGAATTTCCGCGTATCGTGCGCTTCATCGACTTCTGGAAGCGCGAGATCGAGGCCGATTTGCATTCGATCGAAATCGCCGCGGCGGACGGAATCAGTCCTGGGCGCTGGCAGAATGTCGACGCCCACTTTTTGTTGAACTGAAGCTCAGTTCTTCTTCGTCTTCGCGACTGTCGCCGGCACGGTCGCCAAAGGCTTGCAGACCGCTCTGGAAGCGGCGCGGTTGGCTTTGATCGTGTCATAGGCCGACATCAGCTCGGAGGCGTTCACGCCGCGCTTGTTGGCGGCCGAGACCAGACCCGAGATCGCCTTGAACTTGTCCGGTTCGTCCAGAAGCGGCTCCACTTCAGGTATCAGCTTGAAGGTCTTGGGCTCTAATTGCGCGTAGCCGAGGCCGACGCCGCAGGCGCAAACGCGCGCATCCTCGCCCCGCTCCACGCATCCCTGCTGGATTTTCTTTGCGGCGGCGGTCATTTCGGGGTCTACCGGGGTGCTGGCGGCGGAAGCGGCGAACCCGCAAAAAAGAGCTACAAAGCCAATGCTTAGAGCAAGCGCCCGTACTCCAGGGGCGGATTTGCGTGCGGCCATGGATCAGGCTCCTTGTTCAGCTCAGTTTCAGGCGGGATAGGCGATGAATGTCGCTCCCGCCAGCGGAATGGTGCAAACCCGGGACGCGGGTCTTAAGTTTCCTTCCCTGCAAGCATGACCATATGATGTCTAGACTGAACCGGGATTGAATATTTCGCAGTGTGGATTTGGGAATGGCCCTGAAGGATCGCATGCCGCCCAAACGCGCTGCGCGCCAGGGAACGGCAGGGGCCGGTCCTCCGGCCGGATTTGAAGTGGAGGCGAGGATGAAGAAGTTTCTGTTGGCCGCCGCGTGCGCCGCTTTGCTGGCGGCCTGCGCAACCGGTCCTACGCCCTATCAGCCTTATTCCAAGGCCGATGGGGGCTATAGCGAGACCAAACTGGAATCGAACCGCGTGCGCGTGTCGTTCGTCGGCAATACGCTGACCGACCGCGAAACCGTCGAGACCTACCTCCTTTACCGCGCCGCCGAGACCACGCTGGCCAACGGCTTCGACTATTTCATCATCTCCACGCGCGCGACGGACGCGAAGTCCCGCACCTACGGCTCGACCTGGGGCGACCCGTTCTGGGATTACGGCCCATATCCATGGCGCTACCGCTATTACGACCCGTTTTGGGATCGTCCCGGCCGCTACATGTCGTATGACGAAACGACCGTGACCAAATACGAGGCGAGCGGCGAGATCGTGATGTATAAGGGAACGAAGCCCGGCGACAATTCCGCGGCGTTCGACGCCCGGGACGTGGTGAAAAATCTTGACGGCAAGGTGAAGCGGCCGGAACCCGCGAAGTAGTCGAACGTTTTGCAGCAACAGGAGTGCGTATGGACAACGGCAAACTCACGCGCCGCGACGGCCTTTCGCTGATCGGGGCGGCCGGTGCAGCGCTCGTCGCGCCAGATATGGCGTTTGCGATCACCGAGAAGCGCAAGGCTGAACAGCAATTCGAGAAGAACGAGATCGTGGACGCGGTCGCCGACTTCTTCGGCATCACGGCGAAGGCGGCAGGCGAAGTCGTCGACCGGATCTTCCAGGATCACGGCCAGCCCAACGCCTACATCAAGGGACAGGAAGGCTCCGCCGCGATCGGCGTGGGCCTGCGCTATGGCCACGGCGAAATCCTCATGAAGGGCGGCGGCTCGAAGAAGATATTCTGGCGCGGCCCGTCGGTAGGCTGGGACGCCGGGGGCAACGCCTCCAAGGTCTTCACCCTCGTCTATCACCTGCCCTATCTGGACGCGATCTACCGGCGCTTCCCGGGCGTCGAGGGCTCGTTTTACCTCGTGGGCGGCATCGGCGTGAATTACCAAAAGGCCGAGGGCATCACCTTGGCGCCGATGCGTGCCGGGGTGGGTCTGCGCGCGGGCGCCAATATCGGCTATCTCGCGTATTCCAAGAAAGGCAAAGTGCTGCCGTTCTGACGCAGCTCCAGCACCAGTATCGAAATCGCCGGGTTCGCTATTGCGGGCCCGGCTTTTTCATGCGCGCACGCACGACGACCGTTGCCAGATTCCCACACCGCCGAAGGATGCGGCGCCGACGCCGGAACCCGGCGGAGAGGCCCGCGTAGAGGCTGCAGCGAAGCGCTGGGATTGTTCGTTTCGCGCTGACAACAAAAAGGGAATCCAATGAGCAAACGTTCCTCTGGAGAGTACGGCGTCAAAGCGTTGGCAGGGCTTTGCGCCGGCGCGGGCATGCTAGCCTTGGCCGGCGCCGCGCGTGCCCAGGAAATGGCGCCGTGGGGCACAGGCGGCCCGAGCACGCGGCCCGGGATCTATCTCGAGGCCGGGCCCACCTATCACGATTTCGAAGGCGACGACGGCATCGGCGCCGACACCTGGGCCGCAACCCTGCGGGCGGGCTGGCAGTTCCTACCCATGCTCTCCATCGAGGCCGACGCCAGTTTCGGCTTTGACGACGGCGATTTCGATTATCGCACCAGCGAGGGCGATCTCAGCATCGACGACAATTCCGACGGCGACGTGGCCGACGTCATCGCCGCGCCCGGCGAGTTCGGCCTGAACTACATGTTCGGAGTCTACGGCAAGGTGTCCTATCCGGTCACCCAGCAATTCGACGTGTTCGCGCGCGCCGGCTATGCGCATGCCGACGTCGACACCACGGTCACCACGCCGGGCGGCACGCGCCTGACGCTCGGCGACTCGGAGGACGGCGGCTCCTATGGCGCCGGCGCCTCTTGGCGCTTCTCCGACAATAGCGCCATCCGCGCCGATTATACGTTCACGGACTTCGATCTGATCGAGGACAACGCCTATGGCGTGACCTATCAGTTCAAATTCTGATCCGAAGTCTTTCGCGAAACCGGGCCGGCGCCGTTGCAACACCCGCGGCGCCGGCCCATTTGCTTGCAGCAACCCCCAGAAGGAGACCGGCGATGAAGATCATCCGCAAAGGTTCGGCCAGGTGGTCCGGCGGCTTGAAGGACGGCAAAGGGCTCATCTCCACCGAAAGCGGCGCGCTTAGCGATTATCCTTATGGCTTCGCCTCGCGCTTTGAGGGCCAAAAGGGCTCAAACCCCGAAGAACTGATCGGCGCGGCGCACGCCGCCTGCTTCACCATGGCGCTGGCGCTGGCGTTGAACGAAGCGGGCTTCACCGCCGACAGTCTCGAGACGTCGGCCAAGGTGTCGCTGGAAAAGCTCGACAGCGGTTTCACCGTCACGGCCAGCGCCCTGACGCTGACCGCCCGCGTCCCAGGCGTCGACGACGCGACGTTCCAGAAGATCGCGGCCGGGGCCAAGGCCAATTGCCCGATCTCGAAATTGCTGAAGGCCGACGTCAGCCTCCACGCCGAACTGGCCTGACGCCGAAGATCTCGGGCGGGATGGCCGCTTCAGCTTACGCAGATCTGGCGGTAAGTTCGCGCGGCTGGAAGGCGGTGATCGCGTCGAGCACGGAATCCAGCGGCGCGGGCTTGCCGAACAGGTAGCCCTGGATGTCGCCGCAGCCCGCCTGCGCCAAGCGCACGCGCTGCAATTCCGTCTCGACGCCTTCGGCGATCACGTCCAGCTTCAGCGCCCGCGCCAGCCGCACGATCGCCGCCACCACCGCATCCGAATTCTCCTCCAGCCCAAGATTGGCGATGAAGGAGCGATCGATCTTGATCTTGTCGATCGGATAGCGCTGCAGATAGGACAAACTGGAATAACCGGTGCCGAAATCGTCGAGCGCGATGCGGAAACCAATCCCGCGCAATTCGTTCAGCGCATCCAGGATGTGCTGGGAATCGCCCAGCAACAGACCCTCGGTGATTTCAAACTCGATGCGCGTGGGATCCACGCGAGTCTCGCGCGCCAGCTGCCGCACATTGTCGACGAAACCACGCAGGCGCAATTGCGCCGCCGAGATGTTCACCGCCACTCGCAGCGCGCCAAGTTTCTTAGAATCCTCGAACGCGCGGCGCATCGTGAATACGCCCAATTGCTCAATCAAGCCGCTTTCCTCGGCGATCGGCACGAACACCGCCGGCGAGATGTTGCCGCGCCTGGCGTGCACCCAGCGCACGAGCGCCTCGACGCCGTAAGTGACGCCGTTATGCACCTGCGGCTGGTAGACCAGCGTGAGCTCCTCGCGCTGCAGCGCCAGACGCAGCTCGTCGCGGATCTCTCGGCGATGGCGTAGGGAATTGTCCATTTCGTCGCGGAAGAAGCTGTAGCGGCCGCGGCCTTCGTCCTTGGCTTGATAAAGCGCCAGGTCCGCGCGGCGCATGCATTCGGGCGCGTCCACGCCATCGTCCTCGATCAGTGCGACGCCGACCGTGCAGGCCGAGAACACGCGGCCGACGGGCAAGTCCACCGGCGCCGCAATGGCCTGCAGAATGCGCGCGGCGAACGCCTCCGCCTCCTGCCGCGTTGCGCCCGGCTGGACGATCGCGAATTCGTCTCCGCCCAGACGCGCCAGCGTGTCGCCCGGCCCGCAGATCTGCGACAGCACGCCCGCCGACGCACGGATGAGATCGTCGCCGGCGGCGTGTCCGAACGTGTCGTTCACCTCCTTGAAGCGATCCAGATCGACGCAATAGATCGCAAAGCCGCGGCCCTCGCTGCGCAGCGCCTCCAGCGCATGCTCAAGTCTGCCGGCGAGCAGAAGCCGGTTGGGCAAGCCCGTCAGGCCGTCGTGATAGGCCAGATGCGTGGCGTGCGCCTCGCTGGCTTTCAGGCTGGCCAGCGACCGGTCGTTCTGGCGATACAGCACGGCCGCCAGAGCCGCGAGCGTCACCAATATGACCAGCAGCGGCGGCATCGTCTTGGTGAGCATCGCCGTGCCCGGACGCGCGGGACGCCAGTCCAGCGTCGCCAGCTCCTTGGCGCCGCCGATCGGCACGGAGGCGCGGCCTGGTTCGTCCGGATGCAGGCCGAGATGGAAATGCATGTCGGACAGCATGAAATTTTCGGCCAGATGCCTGGCGACCGCCTCGTTGAAGGCCATGGCGGTGACGACGATCGGCGCCTGCGCCCCACGCGGCATGCTCTTGCCGAAATCCGGCTGAACCAATGTGGCGGTCAGGATGTAGGGCCGGCCCGACGCCAGCGTGACCGCCGAGGCGAGAATGGGCTGTGACAAATTGAGGCCCTGCGCCACGAGTTCCTTCAGCGGCCGCCGGCGCGCCTCCATTTCGCGCACGCGCGCCGCCAGAGGCGCGGCGGCGTCGTGCAGATCGCGCACGGCGTCGGCGCCGGCATCCTCCCCGTCGCGCATCGCGTAAATAATGCGGCCGCCGGAATTGAGCACGAAAGCCGATTCGAACTGCATCGAGCCGGAGAAATACGCGCCGACGTTTTCGTGCGCCCATTCCCGATTGAAGCGGTTGTCGAGATTTTTGACGGCGTCGTCCCACACGGTCTGCGGAATGGCGGCCTTCGCCACTTCGCGCCCATAGGTGGCCACGCCGTTGGCGACGACCTGCTGCTCGCGCGCCAAGGCGGCTTTGTCCGCCTGCTGAGCGAAATAAAACGGCGCCGTCATCAGAAGCGCACCGCCCAGCGCGCCGATGAGGACGGACGGACGCGCCTTTGCGCCGCGCTTTAAATCGAATTTAAGCATGACTGGTCATCCCCGGAATGGGCGACCATGGCACACAAATGTTAAGTCGGCGTGATTACACGCTTCCACCGTATACGGATCGTCACAAGCGCGGCGCCTGGTTAATGGCCGTCAACCAATGCGCGGACGGCGGCGCTCTCCAGCGGCGGACCATCGCCTCGATCGTGCGGATGTATCGCAGCGCGGGCGTCCGATCCTTCAAGCGGTGCGATCCGGTGTCATAGAAATCCGCCGGCGCGCCGAAAAAATGTAGCGACCACAGGATCAATTCCCAGACGCCCAGCCAATGCTCTTCGATGTCGTCGGCCGGCCGCCCCGCCTTCAGATCGGGCATGCCGATGGCGCGGACCTGTTCGTCCGTGTGCAGCGGCGGCGGCTGGAGCGGCCCAATGATGATGTCGGCGACGACCATGCGTGGGATAATGAACCGGTTTTGAAACGGGTCGGATTGTTCGCAAGTCCTTCCACATCTCTCTACCGTCATCCTATGTCGAGCATCGCGTAGCGATGCGAGTACCTAGGACCCATAAATACAGCCCTCCCAGAACGTGCGCCAACACCGCAGCCCGTCGTGTTTATGGGTCCTAGGCATGCGGCTTGCTGCGCAAGCCTTAGCCTAGGATGAC
>CAYNCS010000114.1:8850-10234 GCA_964395875.1 uncultured Caulobacteraceae bacterium | reverse complement strand
TCTTGTGGTAGCGCAGCTTTTCAATGTTGAACTCGTCACGCCCGATCCCGGCGCCCAGCGCCGTGATCAACGTGCCGATGGAATCGGAGCTCAACATCTTGTCGAAGCGCGCGCGCTCGACGTTCAGGATCTTGCCGCGCAGCGGCAGCACCGCCTGGTTCTCCCGGTTGCGCCCTTGCTTCGCCGATCCACCCGCCGAGTCGCCCTCGACGATGAAGATTTCGGATTTCGACGGATCGCGCTCCTGACAATCCGCCAGCTTGCCTGGCAGCGACGCCACGTCGAGCGCCGTCTTCCGGCGCGACAATTCGCGCGCCCGGCGGGCCGCTTCACGCGCCGCCGCAGCCTCGACGATCTTGCCCATCACCGCTTTCGCGGGCGCCGGATTTTCCTCGAACCACTGCCCCAGCGTTTCGCCGATGATGCTTTCAACCACGGGCCGCACTTCGGACGAGACCAGCTTGTCCTTCGTCTGGCTGGAAAATTTCGGATCGGGCACCTTGATCGACAGAACGCAGGTCAGACCTTCACGGGCGTCGTCGCCGGTGATGTCGACTTTGTCCTTCTTCGCCGAGCCGCTGGACGTCGCATAGGAATTGATCACGCGCGTCAGCGCGCCCCGGAAGCCCGCCAGGTGCGTGCCACCGTCGCGTTGAGGAATGTTGTTGGTGAAGCAATGCACCGCTTCGGCGTAGCCGTCGTTCCACTGCAGCGCCGCCTCGACCACGACGCCGTCGCGCTGTCCGCGCACGGCGATCGGCGCCTCGATCAGAGAATGCCGGTTGCGATCCAGGTGCGCCACGAAGGCGGCGATGCCGCCTTCATAGGACATCACTTCTTCGAACGGTTCGGGTCCGCGCAGATCGCGAAAGATGATCGTCACGCCGGAATTGAGGAACGCGAGTTCCCGCAGACGATGTTCGAGCGTCTTGCGGTCGAACTCAACCATGGTGAAGGTTGCCGGCGACGGCAGGAAGCGCACCCGCGTGCCGCGTTTCTGCTTGCCGGCATCTTCCTTCGGCGCATCGCCCTTTAGGGCCAGCGGCGCTTCCGCCTCGCCCAGACGAAAGCGCATCGCATGCTCTTTGCCGTTGCGCCAGATCGTCAGATCGAGCCAGGTCGACAATGCGTTGACGACCGACACGCCGACGCCGTGCAGACCGCCGGACACCTTGTAGGAATTCTGGTCGAACTTACCGCCCGCATGAAGCTGCGTCATCACGAGCTCCGCGGCGGAGACGCCTTCTTCCGCGTGAATGTCCGTCGGGATGCCGCGGCCATTGTCTTCGACCTCGGCCGAGCCGTCCGCGTACAGCGAGACGATCACGCGATCGCAATGCCCCGCGAGGGCTTCGTCGATGGCGTTGTCGACGACTTCGTACAC
>CAYNCS010000114.1:6229-8840 GCA_964395875.1 uncultured Caulobacteraceae bacterium | reverse complement strand
GTCGCGCACCGTCACGCTGCCATCGCCGTTCAGCGTCAGCGTCACCCGGTCGGCGAAGCCGGCCTGCGCCTCGTCCACCGCGTTATCGATGATCTCGAAGGCCATGTGGTGCAGGCCCGAGCCGTCATCGGTGTCGCCGATATACATGCCCGGCCGCTTCCGCACGGCGTCGAGGCCCTTAAGGACCCGAATCGAGTCCGAGCCATATTCCGGATTGGGAGCGGGTGTTTCGCTCATCCGTGCAAATCCCTCAATGTTGGAGCGTCACAGCGGGCGGGTTTTTCCGTCCGAGACCTCAATGAATTGGGCGGCGCCGGCGAAGGAATCGAACAAGGATTTATCCGCTCCCGTAAGCCATGCCTGCCCCGGCAAAATCGCCAGCTCATTATAGAGGGCGGCGCGCCGTTTGTCGTCAAAATGCGCCCCCGCTTCATCCAATAATAATAACGGATTCGCGCGTCCGTTGAGCCCAATTCCGCCGGGCCCCAATGCACGGGCGTTGGCTAAGGTGACGGCAACCAAAATGGCCTTCTGCTCGCCTGTGGAGCACTGTTCCGCGGGCATATTTTTGGCCCTGTGGCGGGCCTTTACGTCCGATCTGTGCGGGCCGTCCAGAGCCCGGCCCGCGGCGGCGTCCCGGGGCCGGACATTGGCCAGCGTTCTGGCGAATTCATCCTCGATTTCGCCGGCCGTGCGGCCCTCCGCCAGAGCGGCCTCCAGCGCCCCTTCCAGCGCCAGATCGGCCTGTGGAAAAGGCCCGTCGCCACGGTCGTCGATGGCGGTTTGCAGGCGCCCCAAAACCTCAAGGCGAGCCGCCGCCAATGCGACGCCATGGGCGGCCATTTCGGATTCCAGCGCCTCCAGCCATGCCCGATCCCGCCGATCCTCATCCAGCAGCCTCTGACGGGCCTTCATGGCGCGTTCGTAGGCAGCCGCCACGGCCCCGTGCTCCGGCGCATGCGCCATGACCAGCCGGTCGAAGAACTTGCGCCGTTCGGAGGCGCTTTCGGCGAATACGCGATCCATCGCCGGAGTCAGCCAGACGATGCGGATTTCACTGGCCAGTTCCTGCGGCCCTGCTGGCCGGCCGTCACGCTGCGCCACCCGGCGAAAACCGCCCGTATCGGTGCGTTCAATGCCGACGCCCAGGCGCGTATCGTCGCCCACGGAATTCACCAGGATCGCCGAGGACGCCCAGGCGCGCCCCTCAGCTTCCTCCGGCCGGCGGCGGCCAATCTCGGACAACGCCGCCCCGCGAATGCCGCGCCCCGGCCCCAACAGCGAGATCGCCTCGAGAATGTTCGTCTTGCCCGAGCCGTTCGAACCGAACAGCACGACGGGACGATCGTCGAGGGTAAGATCCAGACGCGCGTAATTGCGGAAGTCCGTTATGGAGAGACGGCGCAGCCAAGCGGCCCGTCCGCCCTCCGGAGCGGCGATGGGGTGTTGCGCCGGCGAAGCGAGGCCGCTCACACGCGCAGCGGCATCAGCACAAATAACGCGTGCGGATCCTTCAAGTCGCGCACCAGCGTCGGCGACGCTGCATCGCCGAACTCGAACTGCGCCTCATCGCCGGCGACCTGTTCGGACACGTCCAGCAGATAACGCGCGTTGAAACCGATTTCGAACGGCTCCGCCGGGCACGTGGCCGCCACTTCTTCCGTGGCCAAACCAGTTTCCGGATTGTTGACGGTGAGCGTCAGGCGATCGGAATCCAGCGCCATCTTCACGGAACGCGATTTCTCAGCCGAAACCGTCGCGACGCGATCCACCGCTTGGGCGAAGATCTTGTTCTCCACGCGCATGATGCGCTGGTTGTCGCGCGGAATGACGCGGCCATAATCGGGGAACGCGCCTTCGATCACCTTGGACACGATGCGCGCATCGCCCAAAGTGAAAGCGACCTTCGATTCCGACACCGACACTTCCACTTCGCCATTGGAATCGTCGAGCAGGCGGCTGAGTTCCGCGACCGTCTTGCGCGGCAGAATGACGGGCGGCATCCCGTCGGCGCCGCCCGGCGCGTCCTGCTCCGCCAGAGCGAGGCGGTGACCGTCCGTCGCGACGGCGCGCAACAGGCTGCCGCCCTTTTCCGCGGCGACATGAAAATAAATGCCATTGAGATAATAGCGCGTCTCTTCCGTCGAAATGGCGAACCGGGTCTTGCCGATCAGGCGCGCAAGATCGGACCGGTCGATAGTGAAGGTCGCCTTGAAACCCTCGGACTTCATCAGCGGAAAATCCGACGCCTGCATCACCGGCAGCGCAAAACGCGAACGCCCCGCCACAAGGCTCAGACGCTGCTCGGCGGGCGCGACCTCAAGCTTGACGTCCATGCCGTCCGGAAGCTTGCGGATGATTTCGTAGAGCGTATGCGCCGGCGCCGTCAGCGCGCCTGGCGTCTGCACCTTCGCCGCGACGGAATCGGTAATTTCGATGTCCAGATCGGTTGCCGACAACCGGACCGCGCCATCTTCAGCGCTGATCAGAATATTGGAAAGAATGGGAATTGTGTTCCGCCGCTCGACGACGCTTTGGACATGGCTGATGCACTTCAAAAGAGCGGCGCGTTCAATCGATAATTTCATTGGGCGGTCTGGACCTACAGTGC
>CAYNCS010000114.1:0-6219 GCA_964395875.1 uncultured Caulobacteraceae bacterium | reverse complement strand
GTGCTGTTCCCCCGAATGGGCCGCGGTCAGGCGCCTCCGCCCGCATCTCCGCCGCACACTCGTCCACTCAAGCCCCTGACCAGCGCTCCAACCGGCGCGCCAGGACTCACGCGGACGGGAAGATTAGCGCAAATTTTCCAGCAGCAAACACTTTATTGGCCCGCCGGAAAGCAAGACGAGCACGGCCGCAAACAGCAAAAAGCGGCCCGACCTTTCGATCGGACCGCTTATCGCTACCCCCATCGCCCCTTAAGGGGCGACGCTCCCGCTTAGTGCTTTGACGACGCGTCCCAGATACGCTTTTCAAGAGCGCTCAATGAGCGCGCGAAAGTGGGATCCTCCGCCAGGCGCAGCTCGATCTTGCTGACGCCGTGCATGATCGTCGCGTGATCACGGCCGCCGAAACGGCGCGCTATGTCCGGAAAGGACTTCTTCGCCATTTTGCGGGCGAAATATTGGGCGATGTGCCGCGCATTCACATACGGACGCTTGCGGCACGGCGAGATGAGATCGTCCGGCGTAAGACCCGCGTCGTCGGCGACGACCCGGATTATGGTGTCCACGCGCGGGATCGGCTGCAGGGCGCCGACCGTCTCGGCGATCGCCTTGTCGATCAGCTCCATAGTCACAGGGCGCTGGCCGCGGTCGGAATGCAGATGAATCTGCGCCAGCGCGCCTTCCAGCACCCGGCCATTGCCGCGCACCGCGCCAGCGACGTATTCGACCATCCGCTGGCTCATCACGAAGCCTTCGGAGGTCGCCGCCAGCTCCTTCGCCTTTTTGGCCACGATGGCGCAGCGGTGCTCGAAATCCGGTTCCGCGATCGCGCAGACGATGCCGCCGGCGAGCTTGGCGCGAACGCGGGCGTCGAGTTCCGGCAGTTCCGCTGGGCTCAGCGCCGAGGTCAGCACGACCATCCGCCCGTCGATCGCAAATTCATTGAGCGTGAAGAAGAATTCTTCCTGCGTGCCCTTCCGCTGCTCGCGGGCGATGACGTGGAGGTCGTCGATGATGAGCACATCGGCGCCGCGCACCATTTCCTTGAACGAATTCATTTCGCCGAAACGCGCCGCAGCGACGAAACGCGACATGAATTGCTCGGCCGAAAGATACACGACCCGCGCATTCGGCGACTTCTGCAGGCACAAGTGCCAAACCGCATGCGCCAGATGGGTCTTTCCCGACCCATGCGATCCGTACACGAACAAAGTACGAGTCATGCCCTCGCCTTGCGCCATACCGCGCGCCGCTGAAACCGCGAGCTGGTTCGAGGCGCCGACGACAAGATCGTCGAACGTCATACGCGGCGACGGCCCGCGCGGCATTTCGAGGACTCGCGCGGATTGCTGAGCGCCTTGCCGCACCTGTTCTGCGGCGTCCGCTTCAGCGGCGCCTTCGGCGAGCAATGCGCGCGCGTCTGCGCTGACGTCATTGATAGCGATCACGGCGACCGCTGCACGGTCGGCGTCACGTTCCGCCCAAAGCGCCTGGATGTCGCCCAAATACTCAGAACGCACGCGATCACGCATAAACGGCGTCGGCGCGACAAGCTGAACGGAGCCGCCTTCGCTATGCAGCTTCAACGGTTCAATCCAGGAACGATAGAGCGCCTCACCCATGCGAGCGCGAAGGACGTCCTTCACCTGTTTCCAAATGGCTTGCCCGCCACGCATGGCCGGCGCACCTCCTTCAGAGGTTTCTTTATCCATTCAGAGATTCCCCCTTTTTGCCCTTTAAATTCGACAGTGCGAATTTGGCATGCGTCATCATCCAGACCAATACGTGCAACAGAGCGCTGCGGGGAGGACCAGATAATCAGCACGCAGATGAATTCGCGCGACGGGTTCAATCTAACCCCTGTGAGGCGTTCCCGGAAGCGAATTTTGTGACGATTCGATGGCAAAATTGGATTGACATCGCTATGTCTCGGAAAGCTAAGGACTTGCGTTTGGCGCGATTAAAAAAAATTTTTGCCGCGCATTTTTGCGGCGTTTTTAGCCGCGGCAACACGCACTGAAGTTCGCGAAAAATAGCGAAATGCGTAGGCCAAAAAAAGAAAAGACCGTTTGCGATTTCGCAAACGGTCCATTCCGGAATTCTGATTAAATGCCCGCGCTCGCTCGATGCTCCGTACGCAGAGCATGTCGTCGGTGCGCGCGGCGCGCCGGCTCAAATCACGCTTTCGCGGACAGCGCCTTTACGCGTTGTGCGAGACGCGAAACCTTTCGCGAGCTCGTCTTCTTGTGCGCGACGCCCTTCGTCGCGGCGCGCATCAATTCGCGCTCCGCGTCGTGGTGCGCGGCCTTGGCGGCCGTATAGTCGCCGGCTTGAATCGCTTCTTCGACTTTGCGTACGAAGCTGCGCACGCGCGAACGGCGCGCCTGGTTCACAGCGGTGCGCGCCGCAATCTTGTTGACCATCTTTTTGGCCGAACGGGTGTTCGCCATTTGCGTGTATTCCTTCTTTCCGCAGGTAGCGGGAGGCGGGGGATTACCAGCAGGTTTCCGCACCGTCAATGCGCGAATAGGATAAGCATGGACCCATTTTTTGCAGGGCGTCTACCTTTGGCAGGCGCTGCAAAAGAAGGTCGAGCGCCCTGACTGAACGATCCGGCTGACAAATCCGCCGCAGCCCGGCTTTTCGCAGGACGCACCCTCGCGGGCGTAAACCAAAAATCGTTCCTGAAATCCGCCGGATTGACCGTCGGCATGGGTGAAATCCCGCAGGGTCGAGCCGCCATAGCGAATGGCCTCCGCCAGGACGTTCTTGATCTCCGCCGCGAGGCGCTCCGATCGCGCCGCGCCGACGCTGGCGGCCTTTCGGCGGGGTGAAACGCCCGCCCGATGCAGAGCCTCACACACATATATATTGCCAAGGCCGGCCACGCAGGTCTGATCCAGCAGCGCCGACTTGATGGGCGTATTCCGGCCTTTCAGACTCTCCCAGAGCCGGGGGCCGTTAAAGTCATTGCCCAAAGGCTCCGGACCTAGCTTTTTGATTAAAAAGTGGTTTTCCACATCCCCCGGTGCGGCGAGATGCAAGGAGCCAAACCGGCGAGCGTCGTTGAAAACGATGTCGGCGCCTTCCAATCTGATGATTACATGGTCATGGGCGCCGTCAGGGGCGATTTCGTTGTAGAAATCTCCCGGCGCCCATGTTTCGCGCTCCTGGCGCACAAGCAATCGGCCCGTCATCCCAAGATGTAGGATAATTGTCTGCCCATCATCCAGGGTTGCGAGAATGTATTTGGCCCTGCGTCCGAGCCCCGTGACGCGCCGTCCTGTCAGCTTTTCGTTCAGATCGACCGGCAGAGGCCATCTCAGATCCCTGCGGCGCGCTTCGGCGGACAGGATCCGCCGTCCGGCCATATAGGGCTCCAGCCCACGCCTAACGGTCTCCACCTCAGGCAATTCAGGCATTTAACTCACGCATCCTCATCCCGGTACATTGGCTCTATAGCCCTTCGGCGCCGGGGCGGCTATGTTCCCCGCATGTCCACCTCCCCGCAAAATACTGATCCGGCTACCGAAAACGCCCCGCCCGCGGATTCCGGCGACGATATGGTGTCGTTCGGCTTCCAGGAGGTTCCGCGCGGGGAAAAGGCCGGAAAGGTGCGCGCCGTCTTCGACAGCGTGGCCAAGAATTACGACGTGATGAACGACCTTATGTCCCTGGGCGTGCACAGGATTTGGAAGGACATCATGGCCGACCGGGTGAACCCGCAGCCCGGCGAGCGCATCCTGGATCTGGCCTCCGGCACGGGCGACATCGCCCGCCGCATGGCCAAGCGCGCCAGGGCGGCCGGAAAACGCCGCGGCGGCGCCACGGAGGCGTTCATCGTGGCTAGCGACATCAATCATGCGATGCTGTTCGAAGGAAAAGCGCAGAAAAACAAGGATGAAGGCGACAAGCCACTGGAGCGTTTGTGCGCCGACGCGCAGAAATTACCCTTTGCGGACAAGACCTTCGACGCCGCCACCATCGCATTTGGCATCCGGAACGTGACCGATATTCCCACGGCCTTGGCCGACATCCGCCGGGTGCTGAAGCCGGGCGGACGCTTCGTCTGTTTGGAATTCTCGCATCCGAATCCGGTGCTGCAACCGGTTTACGATACCTATTCCTTTCAAATTTTGCCGCGTATGGGCGGAATAGTCGCCAAAGATTCAGACTCTTACCGCTATCTTGCGGAAAGCATCCGGCGCTTTCCGAAACAAAAAGACTTTGCGGCGATGATGCAAAAGGCTGGCTTCGCCCGGGTGGCCTACATGGACCTGACCGGCGGCGTGACGGCTTTGCACTGGGGCTACGCAGTCTAGGAGGCGCCTCGCCGATGGGCGTTGTTGGAGCAAGCGCGCGTTTGATCGGCGCAGGGGCGACCCTGACGCGCCACGACGCTTTGCTGCCCAAAGAGTTCCGCAACCGCCTCCCCGCCCCTGGCCGCTGGCTTGGCGATTTCCTGCGTCTGTTCGCCTTCGACCGCTCAGGCTCGCATGGCGCGCGGCTCGCCGTGGCGCTGGAAGGCATGGGTCCCGTCTGGATCAAATTCGGCCAGATGCTGGGCACCCGCCCGGATTTCGTGGGCGTCGAGGCCGCCGCCGATCTGGCGCGCCTGAAGGACCGCGTGCCCGCCTTTTCCGAGGATGAAGCGCGTGCGGCCCTCATCGCCGAGTTCGGCGCCGAGGAAGCCGCGCGCCTCTTTCCCAGGCTCGGCCCTGCCGCCGCCGCCGCGTCGATCGCCCAGATCCACAAGGTCGTGCTGGCGGACGGCACGGCGCGCGCCGTGAAGATCCTGCGCCCCGGCGTCGAACGCGCCGTGGCGAACGATCTGGAAAGCCTGCGCCTGGCCGCCAACATCGCCGACCGTTTCGTTCCTGCCGCCCGCCGTCTGGAGCCGCGCGCCTTCGTCGCCGAAGTGGCGGGCGCGACGCTGAAGGAAATCGATCTTCGCATCGAAGCGGCGGCGGCGGATGAGTTTCGCGAAATCCTCGTGAAGGACGGTCACCTGTCGGCGCCGAAGGTGGACTGGGCGCGCTCCGGCCGGCGCGTCGCCACCACCGACTGGATCGATGGAATTCCCTTGTCAGATGATTCGGCGCTCACACGCGCCGGCGCCGACAAGAAACTGCTGGCCCGCAAGCTGGTGCAGGGCTTTCTCGCCTCCGCGCTGGATCACGGCTTCTTCCATGCCGACATGCACGAGGGCAATTTCATCCTCGGCGAGGACGGTCAGCTCTGGGCGGTCGATTTCGGCATCATGGGCCGCATCAATCATGCCGAGCGTCGCTATCTCGCCGAGATTCTCTGGGGCTTCATCAAGCGCGATTACCGGCGCATCGCCCAGGTGCATTTCGACGCCGGCTATGTGCCCGCGACCGAAAGCGTCGACGATTTCGCGCTGGCGCTGCGCGCCGTCGGCGAACCGCTCCAAGGCAAGACCGCCGACCGCATCTCCATGGCGCGTGTGCTGCTGCAGCTGTTCGACGTCACCGCACAATTCGGCATGCATCTGCGGCCCGAACTCGTGCTCCTCCAGAAGACCATGGCGCAGGTCGAAGGCATGGGCCGCAATCTCGATTACCAGCTCGATCTCTGGAACATCGCGCGTCCCGTGGTCGAACGCTGGATCACCAACGAACTCGGCCCCGCCGCGCGCGTGCGCAAAGTCTTCACCGACGTTTCCGGCGCCGCTTCCGCGATGCGCCGCCTGCCGGACGCCGTTGAGCGGATGGAGCAGCGCCTGGCGCATATCGAAGCGGCGCAGACGCAAAAAACGCGAGCGCCCGGTTTGGGCTGGTGGGCGTTTTGCCTCGGGCTTGCCGCGGCCAGCGCCGCCGCGGGCGCGATACTTGCACGGGTGATGTCATGAGTCAGCGGCGCATCCTTCTCATCGTCGGCGGCGGCATCGCCGCCTACAAGAGCCTGGAATTGGTGCGTCTGTGCGCCAAGGCAGGCATTGCGACGCGCGCCATCCTGACCTCCGCGGGCAAGCAATTCGTGACGCCGCTGTCGCTCGCCTCGCTCACCGAAGACAAGGTGTATGAAGACCTCTTCTCGCTGACCGATGAAGCGGAGATGGGCCATATCGAGCTGTCGCGCTCGGCCGATCTCGTCGTCGTTTCGCCCGCCACCGCATATTTGATCGCCAAGGCCGCAAATGGCCTTGCCAACGATCTGGCCTCCACCACCATTCTCGCCACCGACAAGCCGGTGCTCTAC
>CAYNCS010000113.1:0-10254 GCA_964395875.1 uncultured Caulobacteraceae bacterium | reverse complement strand
GCGTAAGACAGGATCATCGTGTACTGCAGGCCGTCCGCTTCCAGCGCCTTGCGGATCGCGCCGATGCGGCCGTCCATCATGTCGGACGGCGCGATCACATCGCAGCCGGCGCGCGCCTGAATGAGCGCCTGCTGGATCAGCGCCTCGACGGTGGGGTCGTTGAGGATGCGGCCGTCTTCGATCAGGCCGTCATGGCCGTGATCGGTGAAGGGGTCGAGCGCGACGTCGCAGATGACGCCGACTTCGGGCGCCGCGTCCTTCATCGCCTTCACGGCGCGGCAGACGATGTTGTCAGGGTTCAGGCCCTCCTTGCCGGTCGGGTCTTTCTTGGCTGGCGAGACGAACGGGAACATTGCGATCGCGGGGATGCCTAGCGCCCGCGCCTCGATCGCGACCTTGGCGGCTTCCGCGACGTTCAGCCGGTCGACGCCTGGCATGGCGGCGACGGGAATGCGCGGCTCTTCGCCGTCATGGACGATGATCGACCATACCAGATCGTCCGGCGACAATCGCGTTTCGCGCACCAGACGGCGCACCCAGTCGTTCTGGCGCAGGCGCCGCATGCGGATGTCGGGGAAAGAGGCTTTGGTCACGGGCTTCACCTTAGGCGGCGCAGGTTGGGCGGGCTGCTTGCCGGTTGAAAGGGATTAAGCCCTCCGGCAGAGGAATCTCAAGGGTTTGCAGCCCGCAATTCTTCGGGAAACAGTAGAATTTCCTTGCGCAGCGAAGGCGGCCCGCCGCACAGACTGCAAGATTATCGCCCGGGGCCGATTGGGAATGCGCACTTACGCCGTCGTCATGCCGGTCTTCGAAGACCAGGAGAGTTTCGCCGAGCTGTGCCGGCGTCTCAAGGAAATCGAAACCCAGGCTTCGCTGAGCCTGCGCGTCGTCGCGGTCGATGACGGTTCGCTGCGCGCGCCGCCGAAAGCGTCTTCGATCTCGGACGCAGGCCTGCAGGGCGAAGTGCTGCGCCTCGCGCGAAACGTCGGCCACCAGACGGCGATCGCGGTGGGGCTTGCTTACGTCTCGAACCTCCCGGGACTGGACGGTTGCGTCATCATGGACAGCGACGGCGAGGACAAGCCCGAGGCCATTCCCGTTCTGATCGAACTCATCAAATCGCCGGATCACGACGTTGCGGTGGCGGAGCGCGCCAAGCGGCAGGAGAGTTTCACCTTTCGCGCATTTTATTCGATCTATCGGCGTTTCTTTAAATTGCTGACCGGGCAACAGCTGCGCTTCGGCAATTTCATGGCATTGACGCCGCGGGCGGTGGATCGCCTCGCCGGTATGCATGAAACGCCGACGCACATCGCTGCGGCGGTGGTGAAGGCGCGCTTGCGGCGCCTGGATGCGCGCATCGATCGCGGAACACGTTACGCCGGCAAATCGAGCATGAGTTTCTCCACGCTGGTGTTGCATGGCATGCGTGCGGTGATGGTATTCTCCGAACTCGTTCTGACGCGCATGGCTCTGGCGCTGATTGCCCTGGCCGGAATGGTGAGCGTGGCGCTCGCGGCCGCCATCGCAGCGAAGATTATGGGTATGGCCACGCCCGGCTGGCTGACCACGGTTACGGGCTTTGCGCTGTCGTTGTTCCTGCAGGCCGGGCTTGTGGCGATGATCACCTTGATCGTGTCGAGCCTCGGTCAGATCGACACGCCGCCGCGCGTCAAAACGCGTGCGCTGGAATTCATTCGCGACATCGAACGCGTCAGCGCGCCTGTTCCGGCGGAATGATCAGGTAAGAAAGCTCCAGCGGCTTGGCCTTCGGGAAGCTTCCGTTCGGGATCGTCACGTATTCCGCGATCGGCCGCATCGCGGCGTAGCGCGCGGGCGGCGGCGAACCGGCGCGCCAGACAACCAAGACGCCCTCGCGTTTTAAGCGGTCCGCGCTCACCCATGGCGATTTGCGCGGATCCGCGTCGATGAAAACAGACGGCGGGGTCCGGTCGCGCAGGCCGACGAGCCCCGCCGTCCAGACGTCTCCGGCGACGATGCGCAGCGGCGCGCCGTGGGTTTGTTCGGCCCAGCGAGTCTCAAGTTGCCGCGTCATCTCTGCTTGGGGCCAATTGCCTTTGAGCGGCTTGCCCGTGAAGTCCGCGCCAAAGCGCATGTGCACGAAATAAATCGCCGGCACGATAGCCAGCAGAAACGTCGCTCCGGCGCCGATGCGTTGGAGCGCCCGCTGCGTCAGCTCCTTGCGCTGGAGCGCCACGGCGAGAAGTCCGGCCAGATTGAGCATAGGCGCGCCCCACGATGTGCGCATGCCTGAGCCCGCTATGCCGATCAAAAGCGTCAGCAAAAGCGGCCCCACGCCCAGCGCAAGCAGGAAAGCGAGGGTGCGCTTTTCAATCGCCGGCGAAGGCTGTTCGTCCGCGGTGCGCTTGCCGAAGAAGCCAGCCCATCCGGCGATCAGGAGCAAGGGTATGCAATTCGCGATTTCCAGCGCCAGGAATTCGAAAGTTTCGACCGGGCCGCCATTGCCCGATCGTTCGGCTGCATAGGTGAAAGGCGCGAAGTCGTTGTTCAGGAGCCAGACCGCCTGCGGCGCGGCGACGGCGACAAACGCCAGTAAGGCCAGATACGGCCCAGGCGTCTTGAATGTCGCGCGCCCTTTGGCGTCGAACAACAGCCAGAGGCCTGCGGGTGCGATCAGCATCAGTGACGAATATTTCGCCCAGAGGCTGAGGCCCGCGAACAGCCCCAGCAAAATCCAGTCGAGAAGCTTGCCGCGTTCCACGCTGCGCCAGAGAAACAAAGCGATCAGCGCCCAGAGCGGCATCTGCGCGACGTTGTGATTGAATTCCGGCGTCGGCCAGGAAAAGAAATAGATCCCGCATAGCAGAAGCGTTCCCGCAAGCGCCCTGCGTGAATCCATCAATTCCCTACCCAAGCCGAAGACCGCCCAAAACGTCACGGCGATGAAGATCTGCGAAACCAGAAATGCGGGCCAGAACGCTTGCCCCGTGACGCGGCGCACGGCCTCAAGAACGAGGCCGGGAAGGTTGGGGTGCTTGAACGTCGCGACGACGCCCTCCCGGCCCCAAGCGTACATTTCCACCACATCGAGCGGCGGAGCGCTGTGCGAAAGAGCGGGCGCGAGGAACCACAAGACCGTTTGCGCGGCGAGGAGCGCAATCAGTCCTTTGGTAGGATCATCCCATACGTCGTCGGCAAATTTGGACTTCATAGCGCGTTCGTTCCCGTCTTGGCGCGGGCGGTTATGAAGATCGGCGCGAGAGAAGCGGCGAAACGACGCATTGCGCGGCGTCTCGGCCTCATGCGCCCATCAGCTCAGTTCAGCGGCGATGGGACGGAAATACTCGATCGTCTTCAGCAGGCCGTCGCGCAGGGCGATGGACGGCTCCCAATTCAATCGGCTCTTGGCGAGCGTGATGTCGGGCTGACGCTGCTTCGGATCGTCCGCCGGCAACGGGTGATAGGCGATTTGCGATTTCGATCCCGTCATTTCGATCACGAGCAAGGCCAACTCCATGATCGTGAACTCCGATGGGTTGCCGAGATTGCACGGACCGACAAAGTCTTCCGGCGAATCCATCAAGGCGATAAAGCCGGAGATCAGATCGTCGACATAGCAGAACGAACGGGTCTGACGGCCTTCGCCGAAAACGCTGATCGGCTTGTCGCGCAAGGCGGCCATGATGAAGTTCGAGACGACGCGGCCGTCGTTCGGATGCATGCGCGGGCCGTAGGTGTTGAAGATCCGCGCCACCTTGATCTTCACGCCGTGCTGGCGGTGATAATCAAAGAAGAGGGTTTCCGCCGCGCGTTTGCCTTCATCATAGCAGGCGCGCGGACCCAAGGGGTTGACGTGCCCCCAATAGGATTCCGGCTGCGGGTGCACGGTCGGATCGCCGTAGACTTCGCTGGTGGACGCCTGAAAGATTTTCGCCTTGGTCCGGCGCGCGAGCCCGAGCACATTGATGGCGCCGTGCACGCTGGTCTTGAGCGTCTGGACGGGGTCAAACTGGTAGTGCACCGGCGAGGCGGGGCAGGCGAGATTGAAGATTTCGTCGACTTCCACGAACAGCGGGAAGGTCACGTCATGGCGCATGGCTTCAAAGCGCGGGCTTTGCAGCAGGTGCTCGATGTTCTGGCGCCGGCCGGTGAAGTAATTGTCGACGCACAGCACCTCGTCTCCGCGCGCAAGGAGACGTTCGCACAGGTGTGAGCCGAGAAATCCCGCGCCGCCGGTCACGAGTATGCGCTTACGGCTAAAGCTCATAGAAGGTTCCTCATCGCATCGAATTTGGATTGGCGCACCGTCATGGCTGTGCGCCCTTTTTCTGGCGGCGCATCAGCATGTGGCGCTCGTACATTTTCACGTCGCGCAGCCAGCGCGCGAAGGACATCGTCATGGCGAACGCGAAGCCATAGGTGCCGCCCTTGATCAGGCCCCGGAAGAAATATTCCTTGATGAAATAGGATGGAAAGCCAAACCAGACCCGCAGCACCGTGCCAGGAAACGATTTGAGCTTCGATTCCCGCGCTCGCGTCGAACTCACCTTGTTCATCTTGGTGACGACGTGTTCGATGTTCGCGAAGGAATAATGCAGCAGCGGCTTGTTGACCTTGCGCACCTTCTGGCCCGCGGGAACATCGAACTGATCCCACACGGCGCTGTCCGGTATGCGCACCACCTTGCGGTTATAGAGTTTGCGCCGCCACGCGATCTTGAAGTCTTTCCACGGCTTGCCGATTGGCGGCACGGTCACCAGCGGCATTTCGTAGATCGAGCAGGCAGGCCCGGCGTCGAAAATGTCGCGGATCGCCTCGGCCAGTTCCGGCGTCACGATTTCATCGGCGTCCAGGTCCAGCAGCCAGTCATGCGAGGCCGCGTCTTCGCCGACGCGCTTCTGGGCGCCGTTTCCGAGCCATTTCTGATTGATGACCCGCGCGCCTTCCGCGGCTGCGATTTCCAGCGTCTTGTCGGTCGAGCCGCAATCCACCAGCACGACCTCGTCCACGACCTGCCGGGCGGCGCGGATCACCTCGCCAATCCGCCGCTCTTCGTTAAGCGTTCGGATGTAGCAGCTGACGGGCGCCGGCTTGCCCGCGCTGGCGCCTGTTGGCGTTATTTTGGTTGAGGAAAGCGGTTCGGTCATACTTTTGGCGTCGGACTGTGACGGACGTTGTGCTTGCCGGATCAACAAGCTCTCTGGCAAGGATTAAAGCGACAGGGCTGCGTTCCGGCCAGTTGCGTACGAGGGCGCAAGGCTGGCAAAAGTGTGGTCTGCAAACGGGGCGGTTCGTCGTCGGCAATGTTTTCATTCAGTTTTCCAGCGCTCGCGTTCCATGTCTAGGAAGAACCCCACCATATGGCTGAAACTGGGCTGGCGTCTGGAGGCGCTGGCTTACGACGCGCTGGTTGGACTCATGCGCATCCTGCCTGTGGATACCGTGTCGGATATAGGAGCGGCGCTTCTGACGACCATCGGCCCCCTGACCAGCATTCAATCGGTCGTGAACAAGAATCTCGACATTGCGTTTCCGGAGAAGGACGCCGCCTGGCGCAAGCGCATCATCCGCGCGCAGTGGGACAATCTGGGCCGGACGTTCGCGGAATTCGCGATCATGGACAAGATCACGGTCGCGAACGGGAGGATTATCGTTGAGAACGGCGAGCGGCTTGAAGAGATCAAGCGCGCAAACAAACCGGTCGTTTTTATCTCAGGGCATTTCTCAAACTGGGAGGTCATGCCCTCCGTCATCATGGAATACGGGGTTCGATGCGTGATGACCTATCGCGCAGCGAACAATCCGTATGTCGATATGCGCATCCGCGAGGGCCGGGCGCGTTACGGCGTCAAATTGTTCGCGCCAAAGGGAGGCGACGGCGCAAAGGAAATGCTTCTGCGGATGGATGAAGGCGAATCCGTCGCGTTGATGAACGATCAGAAGTTCAATCGGGGCGTCTCGACGCCGTTCTTTAATTCCCATGTCGATACGGCGCCGGGCCCGACGCGGCTCGCGATGCGCCACAACACAGTTTTGCAGCCGATGTCCGTGCAGCGCCTGCACAAGGCGCGGTTCAGGGTGCTGGTGCACGATCCGATCACCGTTGAGAACACGGGCGCGCGCGGGGCCGACATCGACGCCACCGTGTGCAAGATCAGCGCATTCATTGAGGAGCGGGTGCGGGCGCGGCCGGAGGAGTGGTTCTGGGCCCACAAACGCTGGCCGAAAGAGGTCTATAAAGGACAGCCGCCTGCTGCGGCGTCCTAGGCCGCCAACGGCTTCGCGAGGTTTGTCGGCCGGCGCATGAAGCAGCGCGCGCCGACGTCCATGATGGCGGATTGCGCGCGTTCGATATCCAGCTGCCAGAGCGCGAGGCCCGCGCGCGGCACCTCGCCGAAGCCCTGCTTGGCGAAAAACGGACCGTTCCAGGGGACGTCGCGGAACGTCGACAGCATGACGCCCCAGAGACCCCGGCGGCAGGCTTCGCCATAAACTGCTTGAAGAAGTTGCGCGCCCGCGCCCCGGCGCCCGGCGGCGGGTATGACGGACAGTTGATCCAGATAGAGATCGGGGCGCTGGACGCTGCAAAGTGCGAACCCCACGCATTGCTGCTCCAGTTCGGCGGCGAACAGGAGGCCGAGCCCGGCTGCGCGCTCGAAAACCCGGGCGGGGATCGGGTCCGGCAGGTTGTCGGCGGTCGCGATGATTTTGAGGGGGCCAAACCGGGCGGCTGCGGCGCTCTGGACGTCAAGCAAAGCGGGGACGTCGAAATCGGCCGCCCGCCGGATGTGGATGGACCCAGTCATTGTTTCCCCTTGAGCCCGGGGCCGTTCCGGCTCTTGGGCGCGTCGGCAAACAAATTGCCATGGTTCGCTCCAGAGGCGAAACGGAGATGTTTGTGGTTAATCGCTGTGAAGTATTTTTAAGTCTTGTTTAGACAAAAATTTTCAGTACCGAAGTGTAGTTCTGTATAGATTTAACTCAATATTTAGTTCGGCCCGGTATTCTTCCCAAATAACGCGCCGATAAATGAGCGCGCAGGAGTTGGGAAATGGTTGGTGTTATCGAGCGTCCGCTGCGCGCGGAAGAGAAAAACGTCGCGTCTATCGCTTTGGAATATCACAAGAGCTGGGCCTTGCTCGAGCGTGCGCATCGCTCTTTGCTGGACGCGCTGAAGGATGAAATGGACCGCGTCGGCCGCACGGATCTGACGCCAGTCCAGGCTCTTATGCTTTTCAATATTGGCGACGATGAAGCTAATCTTTCGGATTTGCGCAGCCGGGGCCAGTTGTCGGGCGCGAATGCTTCGTACAACCTGAAAAAGCTGGTTGAAGGCGGTTACGTAATTCAAGAGCGTTGCGCTCACGATCGCCGCGCCGTTCGCGTAAAACTGACCGACAAGGGTGAGACCGCGCGCAATCGCGTGGTGTCGCTGATGGGACGTCATGCGGACAGCCTGGAACCTTCGGGCGCCGTCGGCTGCGACGACCTGCGCCTGATGAACCGCACCTTGCAGCGTCTGTCGCGCTTCTGGTCGGATCAAGTCCGCTTTAAAATGTAATAATAATAATATCTTATGATCGTGGGAAGGGCCGGGCGGCGCACGCTCGGCCCTTTTTGCATTGCGGCTCCGTATTTTGCCGGATGGCGCGCCTGCGGCGAGATGCCTAGAGTGGTTTCAGATGATTCAATTTATCTGTTCGTCTTGTGATAACCTGTGAGGCCTATTAAGGCTTCGCGGGTAAGGAGCGCAGCGCGGCCGAAAATGGACAAATCTAGTTACGCAGACGCTTTCAAGCAGTCGCTCGAAGATTTGAAGTCGGAAGGCCGCTACCGGGTATTCGCGGACATTCAGCGCACGTGCGGCGGTTTTCCGAACGCGACCTGGCGTTGCCAGGGAGTCGAGCGCCCGATCGTCGTCTGGTGCTCCAACGATTATCTGGGCATGGGTCAAAATCCCGTTGTGCTCGACGCGATGCATAAAGCCATCGACACCGTGGGCGCAGGGTCGGGCGGCACACGCAACATCTCCGGCACGACGCATTTCCACGTGGACCTTGAAGCTGAGCTGGCGGACTGGCACGGCAAGGAAGCCGCGCTGGTGTTCGGCTCCGGTTACATCGCCAACGAAGCGACGCTTAGCGTTATGGGCCGTACGCTAAAAGGCGCGATCTATTTCTCGGATGCGCTGAACCATGCCTCCATGATCGAGGGGATTCGGCGCAGCGGCGCGGAACGCCGTATTTTCCGCCACAACGATCTGGACCATCTGCGGCAATTGCTGTCGGAAGCGCCCGCGGAAGCGCCCAAAATCATAGCGTTTGAGTCCGTCTATTCGATGGACGGCGATTTCGCGCCGATCCACGCAATTTGCGATCTGGCGGATGAATTCGGCGCCCTGACCTATCTGGACGAAGTGCATGCCGTGGGCATGTACGGCGAGACCGGGGCAGGGGTGGCGGAGCGCGATGGCGCCGCGCACCGCATTGATATTCTGCAAGGGACGCTGGCGAAGGCTGTCGGCGTGTTGGGCGGTTACATCGCCGCCGACGCTTCGATCATCGATGCGGTCCGTTCTTACGCATCGGGGTTTATTTTCACGACTTCAATGGCGCCGACGCTGGCCGCCGGCGCTTGCGCGAGCGTGCGCCACCTGAAGCGCCATCCGGAAATCCGCACCCAGCATCAGGAGCGCGCCGCGCGTCTGAAAGCGCTTTTGGCGCAAGCCGGTCTGCCCGTTTCGCCCAGCGATTCCCACATCGTGCCCGTGCATGTCGGAGATCCGGTCCTGTGCAAGGCCATCACCGACCGTCTGCTCGAAGTGCACGGCATCTACGTTCAGCCGATCAATTACCCGACCGTGCCGCGGGGCACGGAGCGCCTGCGTCTTACGCCGAGCCCACTGCACAATGACGAGATGATCCATTACCTCGTTTCCGCGATGGTGGAGACGTGGCGGCATCTGGGCGCCCGCAAAGTTGCCTAAGCAATCCGGGTCTTCCAATCAGGAAAATCACGGCGAGTTGCTCGTCGAAACCAAAGTTTTTGGGCAGATGCAGCGTGTGATCGTGATCGATCCGGACACAGGCCAGGAAGCCAGCGCCACCGGCCCCCTGGGGCGTAGCGTCGAACAGCAACTTATTCAGATCGCGGTAGGAAAGCTGCGCCGCGGCATCGGCGTCTGAGCGCTACTCGTCTCTCTTGCGGACGCCGCGCCCCAGGCCGATCTCTTTTGCGAATTCCGAGCGCCGCCGCGCATAACTTGGCGCCACCATCGGGTAATCTGGCGGAAGTCCCCAGCGCCGGCGGTATTCGTCTGGAGACATGTTGAAGTTAGACTTCAAGTAACGCCGAAGCATTTTGAGCTTTTTGCCGTCCTCGAGGCAAATAATATAGTCCTCATGCACAGACTTCGTGATGGGCGCCGCCGGCTTTGGCTTGTCTGTGGGGCGCTCTTGGACGGCGACCGCAATGCCGCCCATCGCCGTGTGAACTGATCGGATCAGATCGGGCAATTGTTCGACATCGACGTGATTATTGCGGACGAAGGACGCGACAATTTCCGTGGTCATTTGAAGTAGATCAACCGTATTAGATGCGCTCTCTTCTTGCTCCTCGCGCATTACTCCGCCCCAATCATTCCAGCCCCGGATAAAATACTGAACAACTAGACAATATTATTCAATACAAATCGCGCCAAGAGATTGGTTCTGCACCAAGATATGTTGGTTTACCTGCATGATAATCTCTGCCTCAACTGTGATAATAGCGGAGGACAAGTCCGCTTATTGGCAAGACGGGCGCTTCCCCAATATTAAACGGGCGGCGGTTGCGCCGTTGGGGACGCAGAGTTATTCGACATCAAGCCGCGAAAGGCGCGGCCGGAGGCACACCAATATGACGAGCAGTGGACGCGGCCCGAATGAGGCGGCGTTTTTCTCGCAATCCTTGACCACTTCGGATCCCGATCTCGCTGCGGCGATCGAGCGGGAGCGTGTACGCCAACAGGGCGACGTCGAGCTGATCGCATCGGAAAACTATGTTTCGCGCGCCGTTCTTGAGGCGCAGGGTTCCGTTCTCACGAACAAATACGCGGAGGGGTATCCCGGTAAGCGCTATTACGGCGGCTGCGAGTTCGTCGATCAGGCGGAAGAGCTTGCGCGGGATCGCGCCAAAAAGCTGTTCAATTGCTCTTACGTGAACGTTCAGCCGCATTCCGGCGCCCAGGCGAACCAGGTGGTTTTTCTCGCTTTGCTGAAGCCCGGCGACACG
>CAYNCS010000112.1:0-10278 GCA_964395875.1 uncultured Caulobacteraceae bacterium | reverse complement strand
GTATGCGGCCATTGCGTCACGATGATGCCGGACTCCGCCCGGTAATAATCGTTCACGCCGCTGTTCCAGACGGCGACCTTTGAAAGATCTTCCTGCAGCGCGGCGTTATAGGCGTCATAGCGCTCGCGCTTGAGATCGATGCTCTTGATGGATCGCTTTTCCATGTCGACGATCTTTTGCAGGGCATAATCAACCTGACACTCGATTTGGTGAAGGATGGAGCCGTTATTGGTGTTGGGGCCATACAGCATGAACATATTCGGGAAGCCGGGCACCGTAATCCCGAGATAGGCCTGCGCGCCGCCGGACCAGGCGTCCGAAAGCGAAAGCCCGTTCCTGCCGGTGACGGGAATCGCCGAGAAGAACTTCGTCGTCTGAAAACCAGTCGCCAGGATGATGACGTCGAAAGCCCGTTCGACGCCGTCGGCTGAGGCGATTCCTTTATCAGTGACTCGCGTGATTTTATCCGTGACCAATTCGACGTTGGCGCGGTTGAAGGCCGGATACCAATCGCTGGAAACCAGGCCGCGCTTGCTGCCGAACGGATATTTCGGCGTCAGCTTTTCGCGGGTGGCGGGATCCTTAACTTGCGCCAGGTTGTCCATGCAGGCTTGCAGAAACCCCTTCATGGCCTCCCGGTCGCTGAGGGTGATGACCGTATCGAGCCATCCGCTGATTTTTTCCCGCTCTTCCCGGATCGCTGCGTCGGAATTGGCGCGCAGCGCCGCGAGAAAGTCTTCGGAAAAGGCATTTTCGCGCGGGCTCACATAATTGGGCGTACGCTGATAGACCACGACATGTTTGGCGGTCTTCGCGATTTCCGGCACGAACTGAACCGCGCTCGCGGCGCTTCCGATCACGCCGATGCGTTTGCCCTCAAGCGCTATATCGTGATCCCAGCGCGCCGAGTGCATCATGACGCCTTTGAAATCCTTCAGACCCTGAATGTCCGGATAGGCCGGCTCGTTGAACAGGCCGACGGCGCCGATCAAAATGTCGGCGACATAGGTTTCGCCGTTGTCGGTGCGCACGGTCCAGGTTTGCGTTGCGTCGTCCCACTCCGCGCCGTTCGCGCGGGTGTTGAGCTTGATGTAGGGCATCAGGCCGAAGCGCTCGGCGACATCCTCCATGTAGCGCCGGATTTCGTCCTGCCCGGCATAGGGCTCGGACCAGCTCGCGCTAGGGGCGAACGAGAAGGAATAGAGCATCGACGGCACGTCGCAACGGCACCCGGGATAGGTGTTGTTCCACCACGTTCCGCCCACGCCGGAAGCGCGCTCCAGAATGATGAAATCCGTGAAGCCGGCGTCCTTGAGACGTTTGCCCGCGCAGAGTCCGCCTGGACCCGCGCCGATCACCACGATCCGCTTCATGGGTAAATCCCTAGATTTATCTTTTGTTTTTCCGGTGACGTCGCCCGCCGCCCGACTTCGCCCGGAGGTTACGGGCGCCACGCGGCCCGCGCAAGGAGCCCGCGGCCAACGTCGCCGGGAATCTAAAGCGAGGGGTTTACGGCAGAGCGTCAGACGCATTGGGCGCAAGAAGCGCGCCTTCGCCTTTGACGCGCACCAGCGTCTGAATTTCCGCGCCCTCGATGCGAACCTCGTTGAACGACGGGGGATGCGCCCGGACCCGCTCCGACAAAGTGCCTGCGCCGATCAGGCGCACGGTTCGGCCCGCGATGAGCTGCGGCACATCGAAGGGATCGTGCACATGGCCCGTCAGCACCGCATGCGCCCCCGCGTGGGAGAGCGCTTGAAGCGCCTGCCGGCCCTTGCGCGTTCGCGAGTTCATCTGGGTACCGGCTTCGATCAGCGGATGATGACAGGTGACGAGCGCCAGATTGCCGGCCGGGACGGCGGCCAGAAGATCCAGCGTCTCCTGCAGCGAGCCGCTGCTGACATGGCCCTTGGACCAGTTCAGACGCCATTGAAAGCGCGCGGTCGTGCGCAGGGGCACGATGGAGACGCCTTTGATGTCGAGGGGCTTTTCGATCATGCGCTCCAGCGCCTCATAGCGCCGATATGGCGTCACGAAGCGGGCCCAGAGGTTAAAGTAAGGCAGATCGTGATTGCCCACTTCGACAGTCACCGGGCGATTCAGGCTTTCCAGCCAGGCCGATGCCCTGGCGAATTCTTCGTGGCGCGCGCGCATCGTGAGGTCGCCGGTCACGATCACCGCGTCGGGTTGCTCCGCTTTCACTTTGGCGCCGAACCAGTGGACGGCCTCTTCGTCCTCGCCGCCGAAATGAATATCGCTGACGTGAAACAGACGGATCACAGAATCTCTTCCCTGGTGGCGATGAAGCCAGGATGCGTCATACCGCTGATGATCTGCTCGCCCGGATTCAAGGTCACCGGTTCGCCGTCGAACAGCGCCAGAACGCCACGATTGCCGTGTATGCGCAACTGCTTGGCCTGAGACTGCGTGACGGCGCGCGCGGTGACCCAATCGCCCGTCAGCCAGTCCCAGCCCAGTTCCGCGATCGAGCCCCAGTCTCGCGCATCGATCGCCGCGACGTCCAGGCCGCCGGTGCGGCCGGGGCTGACGAGAACAGCCTGGTAGCGGTCGCGAAGGTCAGCCGCTCCGCCGACCCGGACGCCACCGCCAAAGGTGCGGCGCCAGGCCAGCCGCAAGGCGGGCACAAATCGCGTGAACCGGCCCTTGCGAACCGCTTCGCGTGCGTTCACCCAATGCGCGGCCGGGCCCAGGATCAAACCGACAAAGGCGCGATGTGGACCCGCCTCAACATAGGGCAGGGCGACACGGCGATGATCGGCCTGGGCGGCTTGGACGATTTTATGCGGGTCGAGTTCCGAATGCAGCGCCTTGGCGAGCAGATTCATCGTGCCGCCGGGCAGGATCAGGAAGGCTCCGCGCCAGTCCGCGAGCTTGCACAAAGCGGCGTTGATCGTGCCGTCCCCAGCGAACAGAACCACCGTGTCTACGCCGGCGGCGTCAAGGTCGGCGCTATCGGGCAGGCTTTCTTCCGGAAAAAAGGTGCGGCCGGCCAGCTTCAGGCCGTGTTCGGCGAATACAGCCTCCAACGCGTCGCCCTTTTCGCGCGTCGCCGAACCCGAATTCGGATTGGTGATGAACCAGAGCGTGTCCATGCAGATGTCGCAGCGCACTCCCTGGCGGCGGAGTCCCACATGTCCTGCGATGCCAGGGCCAGAACAGGACCGCCGCCAGCGCTATCAAGTGCGCTCATAGGAATTGGTTCCGCAATCCGCCAATTCAAGGGCCGGGAACAGGTGCGCACGCGCCGCGTTCTGTCCGCGAAGAAAAGTCATAGGTGTGTAGACCATGCGCCAATTGCGACCTCGCGCCCATGGTGCGCAATCGCGCGTCCCTCGGGCGGGCGGTCAGGTTTTCTGGATTTCGCGGGGCCTTCGGCTGGCCGAATTGTTTTGGGCTGCCAGGAACGCGCGTGGGCGCACATCGTTGAGTCGAGCGAAGCTCTTGGAGGCGGAAATGAAAAATCGATTTGAACGGGCGGGCGTGACCGAGGCGATCGCCAACCTGCTGTCGGAACTTAAACACGACATAAAGGACGTGGCCAAAACCCGAAGCGACGATGCGCGCGAATCGCTGGCGGGCGTTCTGGACGAGATGGCGGACAAGGTGCGGTTTAATACGCGCCGCGCGTCGTCTCGCCTGCGCGAGCACGATTCCGGCTCCAATCTGGGAAAGGTGGCGCTGGTTTTAGGTATCGCCGGACTGGTGGGGGTGCTCTTCGCGGCCGGTGGTCAACATGAAGAAGACGCTGCGACCAAGGCCGGGTAGCGAGCGCCGGGGTCAAGCTAACACGGTGTTCAAGGCCGGGGCGTGTCGCCCCGGCCTTTTAATGCCGATGCTCGACTTAAGCAGGTGCGGTTAGCCAAACGACGGATCGTGCGTTCCCTTCACGGGGCTCAACGGGCGCCGCACTGCAGCACGACGCTCGTTTGACGGGCGGTCGTCAGCGTACGCTCATCCCCGCCTCTTCCCTAGGCCCGACAATTCTGCAACTGTCGCACAGATCGCGTCTTGAGAGCGCGAGCGGGAGGAGTTTCAGAGTGTCCGACGATAAAACCAAAGCCGCCGCTGGCGCGAAGCCATTGCAAGCGCTTCTCATGCTTCCGGCGATCGTTGTCGTGATCATCGCCTTTATCGCGTTGAATGGTGTGGCGGGCACCAGTGAATTCTACGCTGGCTTTTTCTTTCTGCTTTATTGGGCGTCCTTCGAACATTCCAAGATGAGCGCGCTGCCTTCGTCGGCGTTGGGTTGTGCGTTCGGCCTGGCGATGGGCTTTGGACTGTTCTGGCTGACGCACACTTACGGGCAAAGCGGCGGGCTGATTTTCATGGCCCTTCTGCTGCCGGTGATTTTCTGCCTGATGATCGGCTTCCTGCCATTGATCATCAACAACGCGGCGATGCTCACGCTGACCGTAGCGACAATCCCCTACGTTCAGGAACACGCGGATTTCGGCAAGATGTTTCTCAGCCTCGGCTTGGGCGTCGCCTTCTTCGGGCTGCTGTTCTGGGGCGTCGGAAAACTGACGGCGCCGAAGGCCGCCCCGGTCGCGGCAGCCGAATAAGAGCGGCGCATGACGACCTTGCAGGAAATGATCGACGACCGTGACATCCGTCACGGTCTGGCGCGGTTCGCGCGCCTGCTCGACACCAAGGATTGGGCGCACCTGAGCGACGTCTTCGCTGACGATATCGCATTCGATTACGGGGCGGCAGGCGAAGAGAAAGGCATGAGCGCGCTACGTCATAATATGCGCAAACACCTGGATGTGTGCGGCCCCTCCCAGCATCTCCTGGGAAGCATCGTCATTTCCATCGACGGCGACAATGCTGTCAGCCGCTCTTATGTACAGGCCCGTCATGTGGGCGTGGGCGACAAGGCGCATGCAATCTTCGATTCCAACGGCGAATATATCGACCGCTGGGAACGCCGGCCCGAAGGCTGGCGCATCGTGCGGCGCGACGCGAAGTGGTTCGCTCATTACGGCGATCCCGGCGTGATCGGCATCGGCGTGGATGGTTTGGGATGAGCGATCAGGATTTCTTGAAACGCTACGGACCGCGCGCACTGATCCTGGGCGGTTCCGAGGGCATCGGCGCCAGCTTCGCGGAGATCCTCGCCGCGAAGGGCCTTGGCGTCACGCTGGCCGCCCGCAGCAAAGGCCCGCTGGAGGAAACCGCCGCCAAAATCCGCGCCGCGTATAAGGTCGATGTGAGGACCCTCGCCCTGGATCTTACGGGACCGGATGTCGCGAAAGCGGCGGATGAAATCCTCGCCGGCGGCGAATATGGCCTGGTCGTCTACAACGCCGGCGCAACGCACGGCGTGGGATTGTTTCTCGATCAGCCGGTGGAGAATGCGCTCAACCTCGTGCGCCTGAATTGCGACGGCCCGCTGATCTTCGCGCATCGCTTCCTGACGCCGATGCGCGCGCGCAAGCGCGGCGGCTTCATCGTCTTGTCCTCGATGTCGGCGATGTCCGGCGCGGGCTATGTTGCGACCTATTCGGGAGTGAAGTCCTTCGAGATCAATCTGGCCGAGGGCCTGAATTGGGAGTTGAAGAAGCACGGCGTCGACGTGCTCTGCGCGGTGGCGGGACTCACCGACACTCCGGCCATGGCGCGCTCCGGTATGATCGTCGACGGCAGCACCGGCTTCACGCCGATGAAATCCGAAAATGTCGCCGCTGGCGCGCTTTCAGCGTTGGGCAAGGGGCCGGTCTGGTTCGCGCCCGGCGCGGACGCCGCTGCAGCCATGCGCGCCGCGCCGCGCGATCAATTGATTGATAATATGTCGCAAGCCTCCGCCGCTTTGTGGGGCCTGAAGGCGTAAGGGCATCAGAGGGAGAATGGGATGGAAATCGCCGCGAAGCTTCTGGCGATCGAAGAGATCAAGGCGCTGAAGGCGCGCTATTTCCGATGCATGGACACCAAGGACTGGAAGGGGCTGGAGGATGTCTTCACCCCGGACGTGGTGACGGATTTCCGCGACTCCACCGGCGAGCGCAACGAAGCGATGTTGATGCAGGGCGCGGCGAACTATATCGCGATGCTCTCGCCCATTCTGCAGCCGCTGGTGACCGTGCACCACGGCCACACGCCGGAGATCAACGTCATCTCGCCGATTGAGGCGAAGGGCATCTGGGCGATGGAAGACAAGCTCTGGGCGCCGGAAGGGGCCATGCCCTGGCGCTGGATGCACGCCTACGGCCATTATCATGAAACCTATGACAAGAATTCCGGGCGTTGGCTGATCAAGACTATCCGGCTGTCACGCCTGCGCGTCGATATCGGCTGAGGAGACGGCGCATGATTAAGAACATCGCTTTGCTGAAGCGCAAGGACGGCCTCACGCGCGATCAGTTCATCGACTATTACGAAAACAAGCACGCGCCTTTGATCTTGAAGCTCATGCCGGGCATTCAAAAATACGTGCGCAATTTTCTGAGCGACGACGGCAACCGCTATATTTTCCCAAAGGCCGGGCCGATCGATTTCGACGTCGTCACCGAGATCTGGCTGAAGGACAGGGCGGCCTACGACCGCTTCGCAGCCGAAGCCGCGAAGCCGGAAGTCATGGCCGCAATTTCCGCTGACGAAGCGAACTTTCTCGACAGCTCGTACACTCGCATGTTCGTCGTCGAGGAGCGCGTCTCTAACCTCTAGGCGGTTTACTCCGCCGCTGCGCGCGCCGCATTGTCTTCCGGCTTCCAGCGCAGCTTGGGCTGACGCGCCGCGCGCGTTTCGTCCAGGCGACGCACCGGCGTGAGTTTCGGCGAGGCTTTGAAGAAAGCGGCGTCACCGGACTTCGCCTTTTCCGCCAGCGCGATCATCACGTCGGCGAAACGGTCCAGTTCACGCTTTGGCTCCGTCTCCGTCGGCTCGACCAGCATCGCGCCATGCACCACCAGCGGGAAATAGGTGGTGAAGGGGTGATAGCCTTCGTCCAGCAGCGCCTTGGCGAAGTCGATCGTCTCGATCCCTTCCGCCTTGAAGTTCGTGTCGTCAAACAGGGCTTCGTGCATGCAGGGGCCATCGCCGAACGGCGCGTTGTAATGGTTGCGCAGGCGCGCCAGCAGATAATTGGCGTTCAGCACCGCGTCTTCCGCGACTTGCCGCAATCCGTCCGATCCGTGGCTGAACATATAGGTCAGCGCGCGCACGAACATGCCCATCTGGCCGTGGAAGGCGCACATGCGTCCGAACGGCGTGCGGCCGTCGCCTGCAACCGTGTCGGCGGTTTCGGCGAGATCGTACACCGAGACGCCCGACTTGGCCGTCATATCCGCCACGATCAACGGCAACGGCGCAAACGGCGCCAAGGCGTCCGACAGCACGGTTGGACCAGCGCCGGGGCCGCCGCCGCCATGCGGCGTCGAGAACGTCTTGTGCAGATTGATGTGCATGGCGTCGACGCCCAGGTCGCCCGGCCGCACGCGCCCGACGATGGCGTTGTAGTTCGCGCCGTCGCAATAGAAATAACCGCCCGCGCCATGGATGAGATCGGCGATCTCTTTCACATCGCGTTCGAACAGGCCGCAGGTGTTCGGGTTCGTCACCATCACGCCCGCGACGTCCGGCCCGAGCTTCGCCTTCAATGCGGCGATGTCGACGCGGCCGTCCGGCGTCCCCGGCACTTCATCCACGTTGAAGCCGCACGCCGCCGCCGTCGCCGGGTTCGTACCGTGCGCGGAGACAGGCACCAGCATGCGCGTGCGGGTCTTATCTTCGCCGCGCGCCTTCAGCGCCGCCTTGATCGCCAGCAAGCCGCAGAACTCGCCATGCGCGCCGGCCTTGGGCGACAGCGCCACGGCGGGCATGCCTGTGAGTTCGGTCAGCCAATGCGAGAGCACATCCATCAATTCGATAGCGCCTTGCACGGTGGAGATCGGTTGCAGCGGGTGCAAATCCGCAAAGCCTTCCAGCCGCGCCATGCGCTCGTTGAGGCGCGGATTATGCTTCATGGTGCAGGAGCCGAGCGGGAACAGGCCAAGGTCGATCGCGTAGTTCTTTTGAGAGAGGCGCACATAATGACGCATCGTCTCGGGCTCGGTGAGGCCAGGCAGATCGAGCGCGCTCTTGCGCTTCAACCCGCCGAGGCGATCTTTCAGCCCCTGGGGTTCGGGCAGATCGACGCCAGTGGTTTCCGCGTGACCCACTTCGAAGATCAAGGCCTCGGCTTGTTGCAGGCCTTTATTGCCGGAGGTTGTTTGAAAGTTCATGCCAGCACCTCTTTCAGCGCAGCCGCATAGGTCTTGATGTCGTCGTCCGTGTTCGTTTCGGTGGCGCAGGCGATCATCACATCGTCCATGCCGGCCTTCGGGTTGAGGCGGCTCATGGCGACGCCGCCGATCACGCCTTTGGCGGCGAGGGCGTCGATCACCTCTTGCGCGGGTTTCGTGACGCGGATCGCGATCTCGTTGAAGAAGCGCTCAGTCAGCACCGTCACGCCCTTCACTTTCGCCAGCGTGTCCGCCAGCTGGATCGCCTTCTCGTGATTGAGTTGCGCCAGACGCGTCAGACCCGCTTCGCCGAGCAGCGTCATGTGGATCGAGAACGCCAATTGGCAGAGGCCGGAATTGGTGCAGATGTTCGACGTCGCCTTTTCGCGGCGGATGTGCTGCTCGCGCGTTGACAGGGTCAGCACGAAGCCGCGCTTGCCGTCCGCGTCCACGGTCTCGCCCGCGACGCGGCCGGGCATTTGCCGGATGAATTTTTCCTTGGTGGCGAACAAGCCAACATAGGGCCCGCCGAAATTCAGCGCGTTGCCGATGCTCTGGCCTTCACCGCAGACAATGTCCGCGCCCATGGCGCCAGGGCTTTCGATCAGGCCAAAGGCGACGGCTTCGGTGAAGTTCGCGATGACCAGCGCGCCCTTGGCGTGCGCGGCCTGAACGATCGGCGCAATGTCGGTGATCGTGCCGAACACGTTTGGCGATTGCACAACAATCGCGGCGGTCTTGTCGTCCACCAGTTTCAACACGTCGGCCTCGCCGTCGATGGCGGCGGGGGCGGAGACGATCTCAATGCCCTGCGCTTCGCAGGCGGTGCGCGCGGTTTCCAGATAATGCGGATGAACGCCGCCCGAAAACACGACGCGCTTTTTCTTCTGTACCCGCGCGGCCATCATCGCCGCTTCGGCGCAGGCAGTGGATCCGTCATACATGGAGGCGTTCGACACCTCCATGCCCAGCAGCATCGTCACCTGCGTCTGGTATTCATAGAGCGCCTGCAGCGTGCCCTGCGCGATTTCCGGCTGATAGGGCGTGTAGGCGGTGAGGAATTCCGAACGCTGGATCAGATGATCGACGCTGGCCGGCACATGATGGCGATAGGCGCCGGCGCCGAGGAAAAACGCCGTGCGCCCGGCGGGCGTGTTTTTCTCCGCCAGCTTCTGGATCGCGCGGGTGACTTCGAGTTCGCCTTGCTGCGTGGGCAAGTCGATAAGCTCTTTCAGCAGCGCCGATTTCGGTACGTCCCGGTACAATTCATCAACGCTGGATGCGCCGATGGCGTCCAGCATCTGCTTCCGGTCGGTCGGGGTGAGGGGCAGATAGCGCATCAGCCAAGATCCTTCAGGAAGGCTTTGTAAGCGGCTTCATCCATCAGCGCGTCCAGCTGCGATTTGTCGGACAGCTTGAGCTTCACAAACCAGCCGGCGCCTTCGGGGTCTTCGTTCACCTTTTCTGGTGCGCCGGACAGCGCGTCGTTCACCGCTGCGACTTCGCCGGAGGCGGGCGCGTACACGTCCGACGCCGCCTTGGCGCTTTCGACCACTGCCATGTCGCCTTCGGCCGTCACCTGTTTTCCGATCTCCGGCAGCTCTACATAGACCACATCGCCCAATTGCTCGGCGGCGTAGGCGGTGATGCCGACTGTCGCGACATCGCCTTCCAGCTGAAGCCATTCGTGTTCCTTGGTGAAAAGTTTGGTCATGTCAGGCCCCCTTCTTTTTGTATTGGTGCGGCACAAACGGCAGCGGCACGATCTCCGCTGCGCGCGCTTGTCCGCGTACGATCAAGTCCACTTGCGTGCAGGGCGCGGCAAAGCCTGCGTCCACATAGCCCATCGAGATTGGCGCGTTGAGGACCGGCGAGAAGCCGCCTGAATTCACGACGCCAATCTTTTTGCCGTTCTGTTGAATCTCTACGCCCTCGCGTGCGGGCGCGCGGTCCTTCGGGCGGATGCCGACGCGCTTGCGAGAAGGGCCGTTCTTCAATTCGTTCAGGATGCGCGCGGCGCCGGGAAAATCGCCCGCTT
>CAYNCS010000111.1:10281-10573 GCA_964395875.1 uncultured Caulobacteraceae bacterium | reverse complement strand
TGGCCGCCCAGCGTCCAGGCCTTCACGTCCTGGATGGAGACGCCCGTCTTTTCAGACAGGAAGGAGGCGAAGCGCGCGGAGTCCAGAACGCCGGCCATGCCGACGACGTGCGAGGCGGGCAGGCCCGAGAATTTCTGCAGCGCCCAGACCATGGCGTCGAGCGGGTTGGTGATGCAGATCACGAAGGCGTTCGGCGCGTTGGCCTTGATGCCTTCGCCGACCGAGGCCATGACCTTGAGGTTGATGCCCAGAAGGTCGTCGCGGCTCATGCCCGGCTTGCGCGGCACGCCGG
>CAYNCS010000111.1:0-10271 GCA_964395875.1 uncultured Caulobacteraceae bacterium | reverse complement strand
GTCCGAGCCCTTGATGGCCTGATATTCGTCTAGCGAAGCGCCCGACAGCGCGCCGTCGCGGCCATAGACGGAGGACGCTTCGGCGATGTCCAGGGCCTTGCCCTTGGCGATGCCGCCCTTCATGTCGACCAGGACCACGTCGCCCAATTCCTCGCGCGAACAGATATGGGCCAGGGTGCCGCCGATCATACCGGCGCCGACAAGGGCGATTTTCGCACGAGCCATGGGGGAGTCTCCTTTTTCGGACGTATTGGGACGAAGGGAAATTTGACGGGGGTCTAGCCAAGCTCGGCCCGTCGCGCAATGCGGCAATCGATGGCCGGCCTCATTGACCGGTCAGCGCGCCGCATTAAGGATTTTCTCGGGGTCTGAGACGGGCCCGGATTGGCCCAAGGGGGGCGGCTTTGAGCGGGGTCTGGGGGTATTTCAAAGGTCTGAGCGTCAGCGAATGGCTGGCTTTGGCGTCGGCTTTTGTGGCGGTCGTCTCGTTCCTCTTGAGCCGGAAGGCCGTCCGGCGGCAGGAGATCATGCAATTCGAGGCGTTTCGGGCGGCGCATGACGCGCATTTGATCGCCTGGGCCGACCGCGCCATCGACGCGATTTCCGACGCCCAGCAATATTGCCGGGACCTGAAGAACGGCATTCTGGCCGCCGATGAAGCCCAGCGCAGCGCCAGCGGGCTGCGCACCCGGCTGACCGCCATTCTGGATCAAGGGCGGCTGTTCTTTCCCAACCAGCCCGAATCCGATGTCGAGGAGGACGAGCGCGCGGGCGAAGCGGCGTATCGGGGAGCGGAGCAACCGGCGATTGACGCTCTGTATCAGATCTATCGCGTCATCGCCGATCTGGGCCGCGCCTCGACGCTCAGCCCGGCCCAGGCGGTGACGGAAGTGGTCAAACACCGCCGCCGCTTCGTCTCGGAAGTGTTCGTCTCCATCGATCCCCGCCGCCGCCAGGCGGCGCTGAGCGAGCTCGACTCCAAACGCGCCGCCAGGGCCCGCGGCCGCTAGAGACACGCGTACAGCGCGTCCGCCAAGCGCCGCCAGCGCGCGTCGCCCACGAGCGCCGGACTCATCTTGTTCATGACATAGGCGGCGGAGAGGCGCCGGTCCGGATCGGCCATGCCGACGGAGCCGCCGCGCCCGCCATGGCCCAGCGCATTGCGGTTTGGGCCGAGCGCGCCGCGATTGTTGCGCATGATCCCGGCGCACCAATGCACGTCGAAGGGCAGCACCAGTTCCGGGCCTTCAATGCGCACGCGCGTCAGCGCCTCCCAGGTCGCGGGAGAGAGAATTTCCGCGCCGCACAATTTTCCGCGATTGGCGTAAATGGAATAAAGCGCGGCGACGGCCTCGGCCGTGCCGTGCCCGTTGGCGGCGGGGTGCTCCACCTCGCGCCATTGCGGCGTCTCGGGGCGCGTGGCGCTCCAGCGCGTCAGAAAAACCGCGCGCTTCAGATCCGTCATCTCGCCCAGATCGCCCTCGGCGGGGGGCAGTTTCAATTCAGCGATCCGATCAATTTCGGACAGCGCGTGGCCGATCCGAAAATCCACGCCGAACGGGCCGCAGATATCCTCCATCAATTGCACGCCCAAGGTCCTGCCGCGCGGGTCGGCGCGCCGCGCGGGCTCGGCGGTGAGCGGGCTGAAGGTCATGGCGTGATAGCCCGACGCGGTTCCCGGCTCCCATAAGGGCGCCAGCGCCGCGAATTGGGCAGCCAGCGCCTCAGACTGAAACCACAGGCCCGGATCGATCGGCTCGACGAAGGCGGCGAGGCCCGCCTGATGCGACATCGCCTGCCCCAGCGTGATCGCCGCTTTGCCGTTGGCCGCGAATTCGGGCCAAATCTCGCTGAGCGGGCGCTCGTAATCCAGAAGGCCTTGATCCACGAGCCGGGCGATGACCAGCGCGGCGATGGGCTTGGTGGAGGAGAACACCGGAACGATCGTGCGGGCGTCCCACGGCTTGGTGCGCGCCTTGTCTGCCCAGCCGCCTTGCAGGTGCACCACGGTCTCGCCTTCGAGCGTGACGGCGAAGGCCGCGCCATTCTCCATCCCTTGCGCAAAGTTCTCGGCGAAAGCGGCGCGCACCGGCTCAAAGCTGGCGGCGCAAAAACCTCTGATCTCCGTCTCGCTCACACCGCGCCTCGTACAGTTCATTCACCGGAGGCTTTACGGAATTCGCGCGTCCCGGCCAAGCTCTGACGAGTGCGGTGAGCCTGAGATTGCGGCCGCGCTGTCCATTTCGGCGTCGCATAAGGTGACCGCGATCAATTCGCAATGGGAAGCCGGAACGCACGCCGGATTGGCGCCGGTTCGAAATTTCGTTTGAAGATTGCGCCTGCTCTTGCCGCAAGGGAATCCAGCGGCTTAGAAGATGTGGCCTCGCGCCAACGTTCAGGAGCAGACGATGAGCGACAATCCGCGTCCACGCCGCAGCGTTCTTTATATGCCCGGCGCCAATGCGCGCGCTTTGGAAAAGGCGCGCGGGCTCGCAGCTGACACGCTCATTTTCGACCTTGAGGATTCCGTGGCGCCGGACGCCAAGCCCGCAGCGCGCGAGACGGTGACGGCGGCGGTGCAGCAAGGCGGCTACAGCCCGCGCGAGATCATCATTCGCATCAATGGTCTGGGCACGCCCTGGGGCGCCGACGATTTGCTCGCCGCGGTGAAGGCCAAACCGTCGGGCATCCTGGCGCCGAAAATCAGCGCGCCGGGCGATCTCGACCGGCTCAACGCCATGCTCGACGATTTCGACGCGCCGGTGGATTTCGGTCTGTGGGCGATGATCGAAACGCCGATGGCGATCATGAACATTCGCGACATCGCCATGGCCGCGCAGGACACGCGGCTTTCCGGCTTCGTCATGGGCCTGAACGATCTGGCCAAGGAAATGCGCGCTGTTCCGGGGCTGCGGCGCGAAGCGTTCCTCACCGCTTTGTCGATGACGGTGATGGCGGGCAGGGCGTACGGCCTCGCGCTGATCGACGGCGTCTATAACGACATCAGCGACCTGGAAGGTTTCGAGATCGAATGCCTGCAGGGCCTCGGGTTCGGCTTCGACGGCAAGACCCTGATCCATCCCTCGCAGATCGAAATCTGCAACCGGGTCTATGCGCCGTCCGAGGATGAAATCACGTCGGCGCGCGCGGTGGTGGACGCTTTCAACGATCCGGCCAATGCGGGCCTTGGCGTCATCAAGGTCAACGGCAAGATGACGGAGCTTCTCCATTTGGAGCAGGCCAAGCGCGTATTGGCGGTGGCCGATGCGATCACGGCGCTGAACGCGTCCTAACCCCGACGCCAGAATTAGGGCTTGGCTGAATTTTGCGTTCAGAACGCGTTCAGGCCCGCCGCCGGATAAGGGTCCCGCTGAAGACGCTGCGGCGTCAGAAGGATGGGGCTGATCCAATGAAAAAGATGCTGCTGGCGATGTGCGCCGTGACTGCGATGATGGCGCTGGCCGAACCGGCCTTCGCGCGCAAGACGCGGCATGTTGAGGGCGTCGCCAAGGGTCCGCATGGGCGGGAACGGCTTGTAACGCGGGACGTTGAGCGCGGCGACGGGCAACGTTCCGCGCGCACCAGCGTCACCGGGCAAAACGGCAAGTCGGCGACTCTGGAGAAAAACGGCGCGATCGACCGCGAGGCCGGCGTGGCGGAACGTTCCAAAACCTTCACCGGACCGGAAGGCAATACGCGCACGGTGGACGTGACAGCGACCAAGACCGGCGAAGGGCAATACGATCTCAATCGCGAAGTGACGGGCTTCAACGGCGACACGCGTTCGCAGACGGGTTCCGGGACCTTCACCAAGACCGACAATGGTTATAGCGCCAGCGGCGCGCTGACCGGCGAGAAGGGAACGTCGACCTTCAACCGCAGCGCCACCCGTGAAGACGGCGTTCGCACGGTCACCGGCGCAGCGACCGGCCCCGGCGGCGGGGTCCGCACCGTGGATCGCGAACATGATTATGAAGCGGGAACCTACGAGGCGACGCGTGCTCTGACGGGTCCCGAAGGAAAGACCCGGACCGTCGAGACAAACGCCGTGCGCGAAGGCGATGCCGTCAACGGCTCGAAGACCGTCACCGGCCCGCAGGGCAATACGCGCACCACAACCTTCTCAGGAAGCGGCGGCGCGACGAACTAGGCGTGTGGTTTAGCGCTGCGCCACCTGGGCGGAATCGATCGCGCGGGCGAGGTCGCTCTGCAGCCGCACGATGCGGCGCAGGCCGCCGTCGAGATTCTTTCCGGCGCGCCGTGACAGCTCGGCCTTTTGCCCCCATGGGCGGTTGGACATATAGCCCTCCCGCACCATGCGATTGGTCCAATAATTTTCGCTGAGCTTGTATTCGGCCACCGCGTAGCCGAGTTTCACCAGATCCTCGCAGGCGTATTTCTTCCCGGCGCGCAGCAGCGCCTTGTTGGGCGCGGCCTCTTCCGACCAGCGGTTCAGCTTCAACTCTCCGAGGTGCCAGCCGGCGCGACCGAGATCCCGGGCGGGTATGAAATCCAGATAGGTCGCGGCCAGCACCGTTATCGTCAGATCATCGGGGTGGTTGTTCTTGTAAGAGAAGTCAGGCCACAGTTCGCCATGCGCGGCGCTTGCTTTTGCGTATTGGCGTACTGCCGCGCGAAACTGGCCCAGTTCATTTTTGTTGCAAAGCGCCTCCTGCGGAGACATTGCATCAAACTTGCTGAGCTTCTTTTGCGCGTCATCGAGGCTCGGCTTGCCGCACGCCGTCAGCAAAGCGACGGCGCCCGCAAGAAACGCCAGCCGCGCGATATTGGCGATGATGGACACTGGATTTCTCCGGCCGCGAAAGAACCTGCTGTGAGCGTAAATTCCCCTTCCGTGCGCCGCCATTCGGACGATCGATCATGGCCGATCGGCCTAAGTCCGCAGCGGACGGCTTGTTAGCCATGAGTGAAATGCAGACCGAATTGCCGCCGGAAGCGCGAGCGGCGGCGCACGTCAATCCGCTTTGGGGCTATCTCGCCGCGGCGGTGGGTTCGGCTCTGTTCGCCAGCAAGGCGATCTTCATCAAGCTCGCCTATCGCGAGGGCGTGGACGCCGAAACGCTTCTGGCGCTGCGCATGATCATCGCGGCGCCGATCTACGCGCTGGCCGGATGGTGGGCCTTTCGCCGGCGCAGGCCGCGGCAGCCTGCGAAAGGATGGTGGGCCGTCGCGGGCGTCGGGCTGCTCGGCTATTTCCTCGCGTCGCTGCTGGATTTCTGGGGGCTGGAGTTCATCTCCGCGAACCTGGAGCGGGTGATCCTGCTTACCTATCCGATGGCGGTGATCTTCCTGGGCGCGTTGTTCTTTCGTGCGCCGATCCGCGGCTACGCCTTGTTTTCGGCGGTGCTGTCCTATGCCGGCATTCTGATCCTGCTTCTGTTCGGGCAGGAGCGTCACGCTCACGGATCGAACGTGCTGATCGGTGCGGCGCTCGTCTTTGCGGCGGGCATCACCTACGCGTTCTATCAATTGCTGGCGAAGGGCCGCATCCAGGCCTTCGGCGGCACGCTGTTTACGTCGGTGTCGATGCTGGCGGCGACTGTGCCTTTGATCGGATGGTTCCTGGTCAAGCACCCCCCGTCCGTCCTGCTGGCGTCGCCGGCGGCGCTCTGGCCGGCCTTCTGGCTGGCGACCTTCGCCACCGCGCTGCCGTCATTCCTGATCAGTGCAGGCATCAAGCTTGCGGGCTCGCAGTCTACGTCGATCATCGGCACGCTCAGCCCACTGATCACGATCGGCCTGGGCGTGTCCGTGCTGGGCGAGCATTTCGGCTGGACCGAGGCGATCGGCTCGTCGCTGGTCGTCAGCGCCGTCGCCATTTTCACGATCATGGACATGCGCGAACAAAAACGTCAGCGCCAGATTGCTTGATCTGGCGCTGACGTTTTTCGTCTTTGTCCGGAATTCCCTGCGGGCTCAGTTAGCCGGCGTTTTGGCGGGCTTTTTATTGTCGCTCTTTTCCGGCGCCTTCTTTTGCTGCGCGCGCAGAGCGATCAGCTCTTCGGCGCTGGGGCCGCGCGCCACACCGAGCGTCGTCGGCAAATGGCATTCCACCGTCGTGCCCTGACCCGGCTCGGAGCGCAGCGACACCCAGCCGCCATGCAGTTCCATGAACTCGCGCACCAGCGCGAGCCCTAAGCCCGCGCCGCGCTTGTCGCCGGAACGGAAGCTTTGGAAGGCTTCGGCCTGAACGTCCGGGCTCATGCCCTGGCCGGTGTCGGTCACCCAGAAGGCGGCGGTGTCGCCCGCGCGCTTGGCGCCCAAGGTCACCGTGCCGCCGTTCTCCGAGAAGCGCAGCGCATTGGAGACGAGGTTCATCATGGTCTGCGCGATGCGGCGGCGGTCGCCGCGCACCTTCGCCATGCCCGGCTCGATGTCGAACTTGAATTCCACGCGCGCTTCGCGGGCGCGGGCCTGCTCCATGTCCGCCGTTTCGCGCAGGATTTCGCCCAGGTCGACTTCGGTAAAGTCCAGATCGATGCGGCCCGCTTCGATGAGTGCGAGGTCGAGAATGTTCTCAACCAGATGCGAGAGCTGACCCGTCGCCGCCAGAATGGCGCCGAGCTGTTCCTTCTGACCTTCCTGCAATTCGCCGAACACGCCGGCGTCCAGCAATTCGGCGTAGCCCTGCACGGTCGTGAGCGGCGTGCGCAGCTGGTAGGACACGTTCTCGATGAATTCGGTCTTCAGGCGGTCCGCCGCTTCCAGCGCTTCGGCGCGGTCGGTCAGCGCCATCTCCACGCGGCGGGAATCGGTGATGTCCATGAAGGCGACCAGCGTCGCGCCGTCGGGCAGCGGATGCGTCAGGAAGATGATGTTCTTCTCGTTCGACAGCCGGATCTCGCCGCCATGGGTCTGCCGGGCCTCCGGACTTGGATCGCAGATGCGCGCCTTGACGTCCGCCCACAGATTGCGATCGGCGCAGAGGGGCAGCATCATATTGGCGACGTCGTCGAACGTCGCGCCGGCGCCCAGCGCGGCGGAATCCAGATTCCACAGATCGACGAAAGCGGCGTTGCGCAGACGCAGGCGTCCGTCGGAGCCGAACACGGCGACGGCTTCTCGCAATTTGTCCAGCGTCGATTTCTGGACCTCGATCAGCGAATTGAACTCGGCGCGCAGGGCCAGTTCGTCGGTGCGGTCCTCGAACAGGATCAGCAAGCCGCCCAGCGGGTGACGCTGGCGCGCCACGCGCAAAATGCGGCCGTCGGGCAGCACCCAGGAATCTTCCGGCAGATCGGCGGCGTCCTGATAATGCGCCAGTTCGCCGGCGCGCCACGCGGCGTAATCGGCGCGGGCGGGCAGGCGGCGGCGTTCGCGCAGGCGATCGAGCAGCGCCCCGTGCGTCGGTTGCTCGGCGAGCCAGGCCTCCTCCAGATCCCAGATCTTGGCGAACGCGGAATTGTGGAAGATCAGCCGCTTGTTCTGGCCGAAAATGGCGACGCCGTCGGTGAGGTGGTTCAGCGTTTCATCGTGCGCCTTCACGTGGCGCTGCAACGCCAGACGCGCGTTTTCTTCGTCAGTCGCATCAAAGGCCATACCCGCGACCGCGCCCGAGATCGGCATCGCCACCAGACGAATGGCGCGGCGCTGCCCCTGGATCACGATGTGGCGCATTTCCTCGATCGAACTTCCGGTTTCGAGGGCGCGGCGCGCCATGTCCGGAAAGGCCTGATCGATGATCAGATTCTTCGAGCGCGCGGTGTCCAGATCCTTGGCTTCGATGGCGGCGAGATAGGAGCTGTTGGCCCATTCCAGCTTGCCGCCGCCCGATTGCCGCCACGCCGGCAGGGGCGCCTTGCCGAGGATTTCCATGAAGGTTTCGGGCTGCAGCGAAATGGCGTCGCGAATTTCTTCCAGACGCTTGCGGGAGGCGGCTTCCTCCAAGCCCTTCACCGTTGCGTCGGTGAGCCACAGCACCGCGCGCGCGCCGGCGGTGCGGCCGTCGGCTTCGATGAAGCGGCCGTGCGGCCCGGCGATGGTGAGCGAGAAGGGCGCGCCGTCCTTGCGCAGCAGGATGAGGCGGCGGCGCAAGGTGGTGACGTCGCCGGTGGCGTCATGCGCGTCGATGTCGGCCAGGCCGTCCAGAATGCGCGCGGCCGGGTCCGGCGTGTTGGAATTGTCGGAGAACTGGAACAGCGACGCCAAAGCCACCGGGCTGCCATAGAGCTTGGGCTCGCCCCAGCCGGCCGCGTCCGCGCCGATATCCTCTTCCCAGATCAGGATCACGCCGGGGTGGGACGAGAAAATGGAATCCGCGCGGGCCAGCTGCACTTCCAGATCGGAGGAGCGGGAACGCCACTTGCGGGCTGCGCCGCGCTCGCCATGGGTCACGCGCATCGCCCACAACAGCGACGCCAGCCCGAAGGACGAAGCCCCGGCCGCCACGATCATCAGCGCTTGAGAAGAAACCGAATCCATCAAACCGCCCGCTACACGACCCGAATCAGTGCGGAGTCGCTGACCAGAATTAGCCAAGCCGAAGGCGCCAGCGCTAGAGGGCGCATGTGTGTTTCAACACCATAGCTTGAATTTATTCACCTCATGCGGGCATGAGGCCACAGCCGAGCGGCGATTTGTGGGCAATTTGGTTAACGAAAGGTTAACGCCGTTCGTCCGCGGGCTACGATCCGGGTTTGTGGAAAAGTGCGCGCGCTGCGCCTGCGCGGCCCAATTTCCACATCATCCGTTTGATACAGGGCCGTTGCTGTGGTCCATCTAGAGCGAAGGCTGCAAGCCAAGCACAAACCCATGCCGTCCGGAGGAAACGATTATGCTGCGAATGTCACACCGCGGGGTCTGCGTCAGCGACCATGAAGCGTCCAAGCGCTTTTATTGCGAAGGTCTGGGGTTCGAGCCGCTGCAGGATTACGGCATGCAGGAAGGCCCGGATATGGAAAAGACCATGCAGCTGCCGGGCGTCAGCGTTCGCGCCGACATGCTGAAGCACCCTTCAGGGCCGTCGCTGGAGCTTCTGCACTTCCATACGCCCAAGGCCGAAGGCCCGCGCGAAAAGCGCTCCACGCTGCAATACGGTCTGGTGCATCTGTCCTTCAACACCGACAGCATCGAAAAGAGCGCCGCGAAGCTGAAGGCCGCCGGCGGCACGGTGCATGAGCACACCTTCGCGCATTACCCGGAAAACAACGCCAAGATGCTCTACTGCACCGACCCGGACGGCGTACGCATCGAATTGATGGAACTGGGCCTGCCGTTCGGTTTTTCGCATTCCGGCATCTGCGTGCCCGACATCGAGCGCTCGATGAAATATTACGAGACGCTTGGCTTCAAGGCGGCGGAAAATCACGTGCTGGACGCCGGCTATGACTGGCTGGCCAAGATCAACGAAACGCCCGGCATCAAGCTCCGTGCACAGATGATGCGCGACGCGGAAGGCAACACGATCGAATTGCTGAAAGTGTTCGAGCCGGAAAGCTTCGGCTCGCGCGAGCGCAAGCCGCTGAACCGCTTCGGTCTGACGCACATGGCGTTCTGGGACGACGAGGCGGAAGCCACTGTTCAAAAATGCACCGAACGCGGCGGCTATTTCGTGGAAGAGGCGCATGTGAAAACGCCATACATCGAACTCTGGCACGGCGCGGACCCGGACGGCGTGCGCATCGAACTGATGCGCCCGGTCAGCCAATAAGCTTTTTGTTCAGTGAAAACCCCGGCCCATCAGGCCGGGGTTTTTTCTGCGCCGCGCAATAAATTCGGGAGTTCCGCATGAAAACCATCCTGATCACCGGCTGTTCGTCAGGTTTTGGCCTTGAGACGGCGAAATACTTCCTAGAGCGCGACTGGAACGTCATCGCCACGATGCGCACGCCGCGTGAGGACGTGCTGCCCAGTTCCGATCGCCTGCGCATCCTGAAGCTGGACGTCACCGACCAGGCCAGCATCGACGCGGCGGTGAAGGCCGCCGGCCCCATCGACGCCTTGGTCAACAATGCCGGCATCGGCTGGCTGAACGCGCTCGAAGGCACCCCGATGTCGCTGGTGCGCGAGATTTTCGAAACCAACACCTTCGCGACCATGGCGATGATCCAGGCCTTCATGCCGCACTTCCGCGCGCAGCAATCCGGCGTGATCGTCAACGTCACGTCGAGCACGACTCTGATGCCGCTGCAGCTCCTGTCGGTCTACACGGCCAGCAAGGCGGCGGTGAACGCCTTCACCGAATGTTTCGCGCTGGAGCTTGAGCCGTTCAATGTCCGTGTACGGCTGGTCATTCCCGGCTACTCGCCGGA
>CAYNCS010000110.1:0-10607 GCA_964395875.1 uncultured Caulobacteraceae bacterium | reverse complement strand
CCTTCAGCGCTGGCGCCATTGTCGGAAACCACGACCACAATCGTATTGTCGAGTTCGCCCGACGCCTGCAGCGCATCCAGCACGCGGCCGAATTGTTCGTCGGCGTAGGAGATCGACGCAGCGAAAACCTCCATCTGACGCGCATATAAACGCTTCTGATCCGGCTTGAGCGTATTCCAGGCCGGTACGCCCTCCGGCATCGGCGCGAGCTTGGCGGACGCCGGCATGATTCCGCGCTGGATCTGGCGCTTCAGGATCATTTCACGGGCCTTGTCCCAGCCCATGTCAAACTTGCCTTTATAATGATCGATCCAGTTTTTCGGCGCGTGGTGCGGCGCGTGCGCGGTTCCTGTCGCGTAGTACATGAAGAACGGCGCGCGGCTCGGCGCGCCGGAGCGCGATTGGATCATCGCGATCGCCTGATTCGATAGATCCTTGTTCAGGTGATAGCCGGGAAGGTTTGGATGCTGCACGCTGGCGGTATCCTGAACCAGCACCGGATCCCAATTATTGGTGTCCGCCGCCAGGAAGCCGTAGAAGCGGTCGAAGCCCTGCCCCGTCGGCCACTGGTTGAACGGCCCAGCGAGACTCATCTGATCCGACGGCAGATGATCCCACTTGCCCAGCGCAAATGTAAGATAGCCCGCCTGCTTGAGGTTGGCGGCGATGGAGCCGTCTTCAGGCGGAATAATTCCGTTATAGCCCCGCGCCGGTCGCGCGGCCAAAGCGTGTCCGCCCATGTTCACGCTGTGCGGATTGCGGCCCGACAGCATGGCGGCGCGGCTGGCCGAGCAGATGGGCGCGGTGTGATAATTCGTGTAGCGCAGGCCCATATTGGCGACGCGGTCGATATTGGGGGTTTCAATAAGGCCGCCGAAGCTGGCGATCTGCGCATATCCGACGTCGTCCATCATCCACATCAACACGTTGGGCCGCGCCTGTTCGACCGGCGCAGGCGTGGCGGGCGCCGTTTGCGCATGCGCCCAATTGAACGGCAATGGCGCGAACGCCGTCGCCAGCGCGACCAGCGACGTCAGAATGGTTCTTTTCACTTTGTCCTCCCGTGCTGTTCTCGGATTTCAATTTTGAGGTTTTGGGCCCGGCGCCATGAGCGCGGCCTCGGCCATCGCGAGAGCGTCCGCAAAAATCGCCGCCGCTTCGTCAGGCGGACGTTTGGCCTGATCGATCATCTGCAACGCCGCGAAGGCTATCGACATCGCGATGAAGGTGCGCTCGCCGGCGAAAGCACGCGCGTTTTCCGGCAGCGCTTCGGCGATCAACTCGATCAATTCGCGCGTGACTGGATAATCAGCGTCAAGACTGGTGCGGATGTCCCAGCGGCCTGAGCGAGAAAGGCCGCACAGAAACGCGGCATAGCTGTGCTGTCCGGACTCGTTGGTCTGTTCGAAGAAGGGCCGCAGCATTGCGTCCAGCAGCGCGCCCAACTGGGGCTGCGCATGCTTGCGCCGCGCGAGCGCCAGCAATGCCGCACGCCGCGCTTCCAGCGCCGGCACGCGATGGCGGATGACCTCGACGATCAGGGCGTCCTTGGACCCGAAATGATAGGCGACGACGTTGGTGTTGCTGGAGCCGATGGCGGCGCCGATCTGACGCGTGGAGACGCCTTCCACGCCATATTCGGCGAACAGGAGTTCCGCCGTCTCGATCAGCGCCAGACGCGTGGCGGCGCGGCGTGGATCGTTGCGGGAGCGTGGCGCGCTCATGCTTGCGCCTCAAGCGATCCGGCGCAGCGGAAGCCGACATGCGTGGTGGACGTATCGATGGGCTGCGGCCAAAGCGCCGCCGGACGATAACGCTTGCAATAATTCGGCGCGCACAGATGCGAGCCGCCCTTCAGAACCTTGCGATGCGACGGCGGCAGGGTCTTCGCGTCCGCGCCGCAGCAGGATTTCGCGCCCGGCGCCAAGTCAGCGTCCGAGCTTGTCCATTCCCAGACATTGCCGATCATGTCGAAGAGGCCGTAGCCGTTCGCCGGATACGATCCTACCGGCGTGGTGTAAGGCGGGCCAGGGCGGTTGCGCTCGAAGGGAAAACCGCGCAGCCAGATATTGGCCATCTCGACGCCATCCGGCGCCAGGGCCTTGCCCCAGGCGTACTCGGCGCCGTCGAGCCCGCCGCGTGCGGCGAATTCGGTCTCCTGTTCCGTAGGCAGACGTTTTCCGGCCCAGGCGGCGTAAGCGGCCGCGTCCTCAAACGCGATCTGCACCACGGGATGATCGTCCGGAACCGCAACGCCGCTATCCGGGCCGTAGGGCGTGCGCCAATGGGCTCCGGCGCGGAAGCGCCACCAGGTTTCGGGACCGAAGGGCTTGCCGTCCTTTTCCGGTCGCACGAAAACGATGGAGCCGGGAACCATGCGCTCCGGCAGGATGTCCGGATACAGCGCCGGATCGGGCGCGCGTTCGGCGAGCGTCAAATATCCCGTCTCGTCGACGAAGCGTGCGAACTGACGATTGGTGACCAGATGCCGGTCCATCAGAAAGGGCGCGACCTCGACCGTCCGCACCGGCGCTTCCTCCGGATAGAAATTCACGCTGCCCATGGCGAAGCGGCCGCCCGGGATCAGGACCATGTCGTCAGGAATGAGGGCCGCGGCCGATTGCATGGCTGCGATAAATAAGGCGTCTGCGTTATTTAATCCAGCGCAGAGTCGGAGGCGCGGCAAGAATCTGCGCCGCTGAGGCACAAGCCATTCAATTTATTGAGATTCGACGACGTCTATTCCGTCTTGCCCTTGAAGGTCGCGTAGATGGCCATCGCGTGACCATGACCGAGGCCGTAATCGTCCTTCAGCCATTGCACGATCTGGCCGGCCTTCACGTCGGGCTTGAGAGCGCCGCCCTTCGCCAACAGCCCCTTCGCCTCGGCCATCTTCTTGAAGTCGGCGGGAGAGAGGCCGGTCTTGGCCTTGATGTTGTCGATATAGGATTGGAACGACACGACGCCTCCTCCAGGGCGTCAATGCGAACTATCGCGCGCCCGCGTCTTGGACACCGCCTTCATGACCCCGAGTCCCACTAGAACCAATCCGCCGACAATTATCCACCGCTCCGGCACGTTTAAGAGATATGCGGCGTAAGCGAGGCCCGCCAACAGCACGATATAGCCGATCGTGAACAATCCGAATGAGGACATCATTTTCCTCCAACGCCTGATTTCGCTGGAGGTTTAACGCGGGTGACCGGGCGAGGTTCCGGGTCCGCTCGTGGCGTCAGATCGGGCGCGGCGCGACGCGCTTCACGCTGGTGATCGGCCCCGCGACCGGCAGGATGCGATCCACCGCCTCACGCAGGGGTTCGATCGCGGTCGCCATGTGAAAGGCGTTGGCGTGCAGCAGGCGCTCGCCATCGATCATCACGCCAACATGGCCTTTCCAGAAAATCAGATCGCCGCGCTGCAGGTTCGACAGATCGCGCGCGGGCGCGATGGCCTCGCCCAGAGCGGCCTCCTGCATGTCCGTATCGCGCGGACAATCATAGCCGCCGGCGTTCAGCGCCGTCTGGATGAGCCCCGAGCAATCGGCGCCGAGGCTCACCTTGCCGCCCCAGAGATAAGGCGCACCGGCGAATTTTTCGGCCTCCGCCACCCAGTCCGGCGCGAACTCATCAAGCGCCGCCAGATGTCCCTTGAAGATCCAGCCCGCATGCGCCGCAAGAACGAAGCGGCCGGATTCCTCCTCCGCGCTCACCTTGCAATTCATGCTCAGCGCCAAAAGCGGCATGCTTTTCAGATCGGGCTCGGCGAAAACGAAGGTCCGCAGCGCCTTCACGCGATGGGTGGGCGCAACCGGCGGCGCGGCCAGATCGGACAGCGAGACGTAGCCGACATAATTGTCGGACAGCATCTGGCCCCAGCCCCACTCGCCCTTGCGCTCATAGAGTGTGAAATTGTCGCCGAACAGCGCCTGGGTTTCGAGCATCGCATCGTGCGCCGGCGCGCGTCGGACCGCCATGGCGCCCGCGATCACTTGCGCAGGCTCACCGCGCACATAAGCCTCGGCCTCGATCCGGCCGCGCAGCCCCTCCGCGGCGATGTCGCCGCGCGCGGGGGTCAGACGTCGATCGTAATCAGGCCTCAATTCAGCCCTTTCGCGCGCTCCGAAATCCGGTCCGCCAATTCAGCCATAAATTCGGTCCCGCGCAAAGTGCGCTCCACCAGAACCGACCGCAGATCGGATTCATCACGGCGGCGGCGCGCAAGGTTGAGCTTTTCCAGCGCATCCAGGGCGCGGCTGACGGCAGGTTTGCCGATCCGCAGCGCTTCGGAGAGGCCGCGCACTGTGTGCGGCCCGACATTACAATAGACCAACATCAAGACGGCTTGTTGACGTGCGGTGAGATCCGGCTCTTCTCCGCGTACGCTCGCGACCGTTACGTCACGCCACAGATCAAGCGCCTGCCGGCGGCTGAATTCAATGCTCATAAAGCGCCCATGCCCCTTCTAGGCCTTAGCCTAAAAAGAGAATCAGGTGATTTGCGCGAATCGACAAGGCGTGCGTGGACTCCGATTCTCTCAAATTGTGAACTACCCTCGTAAGTTGCGAATCCGACTCAGAATTTTTTTGGAACGCTTTCGCAAAACCCGGAACGATTTCAGCCAAACCGCTTGCGAATCATGCGCGCCACCGCACGCAGCGCTTGCGCTTCGCCGCCTACGGGCCGGCCCGGACGATCTTTCGCATTCCAGGCATAGACGTCGAAATGCGCCCAGTTCACCGCCTTCACGAAGCGCTTCAAGAACAGCGCCGCGGTAATCGCGCCGCCCATTGGTCCGCCGAGATTCTTGATGTTGGCGACCGGCGATTCCAGATCGGCTTCGTACCCCTGCCACAGCGGCAGACGCCAGACCGGATCGGACACTTCCCTGCCGGCCGCTTCGATGTCGTTGGCGAGCTGATCCTGACTGGCGAAGAATGGCGCGATTTCCGGTCCGACCGCAACGCGCGCAGCGCCAGTCAGCGTTGCGAAATCGACGATGAGCTCCGGCTCCAGTTCCGACGCGCGAGTCAGGGCGTCCGCGAGGATCAGGCGGCCTTCGGCGTCGGTGTCATCGATCTCGACGCTCAGTCCCGCGCGCGAAACGATGACGTCGGACGGCCGGAAGGCGCCCGAGCCCACTGCGTTTTCCACGATGGGAATGTGGACCGACAGGCGGATCGGCGCGTCCGACTGCATCAGATATTGCGCGACGCCGAGCGCATGCGCGGCGCCGCCCATGTCTTTCTTCATCAGGCGCATATTAGAGCCGGACTTCAGATCCAGACCACCGCTGTCAAAGGTCACACCCTTGCCCACCAGCGCCACCTTGCGCGCGTCGGCGTGCCCCCAGGTGAGTTCGACGTAGCGCGGCGCCTCTGCAGAGGCGCGGCCGACCGCCGCCACGAGCGGATAACCCTTGGTCAGCTCTTCCCCGGTGACCACCTCGATCGCGGCGCCGCAACGTTCGGCGACGCCGCGCGCGGCGGCCTCCAGACCTTCCGGCCCCATGAGGTTCGGCGGCGTATTCACGAGATCGCGCACGAGCACCGTGGCGGCGTGCAGGCGGCGCGCCTCCCCTGCGTCGACGCCGTCGGTCAGCGCCAGACGCGGCGGCAGACGGTCGCTTTTCTTGAACTGAGTATATTTTTATGCGCCCAGCGCCCAGGCCAACCCCGCCCCAGTCGGCGACAAAAAGCGCGGCAAACCCCACACCGCATAAACGCCCCGGGGCAAGCTCGCCGACAGTCCGGAAATCATCATTGGGTCCGGAGAATCCCCCAAACCGAACAGAACGCGCTCCAGCGATCCATCGGAAGCGGGAACCAGCAGAACGCGACCTTTCTGCGCCTGGAAATCAGCCGTCTCGCAAAGCTTTACGATGTGGGACGGCCGCCCGGACAAATAAGTTTGAAAATCAGCCGCCAGGATCGCCTGGATCGGACGCGCTCCCGGCGCGTCACCCGCGATAAAATAGTCGCTCAATTGCCATTACCTTTTTGTACTTTGTACGTTCTGCATCGCAAACAATTACGGTTAACCAAATCTTGACCGGCGACAATGAGTTTTATCGGGCTTGCGCCGAGTCCCCTGCCGCAGTTTCCGTTCCGCGGCCCCGGCGCACCGGAGATCGCCATGCGTGCGCGGACCTTGACCCTGGCTGCGATGGCCGCCCTTGCCGCCGGCGCCGATCCCGCTTTCGCGAAGAAAAACGACGAAGAAAAGCCGGCCGCCAGCGCGCAGACCGAAAAGCCCGCCAGCAAAGCGGAGCGCGCCCGCACGGCCAGCATGGACCCGCTGAGCCGGGCGACCTTCTGGACCAACGAGTTCAACAAGAACCAGAGCGATCAGGAGGCCGCCCAGAAGCTGTCGGACGTTCTACGCCAGATCGGCCAATCGGACCGCGCCGCTGAAGTTGCAACGATAGCGATCGCGTATCATCCGACCGACAAAGCGTTGCTGCTTACGCTCGGCCGCGCCCTCATCGAGAGCGGTCATCCCGATCAGGCGCTGGGGGCGCTGCAGCGCGCGGCGCAACTCGACCCGAAGGATTGGCGCGCCCCGTCCGCGATGGGCGTAGCATTCGATTCAATGGGGCGGCGGCAGGACGCGCAATCGGCCTATGGCGCCGCGCTGCTGCTGAAACCGAACGACGCCGCGATCCTCTCCAATCTCGGCCTGTCGACGGCTTTGAGCGGCGATCTGGCGAAAGCCGCCGCGCTACTGACGCAAGCCGCCGACGCGCCCGGCGCCGACGCGCAGGTTCGTCAGAACCTCGCCGTCGTGCTGGCTATGCAGGGCCGCTATGAAGAGGCGCAGGCGACGGCGCAGCGCGACCTTCCGCCAGACGTCGCGGCGCAGAACATCGCTTTCGTGCGGTCGATGAGCGCATCCGGACGGCGCTGGGATTCCCTGAAAACCGGTCTCGGGCTGAAGACGGGCGGGTAACCCGCCTTTTCCCGGAGGGCAGCAACGAAAGACGGGCGCTTCATGCGCCTGTTTTCGCGCCTTGGATCCGTGAAGGAGGATTTGCGGCCAATTTGGCTCCGTCAGCCGCCATTCTGCAGGCGCATGATCTTGATCGCCGCCGGGCCGATGATCACCGCCATTAGAACCGGCAGAAAGAACAGGATCATCGGGACTGTCAATTTGGCCGGCAACGCCGCAGCCTTCTTCTCCGCCGAAGACATACGCATTTCACGATTTTCCTTGGCCATGACGCGCAGCGCCGAGCCCAGCGGCGTGCCGTAGCGTTCAGCCTGCGTCAGCGCCATGGCGACGCCCTTCACGCCCGGATGGTTTGTGCGCTTGGCGAGGTTTTCATACGCCTGACGACGATCCGGCAAATAAGCGAGCTCCGCCATGGTCAGCGCGAATTCCTCGGCCAGTTCGATCGAGGCGGCGCCCACTTCCTGGCCGACACGCTGCAAGGCGGCTTCGATCGACATGCCTGCTTCGACGCAGATCAGCAGCATGTCGAGCGAGTCCGGGAAGGCGCGCATAATGGAGTCCCGCCGCTTTTGGGCGATATTGGCGAGCCAGACGCCCGGCAGATAATAACCCGCGCCAAGCCCCCCGACGACGACGATCAGTTTGACGTTCGGCGCCATGTCCGGCTTGATCGCGACCACGTACAGCAAACCAAGCAGGCCCAGAATGATCGGCGCCGCGAAACGCGCGAAATAAAAGGTCGCCGTCGGGCCGGGGCCGCGGAGTCCAGCCTGCGTCAGCTTGTCTTGCAGCTTTTCGTCTTCGAGGTGCTTGGCGAGGTTAAATTTGTCGACGACGTCCTTCATGAAGCCCTTGGCTTCAAGGCGGACGCTCTTTGCGTCCTTGCCCGCCAGCGCCGCACGGTTTTTACGCTTCAGCTCCTCGCGCTTGCTGGCGACGGCCTTCAGGCGGTTGTCGAATCCGCGCGATTGCAGCATCGGCTGCGCAATCGTCACGACCGTGGCGAAGCAGGCGCCCGCGGCGAGGATGGCGGCCAGGGTGCTGGGATCGGTCGCGGCGGCGGCAAAATGGTTCAAGCTCACGAGCGCAGCCTCAGTACGAGAAATTGATCATTTTACGCATCACCAGGATGCCGCTGCCCATCCAGATCGCACAGCCCAGCAGGATGAGATGGCCCGTGTCCGTGGTGAACAGCTCCATGATGTAGCCCGGCTGCATGAAATACACCGCGGTTGCGACCAAAAACGGCAGCGACCCGATGATCATCGCCGAGGCTTTCGCTTCAGACGACAACGCCGCGATCTTTTCGCGCATCATTTTCCGCGCCCGGATAACGCCGGACAAATTGCCCAGCGCTTCAGACAAATTGCCGCCCGCTTTCATCTGGATCAGCAAAACGGTGTTGAAGAAGTTCACTTCCGGCACCGGCATGCGCTCGAACAGCTTCTGCAGCCCCTGCTCGATCGGCATCCCGACCGCCATGCCGTCGGTCAGGCGCACGAACTCCATTTTGCAAGGTTCGGGGCTTTCGCGCGCAATGATGCGCAAACATTCGTTCAGCGGCAGACCTGATTTGACGCCGCGAACGATCACGTCGATGGCGTCCGCGAATTGCTCCACGAACTTCCCCTGGCGCCGCTTGGTCTGCATTTTCAGGAACCAGCGCGGCATGCCGAATCCCCCGGCGAAGCCTAGGCCCGCTGCAACCAGAATGTTCTGACCAGCCACAGTCGCGACCAGAAACAAGACGAAGCCGCACGCTGCGGAGATCATCCAGAACGTCGGCATCGACATCTTCATGCCGGATTGCTCGATCAATCCCTTGACCGACATCCGCGCCTTCCGCGCTTCCTTTTCGCGCGCTTCGAGGTCTTTGATGCTGTCGCGGAACTGCGTCCGGCGCTGCTGGTTCGCGTCAATTCCGGCGCCGCGGCGCTTGCCGGCGCCATGCATTTCCTTGGCGCGCTTGGACGCTTTGTCCGACGCGCCGCCAGATAAAGCGAGGCCAATTCCGGCGATCGCCACCGCCGCCAAGACGCCAACGATGAGTGCGCGCGGTTCCATCAGCCTTCGGCTTCATCCAGTGCTTCGGCGAGCTCTCGCTCAAGGCCATAATAACGGGCGCGGTCCCAAAACCGGGGACGGGCGATGCCCGTGCCCTTGTGTGCGCCGATAATCTTGCCCTGGGCGTCTTCGCCTTCCATTTCGTATGACAGCAAGTCCTGCATGACGATCGTATCGCCTTCCAGGCCCAGCACTTCGGTGATCTTCATAATGCGGCGCGAACCGTCGCGTAGACGCGCCGCCTGCACCACAACGTCGATGGACCCGACGATCATTTCACGGATGGTCTTGGTCGGCAGTTTGAATCCGCCCATAGTGATCATCGATTCAAGACGGGACATCGCTTCGCGCGGCGAGTTGGCGTGCAGCGTGCCCATGGAGCCGTCGTGGCCAGTGTTCATGGCCTGCAGCAAATCGAACGCCTCGGGTCCGCGGACTTCGCCGACGATGATGCGGTCTGGACGCATCCGCAGACAGTTCTTCACGAGATCCGTCATCGTAATGGCGCCCTGGCCTTCCAGGTTCGGCGGCCGCGTTTCAAGACGCACCACGTGCGGCTGCTGCAACTGCAATTCGGCGGCGTCTTCGCAGGTCACGACCCGCTCATCCGGCTGGATGAAGGCCGTGAGCATGTTGAGCAAGGTCGTCTTGCCGGAGCCCGTGCCGCCGGAGATCAACACGTTACAGCGGCAGGCGCCGATGACGCCCAAAACCCGGGCGCCGGCTGGAGAGATGGACTTGAAATTCACCAAGTCCTTCATCTTCAGCTTGTCTTTTTTGAACTTCCGGATGGTGAGCGTCGGGCCATCCAGCGCCAGCGGCGGCGCGATGACGTTGACGCGCGAACCGTCCGGCAGACGGGCGTCGCAGATCGGGCTGGATTCGTCGACGCGGCGGCCGACCTGACTCACGATCCGCTGACAGATGTTCATCAGCTGCCCGTTATCGCGAAACCGGATGTTCGTGCGCTGCACCTTGCCGCCGACTTCAATGAAAACCGAGTTGGCGCCATTGACCATGATGTCGGCGATGTCGTCGCGCGCCAGAAGCGGCTCAAGCGGACCGTAACCGAGCACGTCGTTGCAGATGTCGTCGAGCAGCAATTCCTGCTCGGTCACGGACATCACGACATTCTTGATCGCGATGATTTCAGCGACGATGTCGCGGATCTCCTCGCGCGCGCTTTCAGTGTCGAGCTGCGCCAGCTGCGAAAGATCGATCGCATCGATCAGCGCATTGAAGATCGTCGACTTGATGCGGTAATAATCTTCGGATCGCGTCTCGCCCAGGCCGGGCGAGGGCGCCGGGGTCGGCGGCGCCGGCGGCTCGTCATAGGAGATGACGGGCGTGCGCTTTTCGGCCGGCGGTTCGGCGCGTGCGGCTGGACTGGCGGCCGGCGTGCGCGGCCGCGGCGCCTCGATGGTTCCGGCGCCGGCGCCGAAGCCGCCCGGCGCATCCGATCCCTTCCGCCCGAATCCCGACACGCTCACCGCCTCGCCAGCGTCAGTTTAGACAACAAGGAGGTGCGCTTGGCGGGGACGGTGCGTCCCGCCAGAGCCGCCGCCAGATGTTCGATGCCCTCAACCGTCTTGGATT
>CAYNCS010000109.1:0-10651 GCA_964395875.1 uncultured Caulobacteraceae bacterium | reverse complement strand
ATGCTGGATTCATTTTTGCGGCGCCAATTGCGATGCGGCAACGAAAATATGCGGCGCGCTGGGCTGCGCCATAGCGTCCCAGCATCCGGTAAGGCGCGGCATTGTTGTTATTTAGCCGCGAAGAGCCGCTTTGCCGCGGCCAGCCCGCCGGTCAGCGCGGATCTGCGCCGGCGGAATTCCAGAGAGTGTTGCCAAAGCGCCGCAGGCGCGCCGCTGCGGTGCGTTATTTGCTGAGTTCGGGCGTTGTGGTGATCATCTTGCCTTCCAAGAAGCGCTGGATGGATTCGCGGTAGGCGTGAACGAGGTGCAGGTTTTTAATGCGCCACACGCCGTCGTCGCCTTCGACGAAGACCATATTGTACTGGCCGAAGCCTCGCATGATGGTCAGGCCATGGATCGTCACCCAGTCTTCCAACAGGAATATCCCGCGCGCCTCGGTGTCGCTGATAACGGTGATCTCCGGATTGTGTCCGAAATGGCAGAGCCGCAGGCCTTCCTGGCTTTCGTTCGCCTGCAGCCATTCGCAGATTTCCTTGCGCCCGTTCTTGCGCCAGGTCTCCATGCCCCAATCGCCATAGGCGTCTTCGGTGAAGACGTCCGGCAGCTCATCGAACTTCTTGTAATCGAGGCAGCGCCAGTAGCGGTACATCGCCATCGACGCGGCGTCCTTGATCTCGATAATGCGGATGCGCTCTTCCAGACTGAGCTTGGGTTTCGCCATGTTCGCCTCCCTATAGGTTCGCGGCGGTCCCGGCGCCGGTCGCCGTGAGCCTATGGCGGCCGCATGGGGCGGCCACTGTAAAATCATGGGTTGCGCGTGGGCGGATTTTGACGGGCGCAAGGAATGCGCTGACATATGTTAGACGGACCATGTGGCTGCAGGGGGAAGAACACGTGCGGGTGCGTTGGCGTTTGGTAACGGAATCGCTCTAGCGGTCCCCTATGCGCCGCATAACGCTCGCATTCCGGGGACTCGCGATTTGCGCCGCGCTGCTGACGGCGCAATCGGCGTTCGCGCCTGCTTTGGCTGCGAACAAGCCGACGCCTGCGGACATCCAGAAGGCCGAAGCCGAGAAAGCCGCAGCCCAGCGCAAATCCCAGGCTTTGGCCAGACAAGCCGCCGACGTTGACAAAGAAGCCAAGGAGCTCGCCGACAAGCTGGTCGCCGCCGCCGCCGAGGAGCGCCGCTTCGAGGCGGCCGCGAGCGACGCCGAGCTCCGCTTGCAGATCCTTTCGGAGGCGGCCGAAGCGGCCAAAGCGCGGCTCTACACCGACCGGCAGGCGCTGCAGAACGTTCTGGCGGCCCTGATGGCCTATTCGCGCCAGCGCCCCCCGGCCATCGCCGCCCATGAAAGCCGGGCGCAGGACGCGGTGCGTGCGGCTATTCTTCTGGGCGCCATAGAACCGGAGCTCGAACAGCGGGCGCGGCGTCTGGCCAAGCAGATCGACGATTTGACCAAGCTGCGGGCGGATGAGGCTGCGCAGGCCAAAACGCTCGCGATGGCGGAGGGAGAGCTGTCCGCCAAGAAGGCGGAAATCATGGCCATGATCGCCCAGAAGCGGGCGCTGCAGGCCAAATTGTCGGTTGAATCAAGGAAGTTCGCCGCCGACGCGGCCAAGGCTGCGGCCAGGGCCCAGTCTTTGCGCGATCTGGTGGCGGCGGTGGCCCGATCCGCCGTCAAAAAGGCGGCCGCCGTCATGGGCTCCAAGCCTGGCTTCGAGCCGGGGATGCGGTTTTCGGCCTACAGGGGTAAGCTGTCTCCTCCGGCGGCGGGTGCGTTTGTGAAGCGCTTCGGCCAATTGCAGTCTACCGGGGACAAAAGTCAGGGTATTTTCATCCAAACCCGGCGGCGCGCCCAAGTTTCGGCGCCGTTCGATGGCCGGATAGAGTTTGCTGGGCCGTGGCGATCCTATGGCGGCGTGATTATTTTAAGCGTCGGAGAGGATTACGTTATCGTTCTGGCAGGTTTGTCTGAGGTATTTGGCGTAGTCGGACAGGAAGTCCTGGCGGGCGAGCCGTTGGGCGAAATGACGGACAGACGGACTCCCGCTCCGGAACTCTATTTGGAACTTCGCCGCAACGGCGCGCCCATCGATCCAGGGCCCTGGCTGAAAGCGGCAAAAAAAGGCGCGTGATTGCATGGGACGCAGTTTCAAGATCGGTTTGTTCGCCGCTGCGGCGGCCGGCGTGATCGGAATTAGCGCTGCGGCGTGGTCGGCTCGCCCCGATCCGAACGCGGAACAGGCTGAAACCTTCCGGCAGCTGGAATTGTTCGCTGACGTCCTGGCGCGCGTCCATGCCGATTATGTGACGGACGTCGACGACAAGGCGATGATGGAAGCGGCCGTGAACGGCATGCTCGCCTCGCTCGATCCGCACTCCAGCTTCATGAACGCTGACGAATTCCGCGACATGCAGGTGCAGACGCGCGGCGAATATGGCGGCCTCGGCATCGAAGTGACGATGGACGACGGCGTTGTGCGCGTTGTGGCGCCCATCGACGGCACACCCGCCAGCCGCGTGGGGCTGAAGCCCGGCGACTTCATCACCGCCATCAATGGCGAAAGCATCATGGGCTTCACCCTGAACGATGCGGTCGACAAGATGCGCGGTCAGGTGGGCACCGAGATCAAGCTGACCATCGCCCGCGAGGGCAAGGATCCATTCGACGTGACCATCGTGCGCGAGAATATCGTCGTGAAGCCGGTGCGCTATCGCTTGGAAGGTTCGGACGTCGGTTACATCCGGATTTCGCAATTCACCGAGAAAGCCGCCGACGGCGTCGAGGAAGCGCTGAAATCGCTGAAGAAGCAAAGCGGCGGCAAGCTGCGCGGCTATGTGCTCGACCTGCGCAACAATCCGGGCGGCCTGCTCGACCAGGCGGTCGACGTGTCCGACGCGTTCCTGGACGGCGGCGAAGTGGTCTCCACGCGTGGCCGCGACCCGCTCGACATCGAACGTTACAACGCGCGCAAGGGCGACGATTCCGCAGGTTTGCCGGTTGTCGTGCTCGTGAACGAAGGCTCCGCCTCGGCCTCGGAAATCGTCGCCGGCGCCCTTCAGGACCGTGGCCGGGCGAAGGTCGTCGGCATGCGCTCCTTCGGCAAGGGCTCGGTCCAGACCGTGATCCCGATCAAGGGGGGACGTCAGGGCGCGCTGCGTCTGACCACGGCGCGGTATTTTACGCCGTCGGGCCGCTCGATCCAGGGCGAAGGCGTCAATCCGGACGTGCTGGTTCTGGCCTCGCGCGATCCCAAGATCAAAGGCCCGATCCTGTCCGAAAAGGACTTGCCGCACGCGCTGACCAATGGCTTCGGACCCGGCGCCAAAGCCGGTCAGGATGAAAAGCAGGCGAAGAAGACCCTCGGCCCGGTCGATCAGCCGCCGGAAAACTGGAACGAAAAAGACGACTATCAGCTGAAGCGCGCGGAGGAGATCCTGCGCCAGTCCGCCGTCGCCTCGAACAAGCCGAAAAAGGCGGGCTGATTGAACGGGTCCGCGTGAGGCTGCTGCCCGGCTTGCCGGGTGGTGGCGCGGCGTGATTTAAGCCCGCGCGATGGAACACATTCCCCTCCGCACTTTCGGCCGGGCCAAGGGCCGGCCGCTTTCGGCGCGGCAGCAGACCCTGATCGACGCGCTCTTGCCGCATCTGGAGGTTTCGGAGTCCGAGCCGGGGGCGCTGGACCCGCGCGAGATGTTCGATCCTCCGTCCAATGAAAGCGGGCTGGCGCCGGCCGCTGCGGCGGGCTTCACCCCAAGGGAAATCTGGCTGGAGATCGGCTTCGGCGGCGGCGAGCACCTGATCGCACAGGCCAGGCGCCATCCGGACGTGGGCTTCATCGGGTGCGAACCCTTCAATGAGGGGGTGGCCAAGGCGCTGGTCGGGATCGAGGAAAACAACCTTCCCAATATCCGGCTGCATATGGGCGACGCGCGCGATGTGACGATGCGCCTGAAGGATGGAAGCGTCGATCGCTGCTTCATCCTGTTTGCGGACCCGTGGCCGAAAACGCGGCATCACAAGCGGCGCCTTATCCAGCAGGATTTCGTCGCCGAACTTGCACGCCTCATCCGCCCGGGCGGCGCGCTGCGCCTCGCCACCGATTGGGCGGATTATGCCGAATGGATGCTGGAGCGTCTGTTGCGCGACCGGCGCTTTGAATGGCGCGCGCGTGGAGCGGCGGATTGGAAAAATCCGCCTGCGGATCACATCACGACGCGTTACGAAACGAAGAAGCTGGGGGACATGCCGCCCGTCTTCCTCGATTTCGTCAGACTTTCTGAATAAACAGATCCTTGTACTCGCGCGGCTGCGAGCGCCAATATTGCGGCGCGGCCTCAATCCTGGCGCCTAAAGCCGCCGCCGCGTGCCACGGCCAACGCGGATCATAGAGAATTCCGCGCGCCAGAGCGACCATATCGGCCTTGCCGCTCGTGACGATCTCTTCGGCCTGATGCGGATCGGTGATCAGGCCGACCGCGATGGTCGGCAGTCCGGTAGCAGCTTTCACGGCCTCGGCCAGATGCACCTGGTAATTCGGCTTCACCGGAATGTCCTGATGCGGAGAAACCCCGCCGGACGAGACGTGAATATAATCCGCGCCGCGCTTTTTCAGCTCCGTGGCGAAGGCGATGACGTCGTCCAGCGACAGGCCGCCCTCGACCCAATCGGTCGCGGAGATGCGATAGCCGAGAATCTTGCCGGCGGGCAGCGCCGCGCGCACCGCGTCAAAAACTTCCAGCGGAAAGCGCGCGCGGTTTTCGAAGGCGCCGCCATATTCATCGGCGCGCCTGTTGGCGACCGGCGACAGAAACTCATGCAGCAAGTAACCGTGCGCGCCGTGCACTTCGACGCCGTCCGCGCCAAGGCGCACGGTGCGTTTGGCGGCTTCGGCGAAAGCCGTCTTGATGCGCGCCGTGCCCGCCGCATCCAGCGCGATGGGCGGGCGCTCGCCCTCGGCGTGCGGTATGGCGGACGGCGCGAAGGTTTCCCAGCCGCCTTCCGTGAGCGAGAGCTGTTGGCCGCCGTCCCAAGGCTTTGCCGTTGAGGCCTTGCGTCCGGCGTGCGCCAGCTGAAACAGGATCGGCGTTTTGGAATAGGTGTGCACAGCCTTCAGAACGGGAACGAGCGCGGCTTCGGTGGCGTCGTCCCACAGGCCCAGATCCGCCGGGGAGATCCTCCCGGCTGGCTCCACACCCGTGGCTTCGACGATCAGCAGGCCGGCGCCGGACAGCGCCAGATTGCCCAGATGGATCGTGTGCCAGTCGGTCGCCTGACCGTTCTCGGCGGAATACTGGCACATCGGGGCGATGACGATGCGATTGGACAGAGTCACGCCGCCCAGCGTGACGGGTGAGAACAAGGCGCTCATGGGGGGCTCCTGAGGGGCTCTTGGGGGAGAAACCGGAATACGTCGGCCAGATAGTGGCGATCGGCCAGTCGGCTTACAACCGAACCAAAATTCATCTGCGCGTTTAGCCGCGCTTATTCGGGGCCGGCGCCCATATTCTCGCCTTGCGCGTTGGGATTAAGTCCGCATCGCGCTTTGCGCTTTTGGATCTATCGGCTTTGTGTCAGCGTTATTTGTCCGCTCCCAGCGCCGGATATGCGCAATTCCGGCGTTTAACTCCGGGGGGGACGCGTAGCGAGGGTTTTGCGTGGCGACGCCCGATTTCTCGAGCCGCTTGTTCAGCGTTGCGTCCAGGCATCGGTTCATCCGGAGCCCGCTGTTTCGCGCCTATGATTGGGCGCAACGCCGCAATCGCCCGTTTCTGACCTTTGAACGCGATCTCGGGATCGATACGCGCGGAATATTGCCAAATCACGCATTGCGGTCCGGCAAGGCGCTGGACGATGCGGTTCTCGGCTATCAGAGCACATTGCCCAGCGTGGTGCGCGCGGCGTTGCGGGAATTGGGCGATCTATCCGAGGCGCATTTCATCGATATCGGCGCGGGCAAGGGCTGCGCTTTGGCGGTCGCGACGGAATTCAGTTTCGTTTCCATCTCCGGGATCGAACTCAATCCGGATTTGTGCGCCATCGCGCGGCGCAATGCGGCGAGCATCGCCGCCAAACACCCTGAGCGCACGCCCATCCGCGTCATCGAAGGCGACGCGAGCCAGCCTTATCTGCCGCATTCGGGCGTGGCGGTGGCGTTCGCACATCATCCGTTCGGGGAGGAATTGATCCGTCGTCTGCTGGATAGCCTCGCCCCGGGCGGCGGCGTGCCGGTTTATTTCATTTATGCGAACCCGGTGCATGCCGACCTCGTGGACGCGCATTCGGCCTTTTCAAGGGTCTTTTCTGCGCAGATCGGCGCCGAGCCGGAAGAACGCACGGCCAGCGGCCAGAGCGCCGAGAGCGTGATGATCTGGCGTGCGGGTGAGGATTCCAGAGGCGCGCCGCGTCAGGACTGATCGCGCCGCCTTTTTTTGGTTACTGGCCCGGCTGAGCGTCGCCGATAATCCTTCGTGACATCCTCCGAAGGCAGGGCTATAAGGGGTCAAATTCACCGTCTACGTGCGGATGCACGGAAGGCGGCCCCGGAAGGGGCCGCTTTTTTGTTTTCCGAAACGGGACGCATCTGGAGCTCCAATGCGCACCTCCTCGATCCTTGAGGAAAAGATCGCCGTTCTGGCCGACGCCGCCGCTGCGGGTCTCGGCTATGACGTCGTGCGCGTGCGCGTTCTGGGCGACCGGCGTCCGCGCGTGCAGATCATGGCCGAACGCCCCGACGGCGGCTTCAATGTCGAGGATTGCGCCAGGCTTTCCCGTGCGCTGTCGCAGCCGCTGGAGGAGATGGACCCGATCCCGGCGGGCTATGTGCTGGAAGTGTCCTCGCCGGGCATCGACCGACCGCTGACGCGGCTGCAGGATTTCGCGTCCTACGAAGGATTCGAAGCCAAGGTCGAACTGGCGCGCATGCAGGAAGGCCGCCGCCGCTTTCGCGGGATTCTCGCGGGCGTGGACGGCAATGACGTGAAGCTGAAACAGGAAGACGGTCAGGTCTTCTCCTGGCGCTTCAACCAGATCAACGACGCGCGGCTGGTCCTGACGGACGAGCTGATCGCCGAAGACATGCGCCGCGCCGCCGCGCGCGGCGAAACGCAACCCGAATTTACCGAAGACGACGCCGAGATGACCGGCGCTGAAGACGAAGAGTAGGAGCAGCCCCCATGAATGCTGGCGTTTCCGCAAACCGGCTGGAGATCTTGCAGATCGCCGACGCCGTCGCCCGCGAAAAGTCCATCGAAAAGGACATCGTGATCGCGGCCATGGCCGACGCCATGGCGAAAGCGGCGCGCGCCCGCTACGGGGCTGAAAACGATATCCGTGCGGACATCGACCCGAAAACGGGCGAAGTCACGCTGCGGCGGGTTTTAACGGTGGTGGAAGAGGTTGAAGATGAACACACGCAAATCGACGTCGCGCGCGCCCAGCGCAAAAAGCCCGGCGCCGTTGTTGGCGATGAGCTTTCCGACACATTGCCGCCGGTTGAATTTGGCCGCGTCGCAGCCCAAACGGCCAAGCAAGTCATCACCCAGCGCGTCCGCGAAGCGGAGCGCGACCGTCAATTCGAAGAATATAAAGACCGCGTTGGCGAAATCGTAAACGGCGTCGTGAAGCGCGCCGAATTCGGCAACGTCATTGTCGATATCGGCCGCGCCGAAGGCGTGATCCGCCGGGATCAGTCGATCCCGCGCGAAAACCTGCAGGTCGGCGATCGCGTGCGCGCGTTCCTCTATGACGTGCGCCGCGAGACCAAGGGCCCGCAGATCTTCCTGTCGCGCGCCCATCCGCAATTCATGGCGAAGTTGTTCTCGCTGGAAGTGCCGGAGGTCTATGACGGCGTGATCGAAATCCGCGCCGTGGCGCGCGATCCGGGCAGCCGCGCCAAGATCGCCGTGCTGTCGAACGACAATTCGATCGACCCGGTCGGCGCCTGCGTCGGTATGCGCGGCGCGCGCGTGCAGGCGGTCGTCTCCGAACTGCAGGGCGAAAAGATCGACATCATTCCCTGGTCGCCCAACGCCGCGACCTTCATCGTCAACGCGCTGCAGCCCGCCGAAGTCTCCAAGGTGGTTATGGACGAAGACGAAAACCGCGTCGAAGTCGTGGTGCCGGACGAGCAATTGTCCTTGGCCATCGGCCGCCGCGGCCAGAACGTGCGTCTGGCCTCGCAGCTTACGGGCTGGCAGATCGACATCCTGACGGAAGAAGTCGAATCCGCCCGCCGGGCCAAGGAATTCGAAGAGCGCTCCAAGATGTTCCAGGAAGCGCTGGACGTCGACGAGACCATGGGCCAGCTGCTGGCCACGGAAGGCTTCGCCTCGATCGAGGAAATCGCGCTGGTCGATCTCGACGATCTGGCGATGATCGAAGGCTTCGACATCGAAACCGCCGAAGAACTGCAAGCCCGTGCGAAGGATCACCTTGAGAAAGTGGCGGCCGAACTCGACGCCAAGCGCATCGAACTGGGCGTGGATGACGATCTGAAAGCCATTCCTGGCCTGACGCTCGAACACCTTGTGGCGCTGGGCGAGCAAGGCGTGAAGACGGTCGACGATTTCGCCGGCTTCACCGCCGACGAGCTCACCGGCTATTTCGAAACCAACCGCAAGACGAACGAGCGCGTGCGCGTGCCGGGCGTCCTGGATTCCTTCAACCTCTCGGCGGCGGACGCCGAGGCCCTGATCATGAACGCGCGCATCGCGGCGGGCTGGATCGAGGCGCCGGAGGAGGAGGCGTCCGATGACGGCGCGGTCTCGTGATGGCGGCGATCTGCTTCTAGACGAAAACGCCGAAGAGCCTGTCGGCTTTCGGGAGCGGCGTTGCGCGGCGACCGGCGAGCGTCTGTCGGAAGACAGGCTCCTGCGTTTCGCGCTCGATCCTGCGGGGGTTGTAATTCCGGACGTCGCGGCCAAATTACCAGGGCGCGGCGTCTGGACTCTCTGCACCCGCGCTGCGGTTGAAACGGCCGCCAAGAAGGGCGGGTTCGCCCGCGGCTTCAAGCGAAACGTCAGCGCACCAACCGGCCTCGCCGATCAGGCGGAGGTGTTGTTGGCAAAAAGGTGTCTGGATTTTCTGGGCATCGCGCGCGGCGCCGGGGATGTGATCCTGGGGGCCGATGCCGTCGATACGGCGATCCGCAAAGCCAGGCCCGGCTGGCTGATCGAGGCGTCGGACGGCGCCGAAGACGGCCGGAACAAGATTTTGGGTCTGGCTTTTGGCCTCTGGGGGCGGATTAACGTCGCTGGATGCTTTACGTCCGAGGAACTTGGGGTGGCGTTGGGCCGGGATCGTGTGGTACATGGCCTGATCCCAGTGGGGCGCATTGCGCATCGCTGGACGGTCGATATTGGACGCCTCTCCGGATTCCGCGTTATCACGCCGGCTGATTGGCGCCAGAACAACGTCGATTGAACGCATTACATAAGGCCGCCGGCAGATCTAGACGGCGGTTTTAACACTTGTTTTTTTAAAGGATGACCGGTCTCAAGCATGGGTGACGGACAAGATCCCGAAAAAGGCTCCGATGAGCGCAAGCCGCTGACCCTGAAGCGGACGCTGAGCGCGGGGACCGTGCGTCAGAGCTTCAGCCATGGCCGCACGAAGACGGTCGTGGTCGAAACGAAGTCGCGCCGCGTCATCAACAAGCCGGGCGCCAAGCCCGAGCCAGTGAAAGAACCCGTCGCCGTCGAAGCCGCGCCAGCCGCGCCCAAGGCTGCGCCTGCGCCTGCCGCGCCCGCGCCGCAACCGGCGCCGCAATCCCGCCCGGGCGGTCTTTCCGACGCTGAAATGCGCGCCCGCACCGAGGCGCTGCAGCGCGCCCGCGAACAGGAAGAAGAGCGCCGCGAGCGCGATCGCGCCGAAGAAGCGGCTCGCGCCGCGCGCGCCGCCGAGGAGCGCGCCGCTTTGCAGTCCAGCCGCGAAGCCGAGGACGCCGAACGCGCCGCGCGCGAAGCGGATGAAACTGCGCAACGGGTCGCCGCGCTGCGCGCCGCCCGTGAAGCCGCTCTGGCCCGTCAGGCCGGCGATGAAAGCGATGACCGGCCGGCGGCGGAAGCTGCGCCGGAACCGTCTGCGCCGAAAGCGCCGGACCGCGACGTGCTCGCCGAACTTGGCGGCCGCGTGAAGGCGAAAAAGGGCGTGCCCGCTCCGGCGCCGGCCGCGAAACTTCCTTTGGGCCGCGGCAAGGGCGAGCCAAATCGCCGCCAGGGCCGTCTCACCATCACCGCCGTCACGGCGGACAGCGACGAACGTGGCCGTTCGCTCGCCTCCGTGCGCCGTGCGCGCGAAAAGGAAAAGCAGCGCCGCATGGCCGGGGGCGGCGGCGACAATCGCGACAAGGTCGTGCGCGAAGTCGTCATTCCCGAAGTCATCACCGTCCAGGAACTGGCGAACCGCATGGCGGAACGCGTCAAGGACGTGATTCTTTATTTGATGCGCCAGGGTCAGATGATCCGCGCCAACGACCCGGTCGATGCTGATACGGCGGAGCTGATCGTCACCGAATTCGGCCACGTCGTGAAGCGCGTCGCGGAATCGGACGTCGAAGAAGGTCTGGCGGGCGACGCCGACGCGCCCGAGGACATGAAGCCGCGTCCGCCGGTCGTCACGGTCATGGGCCACGTCGACCACGGCAAGAC
>CAYNCS010000108.1:0-10689 GCA_964395875.1 uncultured Caulobacteraceae bacterium | reverse complement strand
CCGGCGCCCAGGGCGAACACAAGCTCGCGCGCGGTTATGGCCCCGTCCGCACCAATTCGGCGCATTATGTGGTCGATCCGGGCTTCCGGCGGGCGCTGGAGGACTATCTGCGGCGCGAGCGCCACGCCGTGGCGCAACAGATTGAAGTTCTTGGCGAATACACGCCTTTTCGCAAAGACGATTGATAGATTTGCGCTTTTCGGCGCACGGCGCTATTTCTGGCGCCAATGGAATTCAAGGAATTGGAATGACAAGCGGGCATTGGAGCATCGACGCGCTGTCGCGCCAGAGCGAAGACCTCAAGCCGCTCGTCCAGAAGCAATTGGAAGCCTTCTGCGCCGACGCGCAAAAGCATGCGCTGTTTCTGAACACGCTCTCGCTGATGGAACATATCGGCAGCCGCAAGATCATGGCGAGCCAGTCGCCGGTCGATCCCGATCACGACACGCTGAAGCATCTGGCCGAAGAAGCGCGCCATGCGTATTTCTTCAAACGCGCGGCGGAGAAGTTCACCGCCGCAAAGCTCGATTATGCGGACGTGCACACCTTCGCCGGGCCTTCGGCGCGCGCTTATATGGGCCGCCTCGACGCCTTCACCGCCGCGAACATGGCGCCGGATGCGCCCGCGCAATTGCCGTATCTGTACATGTCGCTGATCGTGGAGCTGCGCGCGATCTGGTTCTACCGGATGTATCAGTCCGCGCTCGCCGCGAGCGCGTCGGCGATGTCGCTCAAGAGCATCCTGGCGGAAGAAGAACTGCACCTCACCGAAATGCTCGATCACATCGCCAGCCTCGATTCCGGGATGGATCAGCGTCTGCCGTCGCTCATGGCGTTCGAAGACGTGCGCTTCCGCATTTTGTGGAACGCCATCTGCGACGCCGCCAGTCACGACCAGAGGGAAGCCGCCGAATGAGCCTCGACGGGACGTACGATCCGCAGAACATCTTCGCCAAGATTTTGCGCCAGGAACTGCCCTGCTTCAAAGTCTTCGAAGACGACGTTTCCCTGTCGTTCATGGATCTCTTCCCGCAGACCAATGGCCACACGCTGGTGATCCCGAAGACCGGCTCGCGCAATTTCCTGGATTTCCCGCCCGAAGCGCTCGGCCCTTATATGCAAAGCGTCCAGCGCGTCGCGCAGGCCGTGACCAAAGCGCTGCAGCCGGCGGGGCTGCGCGTGATGCAATTCAACGGTGCGCCCTCCGGCCAGACGGTGTTCCATCTGCATTTCCATCTGATCCCGATCTATGAAGGCGGCGCCATCGGCATGCACGCGGCGCAGCGCGGAGACGACGAAACGCTCAAGGCCAATGCGGCGAAAATCGCCGCCGCCCTCGCCTGATATGGCCAATCCCGCGGCGCTCGATCCCGCATTGGTGGTGGCGACAATCGACCGCCTGCGGGACCGCATTCGCGAACGCTTTCCCAATGCCGGCCTTGAGCGCGTCTGCGCCAGCCTCGCGGACGCCGCGCGCCGCACGGCCGCCGAAACCGCGTACATCCAGGCGCCCAATCTACTCGTGCGCGCCGGCGTCGGGTTTGTGCTGGCGCTGAGCCTTTTTCTGATTTTCGCGGCGACCAGACATCTGAGTCTCAGTTCCGGCGCGCCCAAGGCGCTGGAGATCGTGCAAGGCGTGGACGCCTCGATCAATGTCGTCCTCCTGGCGGCGGCGGGCGTGGCGTTTTTGCTGACCATCGAAACGCGATTGAAGCGGCGGCGCGCCATCGCGGCGCTGCAGGAGTTGCGCGGCCTCGTACACGTCATCGACATGCACCAGCTCACCAAGGACCCGGGCATGATCGGCGGCGCGCGCACCTCCGCCAGCCCCGACCGCGATCTGACGCCATTCGAGTTGCAGCGTTATCTGGATTATTGTTCGGAAATGCTGAGCCTCACGGCCAAGATCGCCGCGCTCTACGCCCAGGCCGCGCGCGACGCGCAGACCGAAGAATCCGCTAGCGACATCGAGCGCCTCGCGGCGAACTTGTCCCAGAAGATCTGGCAGAAGATTACGATTTTGCCGCGTGAGCCCTAGACCGAGTTTAACCGGAACAACAGCGCCCAAGCCAAGCCATTGACCGTGTACCACGTTGATCGCAGGTTGGCGCCATGAGTTCACGACGCACTCACTTATTAGCCATATCTCTTCAGCGTGCGTTGGCCACCATCGGCAAGCGCCTGGGGCAAGAGCGCCGCATCGAGCCAGCGCTCGCTGCGCACCTTTTGGAGCTTCATCACTTAGCACCTGAAATGGCTATAAAGGCAGATCGAGAAATTGCTGAAACGGCGAGACTGCACAGTTGGCGGCCCGTCAAGTTGTCCTTTTTCACGCGCTTAGAAGAACTATTCGTATCCCGATTAACGAGCCTGACTCAGCTCAAAGAGGTTGAGGGCCTAGAATACCTTTTCCTCTTCCACCGCGACGGATATTTGCGAGAAGCGGCTTTGCGGAAGATATCGGGCCCGCTGCCTAGCGCGTTCGCGTTTGCTGCGGTTTCGTGGCGACTGAATGATTGGGTTCAACCTGTAAGAGCTGCAGCGGTCGACTGCGCCAAGCGCTCCTTTCCTCTAACACCCGCCCCGATAGTGGCGTCAGCAGCACTCGCGTTGCTCCCCCGGAAGAATACGTGGGCACGTTGGAGGGATGAAAAATCACCGATTGAATCTGTGTTCGATCGAGCTGATGTGAGTGCAGCGCTTGCGGATGCAATCATTCAGCAAGTAACCGGCCCTACGGCGAAGGCCCTGCGCTGTGCGCTCGAAAACGATGCGCTTGATCCGTACCTTGTGGCAATTTCGCTGCGAGCGCGGCAGCCCCAAGTTCGTGCGCTCGCGTTCCAAACGATGATAAATGGACACGCCACTTGGCCTAACGGCTGGCAATGGCGATGGGTGGATAAGTCGATGGGGGTCAGAAAACGGGAGCCGGTACTGGCTCAGCGAAACCTCACGACCGCTGCAGACAAGGACGCGATCATTTCGGCTTGCGCATCCGACAAATCCGCCATGGTGCGTAAGCTTGCACTCGCCGACGTTATCCGGTTTTCGCTCAGATCAGCGCAGGCGCAAATCCTCGCGGAAGCACTTGCGAACGATTCTTCCCCAGCGGTTCGGGAACGAGCAGAGTTCATTCTGCGCAACCAAGCTCAGCCAAAATCATAGTGTTGTTGCGCAAATCTGCCGCCTGGCAGGAGCTGGGGGACTCGAACCCACGACCCTCGGTTTTGGAGACCGATGCTCTACCAGCTGAGCTAAGCTCCTAGGCGGCGTCCGGAACCATCGGTCCGGCCATCCAGTTCACCCTCTGGTGCGTAAAGGCCTCAGAGCGTGAGCGAGACGCGTGCTTACACAAAACCTCGCCTCGCGCCAAGCCGCACAGCGCAAGAAAGGCGAATTGACCGTGAAACTGAACGCATTAACCGCCCTGGTCGCGTTTTCCGGTTTGCTGATGGCCGAAAGCGTCTCGACCGTAAACGCCAACGCCAATGTCCCCGCCCCCGCCAAATCCGTTGAATTGCAACGCTATCTGGGCCGCTGGTACGAACTGGCGCGCTATGAAAACCGCTTCGAAAAGGATTGCGAGGCCGTCACGGCCACCTACACCCAGCGCGACGGCCATATCGAAGTCGTGAACGCCTGCCGCAAGGGCGACGTCGACGGCCCCTACAAGGCCTATAAGGGCAAGGCGAAGGTGGTCGACGGCTCCGCCGGGGCGAAGCTCAAGGTCTCGTTCTTCCCGCCCTTCTACGGCAATTACTGGATCCTCGACCGGGACGACAAATACACCTGGTCGATCGTGGGCGAGCCCAAGGGAAAGTATCTCTGGATCCTCACCCGCGATCCGACCCCGAGCCCCGCCAAGGTTGAAGAGCTGATCGAACGCGCCGCCGCGCTCGGCTATGACCGCAGCCGCCTGCGCCTGACCAAGCACGCACCAAGCTAAAACCGGTCAGTGCGCCGGCTTCAAATAGCGCAGCTCGGCCTCGTCGGGCTCCACGGCGCCCCCATAGAAGTGGCCTTGCGCGAAGTCGCAGCCCAGATCGCGCAGTTGGGCAGGCGCGTCGGGCCGCTCGACGCCCTCGGCGATGACGGTCAGCCCCAGCTCATGCGCCAGCGCGGTGATGGCGCGGATGATCTTGCGGGCGGCGTCGCTCTCCTCCATCGCGCGGATGAAATAGGCGTCGATCTTCAGGATGTCGGCGGGGAAACGCGCCAGCCAGCCCAGCGAGGCGAAGCCGGCGCCGAAATCGTCCAGCGCCACGCCGACGCCCGCTTTGCGCAGCTCCGACAGGGCGATCGCCGCCGCGTCGTGATCGTCGATGATGTGATGTTCGGTGATCTCGATGTGCAGCGCCTTGGGGGGCAGACCGGCTGCATTGGCCAGCGCCGCAGCCTTGCGCAGCACCGCGCCGTCCGGCACTTCGGGACCGGAAATGTTCACCGCCATGAAAATCGACTGCGCCGCCGGAAAACGCTTGCGCCAGTCGGCCAGCAAATCCACCGACGCGGCCACCATACGCTCCGATAAGGCCGGCATCAGCCCGCCAGCTTCCGCCGCGCTGATCAGCTCCGAGGCTTGCAGCAGACCGCGCCTGGCGTCGCGCCAGCGCACCAGCGCCTCAAACCCCGCCAGCTTGCCGTCCGCCAGACGAAAAACGGGCTGAACGTGCGGCCCCACCAGCCCTTCGGCGATCGCCGTTGCGAGGTCGAATTCAGCGGCGGACTCAAGGCTGCCCAATGGGATCTCCCCTTACGATCGCCAGGAGCAAATGGTCGCGCCAGACGCCGTTTATTTTCAAGGCGCTACGCATGACGCCTTCTTCATGGAAACCCAAGCTTAGCAGGAGTCGCTTCGACGCCTCATTTTCCGGCATGCAGGACGCCTCGACGCGATTGAGCGCCAGATCGTCAAAGGCATGGCGCAACACCGCCGCCACCGCGCCGCGCGTATAGCCCCGGCGCTGGAACGGCTCGCCCACCCAATACCCCACGGATGCGGTCTGCGCGACGCCACGCCGGACATTGCCCAGCGTCACGCCGCCGACCAGCCGCGCATCTTCATTGCGGAATACGAAATAGGCGTAAGCGAGCCCCAGGCGACGGTCTTCGTCATAGCGACGCAAGCGGCGGCGAAAGGCGTCCCGGGTGAGATCGTCGAGCGGCCAGGTGGGCTCCCAGGGCGCCAGGAAAGTCCGCGACTGCGCGCGCATATTGGCCCAGCCTACGAAATCGCGCTGTTCCGGCGCGCGCAGGATCACGCCCTCGCCTTCCAGCGCGCGTCCCGATTGGCTCAGAGAGTCTCGTCGCAGAAAGGCCATGGATCAATCCGGTACCGCATTGTGCGCCAAGCCGCAGAGTCCGGGCAAGGCGTTCGAGCGATGAAGCCCGCCGCCCTAGCGCACGGCGCGCGCGTGCTGCAGCAGATAATCCTGAATTGCTTCGACTTTGGCGGGAAGGTGCACAATGCGTTCTTCGCGCTCGAAAAGGTCGGCGCAATGGGCGGGCAAAGGCGCGTGCGCGCCCGTTTCGGCCAGAATCGTTTCCGGAAATTTGGCGGCGTGGGCCGTCGACAAGGCCACGATCGGCGCGCCGGGCGCCCTCCCGGCCAGTTCCTGGCGCAGCTTGTCGATCACGACGAGGCCGACGCAGGTGTGCGGGTCGATCAGGAGGCCATGCGCAGCGTGCATCTGTTTGATCTTCGCCGCGACTTCCGCATCGCTGGCCATGCCGGCGGAGAATTTGGCGCGCATGGCGGCGAGCGCATCGGCGGGAATGTCGAAGCCGCCCTCCTTCGAGAGCCTGGAATAACATTCCGCGACGGCCTTCGAATTGCGCCCGGACGTTTCGAACAACAGGCGCTCGAAATTGGACGCCACTTGAATATCCATGGCCGGGCTCGTCGTTGCGTGCAGCGTGCCCTGCGCATAGCGGCCCGTCGCCAGCGTTCGCGCGAGGATGTCGTTGGAATTGGTCGCGATCACAAACCGCGCCGCCGGCAGGCCCATCTGATGCGCGACGAAACCAGCCAGCGCATCGCCCAGATTGCCGCTCGGGATCGTGAACACCGGCGCTTTGTCGAGCCGCGCGGCGGTCACGAAATAATAGACGGTCTGCGCCGCCACGCGCAGCCAGTTCACCGAATTCACCGCCGAGAGCTGGGCGCGCTCCGTCAGCGGACGATCGGCGAGCATCGTCTTCATGATGGCTTGCGCATCGTCGAACGAGCCGTCGATCTCGATGGCGTGGATGTTGGCGTGACCGGTGGCGGTCATGAACCGGCGCTGCACTTCAGAGATGCGCCCCGACGGGTACAGCACGAACAGATCGACGGCGTTGAGCCCGGCCAGAGCGCCCGCCGCAGCGCCGCCCGTATCGCCCGACGTGGCGGCGATGACGGTGCGCCGCTCGCCTTTGCGCGTCAGCGCCCAGTCGAACAATTTGCCGATCAGCTGCAGCGCCACGTCCTTGAAGGCCAAGGTGGGGCCGTGAAACAGCTCCAGGATATAGAGATCGTCTTCGATCTGGCGCAGCGGCGTTACGGCCGGATCGGCGAAGCTGGCATAGGCGTCGGCGCACAGGCGCTCGGCCTCTTCCTGCGTGAGTTCATCCCCGGCGAAGGCTTTCAGGATCGCCGCGGCGGCTTGCGCGTAAGGCAGGCAGCCGATCTCCAGCGCCGGCTTGGGCAAAGCCGGCCATTGCTCAGGCGCATAAAGGCCGCCGTCCGGCGCCAGGCCGCCAAGGGCGGCGTCCAAAAATCCGATCGCAGGCGCAGCGCCGCGCGTGGAGACGTATCGCATTAATTCTCTCTGCCGAAGCCGGTCTATCGCCCGAAAGTCAGACGGCCGTTTTTGTGGTGCCAGACCAGATACACGCCCAAAAGCCCTATCGCGAGCCCAAACCACGTCAACGCATAGCCCAGATGATTGTTCGTCAGCACTGGCGTCGCGGCTGGATTGGGCGGTCCGCCGGGCTTCTCGACGGCCAGATAGAACGGCGCCGGGCCGTCAAGACCACGCGCAGCTGCGGCGGCCTTCACATCCGGCCAGAACCATTGCTCATGCGCCGGGTCGTTCGGCGGCGTGAAGCTGTTCGCGGCTTTGCCGAAGCGCAGGACGCCGGCGCCGTCGAAGGTTTTCGCCCCTTCCAGCGGCGCCTGCCCTTCCGGCGTCCGGACGTCGAGGAAGATGATCGCGTTCTCCGCCTTCACCGCAACCAGTTCACGGCGCACGTTGTCAGGGTCCAAAGCGGCGAAGGGAACCGGCTTCACCGGGGCAACCTCCCCGCTGATCCGCACACGGCGAAACTCGATTTCATCGCGTTGCGCTTCCGGCATCTTGGTCGCCAGATCGATGGCGTCGCGCAACGGCATCGGCGCCTCAGCCGCGCGCTCGGCGATGCGGGCGATCAGCCCCTCTTTCCAGTGCAAACGCTCAACCTGCCAGACGCCCAGCCCGATCAGGATCAGCAGCGCGGGCAGAACAAAGAGCGTGATCGGGAGCGACGGGCGGAACCGGAACGGCGCGGCCATTCCTAATTTTCCCAGGTCTTGATCTCGCTGGCCTTATTGGCGACCTGCAGCGCGAACAGCGTCGATTTAAACGGCCGCAACAGGCTCATGCACACGACCATGGCCAAAGGCAGCGCGATCAGGAGATGCACCCAGGCCGGCGGATGGAACATGAATTCAATGGCGAGCGCCACGGGCACGACCAGCGCGCCGCCGATCAGGATCACAAACACCGCAGGGCCGTCGCCGGCGTCGGCGTTGCCGAAATCCTTCCCGCAATAGGAGCAGGAATCCGCGAACTTCAAGAAACCGGAGAACACCGAGCCCTTGCCGCAATACGGACACCGGCACAAAGACCCGGCAATCCACGGATTGACAGAAGGCCCCGCTTTCGCAGGGCCTTCCGATGATACGCTACTCTCGTCCGTGGGCTTATTGATAGACGACATAGACGAAGGTGAACAGGAACAGCCAAACCACGTCAACGAAGTGCCAGTACCAAGCGGCGGCTTCGAAGCCGAAATGCTTTTGCGGGGTGAAACCGCCCGCCAGCAAGCGCAGCAAGCAGACCGTCAGGAAGATCGTCCCGATGATCACGTGCGCACCGTGGAAGCCGGTGGCCATGTAGAAGGTCGAGCCGTAGAGCCCGACCGTCGGGCCGCCGAAGCCGAAACCGGCCGACGAATATTCGATGAATTGCAGCGCAGAGAACGACGCGCCCAGCAACACCGTCAGAAGGAGCCCAAGCTTCGCGCCGGAACGATCGCCCTGCTGCAGCGCGTGGTGCGCCCAGGTCACAGTCGTGCCAGAGAGCAACAGGATGAGCGTGTTGACCAGCGGAATATGGAACGGGTTGAAGGTTTCGATGCCCGCCGGCGGCCAGGATTGCCATGCGGCCGCGACATCTTCGATCGGCGACGCGGCGCGGCGCCAATGGAAGATCACCATTTCAAAGAAAGCCCAGAACCATGCCACGAAGAACATGACTTCGGAGGCGATGAACAGGACCATGCCGTAACGCAGGCCGATCTGCACGACGGGCGTGTGATCGCCGCCGCGAGATTCCTTGATGACGTCCGACCACCAGCCGAACAGCGTGTAGGCCACGGCGGCGAAGCCCAGCAGCAGCAGCCACGCAGTGCCCTTCGGCAGTCCGAACAGCCCTTTCATGAAGGTCACGCCGCCCACCGCCAGGACGAACAGCGAAACGGACGCGACCAGAGGCCACGGGCTCGGGTTGACGAGATGGTAATCGTGCTTGACGGCGGTCGTCGCCATGGCGCGGGCTTCCCCCTGATAAACTGGACGAATCCTTTTCGCCCAAACCAATTAACTCAGCTTTAGCGTCGCTTTCAGCGAACAGGCAAGCCGCCCATTCGCGTCAGCGGGCTGCAGCGCTCCTGCCCCCTGCGGCATTCTGCCCCGGCTGGCCAAAATACGTATAAGATAGCGTGATCGAGGTGACTTCCCTTGCGTCCGGATCGCTGGCGATCTTGGGGTCCACATAGAAAAGCACCGGCAATTCCACGCTTTCCTTCGGCGCAAATGTCTTCGGCTCGAAGCAAAAGCATTGAATCTTCTGAAAATATACCCCGGCTTTATCAGGGGTCACATTGTAGGTGGCCTGAGCGACGATCGGATGATCCGAAAGGTTCGTCAGCTTGTAAAAGGCGAGCCCGGTCTCCCCGAGACGCAGCGTCATCGTCGGCTTGGCGGGTTTGAACTCGAACGGCGCACCCGTGCCGGTATTGGCGTCAAAGCGCACTTCAACCTTCTGATCGAGAACAGTGCTGGAGGCCCTTTTCGCGACCTGGGTCTCCCCGCCCCAACCCGTGTACTGGCAGAACGCCTTGTAGAGCGGCACGGCCGCAAACGACAAACCGAGCATTACCAGAACCGTGCTCACGACGAGGACGGCGCTGACGGCGTGGCGCTTGTTGGAGGCAGGCTTCACGACAAATTGCCCCTGATCTTCGCCATGGTCACGAAGAACACCAGCAACATAAATCCAGCAATCGCCAAAGCCGTCGCAAAGTTGCGCCGCTTGCGCGCCTGCTCCGGCGTCAGTTCACGGGAAGGCTTGTTCGCGTCGCTCATGCCGCGCCCGAAAACAGATGCTCAGCCAGCAACACGGCGAACAAGACAAACAGATACAGGATCGAGAACGCGAAAAGATCACGCGCCGGCCGCGCCTCCTTCTTCACGTCATACAGCGCGCCGTCATGGCCAACCGCATCACCCGCCCGAGAGCGGAACACGCGCCACGCCATGAATATCAACGCCAAACCCAGGATAACGGATACGGCCAGATACGCCGTTCCGCCCAGCGTGGTGAAAGTTGGAATGACCCCTACAATCGCCGTCAGCGCCGCATAGGCCAGAATATGCGCCCGCGCCGACTTGGCGCCCTTCGTGACGGGCAGCATCGGCACGCCCACGCGCTCATAGTCCGACGACTGATACAGCGCCAGCGACCAGAAGTGCGCAGGCGTCCAGACGAAGATCAAGGCGACGAGCAGCCAGGCGTTCAGCGGCACATTGCCGGTCGCCGCGGCCCAAGCCACCGCCGGCGGCAGCGCGCCCGCCAGACCGCCGATCACGATGTTCTGATCCGTGTTCCGCTTCAGAACCATCGTGTAGAAAAAGGCGTAGAAAACGATGGTGAAGGCCAAGAGCCCGGCGGCGAGATAATTCGCAGCCAACGCCATCAGCAAAACCGAGAACACTGACGCAATCACGCCGAACGCCAGCGCGTCGGTCGGTGCGACCCTGCCCGCGGGAATCGGACGCGTGCGCGTGCGGCTCATTTTCGCGTCAATGTCGGCGTCGAACCACATGTTCAATGCGCCAGCGGCGCCGGCGCCGGCGGCGATCGCCAGGATGGAGGCCGCGCCCAGAACGAAGTTCACGTGCGCAGGCGCGCAAACCAAACCGGTGAGCGCCGTGAACACCACAAGCGACATCACCCGCGGCTTCATCAGGTTGAAATAGTCAGATGGACGCGCCGCACTCACCGGCGCGAATGCGCTTTGATCCTGCGTGATGCTCGCCGTGTTCATCGGCTCCAAAACCCGGTTGTTACGGAGGCGCGCCCCGCCTCTCTCGCAATGCTTGCGCGGCGGTCCTTTTGGGAGGACCGCCGCTCTCACGCTTTTTACTTAATGGTTGTCATCCGCGGC
>CAYNCS010000107.1:0-10766 GCA_964395875.1 uncultured Caulobacteraceae bacterium | reverse complement strand
CGGCAAGGGTTCGCTGTTCGACAAGGCGCAGGCCGCTTCGCCGGATTTCGAAAACGCTGAACGCGGCCCGGACGATCTGGCGGCGATCCTCTATACATCCGGGACCACCGGGCGTTCCAAGGGCGCGATGCTGAGCCACGACAATCTGGCCAGCAATTCGCTGATGCTGGTGGAGTATTGGCGCTGGACGGCGAACGATGTGCTGCTGCACGCGCTGCCGATCTATCACACGCATGGTCTCTTCGTGGCGACGAACGTCACGATGTTTTCTGGCGCCAGCATGATTTTCATGCCGAAGTTCGATCCGGATCAGATCTTTGCGCAGATGCCCCACGCCACCGCGATGATGGGCGTGCCGACCTTCTATGTGCGGCTGGTGGACGATGCGCGCCTGACGCGTGACGCCACGCAGAACATGCGTGTGTTTATTTCGGGCTCCGCGCCTTTGCTGGCCGACACGCACGACGCGTTCCGCGAGAAAACCGGCCACGCCATTCTCGAACGATACGGCATGACCGAAACGAACATGAACACCTCCAACCCCTATGACGGCGATCGCGTTGCGGGGACGGTGGGCTTTCCGTTGCCGGGCGTCTCCCTGCGGGTCGTCGATCCCGAGACTGGCAAGAAGCTCGCGGCTGACGAGATCGGCATGATCGAGGTGAAGGGTGCCAACGTCTTCAAGGGCTATTGGCGCATGCCGGACAAGACCGCCGCCGAATTCAAGACCGATGGCTTCTTCATCACGGGCGATCTCGGCAAGGTCGATGCGCGCGGCTATGTGCAGATCGTCGGGCGCGGTAAGGATCTGGTGATCTCCGGCGGTTTCAACGTCTATCCGAAGGAGGTGGAGACGGAGATCGACGCGCTGCCCGGCGTGATCGAGAGCGCCGTTATCGGCGTGGCGCACAAGGATTTCGGCGAGGGCGTCACAGCGGTGGTTGTGGCGAGGCCCGATAGCGGCGTCAGCGAGGAAAGCGTCCTGGGGGCGTTGAAGGATCGTCTGGCGAAATTCAAACAGCCCAAGCGCGTGATCATCGTGGATGATCTGCCGCGCAACGCCATGGGCAAGGTGCAGAAGAACGTCCTGCGCGAGACTTACAAGGACCTCTATCGCGACGGAAATTAAAAAAAGCCGCCAACCCGAAGGCTGGCGGCTGTAATTTACTCGATCACGTAGGTCTTAAGCGGAAAACGCTTTCAGCTTTTCCAGATTGGCCTTGCCGCCGCGCAGCAGCTGGCCGGAATGCACGTTGGTCTGCTTGTCGTTTTCGATCGTCACCTGACCGTTCACCAGCACGAAACGATAGCCCGAGCCGCCGGAGATCAGGCGGTATTCGTCGCCCGGCAAATCGCGCGCGAATTCCGGGAAGTTGAAGGTCAGCTTGTCGTAATCATAGACGATGAGGTCGGCCACGGCGCCTTCCCGGATCGTGCCGCGATCCTTGAAGCCCGCGCAATAGGCCGGCAGCGCCGACAGACGCCAGTGCGCATCTTCCAGGCTGCTCATATTGTATTCGCGCACATAGCGGGAAATGTATTCGGTGCCGTAGCTGCCGCACGCCAGATATTTGAGGTGCGCGCCGCCGTCCGACAGGCCAGGGATGATGTATGTATCGTCGATCAGATCCTTGATGCCTTCGATTGTGGTGTCGAATTGCGCGGTCTGGAACACCGTTTCCAGTTTGTCGTCGACCACCGCATCGCACACCACGTCGACTGGATGCGCGTCGAGCGCCTGCGCGATTTCGCTGATGCGCTTGCCTTCGAACTTCTTGAACTTCGCGCTCTTGGTCTTGAGCAGGATCGTGTCGGCGATGCTGTCGATGAACATGTATTTCAGCGGTTCGCCGCGCAGGCGTTCGCGGATCACGGGATCAGCGAGGTTCGCCAGCTTCTTGTCCTTGGGCACATCCGGGCCGGCGATCTCGTTCCAGACTTTGCCCCACAGATCCCAGTAATCGAATGTGAAGAGCAACGGCGGATTTTGCGTGATGCCCTGGCCGTAAATGCGCAGGCCTTTTTCGCGACAGGATTTAAACCAGGCGAAAAGATCCGGCCGCATGGCGCCCATCGGGCCCCCGGCGGGTGGTACGGCCTGCCAGATGATCGGCGCGCCGGAGACGCGCGCCATGTCTTCCCAATGCTCGCGCGGCAGCATGGCGCCGGAGAGTTCGATAAAGCCTTCGCCGCGTTCGCCCAGCACCTTGGCCAGCGCCATGCGGGTTTCCGGGTGCATGACGTCGGTCGGCATCGGCGTGCCGTCATAATCGGATTGCGCTGCGCCGCCGGAGGTCGTGGCGCTCGGATCGCCAGCGACGCCGAGGCATTGCGCGGACCAGCCGCAGGCGCCAGCGTCCATGGCTTCGTTCAGAATGCGGACCATTTCGGCGTGTTCAACGTCGGTCGGCTTGCGGCCGGCTTTGGCGTCTTCCAGGCCCATGACCCAGATCAGCAGCGGGTTTACGGGCACGTATGGCAGGATGTTCACGGCCAGCGGCTGTTTATCCATGCTGTCGAGCATCTCCGGATAGGTTTCCCAATCCCAGGGGATCGCCGCCTGCATGGTCTTCATCGGGATCGCCTCGACTTTGGTCATCGAGAGCATGGCCCGTTCGCGGAATTCCTTTTTTAGCGGGGCGAAGCCGAAGCCGCAATTCCCGACGACGACGGAGGTGACGCCGTTCCAGCCGGACGTGGTGAGATACGGATCCCAAAACACCTGCGCGTCATAATGGGTGTGCAGATCGATGAAGCCTGGCGCGACCACGAGACCCGTGGCGTCGATTTCGCGCTTGGCCTTGCCTTTGGTGATCTTGCCAACTTTGGTGATCACGCCGTCTTTAATGCCGACATCGCCGACGAAACGCGGGTTGCGCGCGCCGTCGATGATCATGCCGTTGCGGATGATCGTATCGAATTCAGTCATTGGTTTTTCCTCTCCTGGCTGTTTTTTGAGGGGCTTTGAAGGTTTTGGTTTTTGTTGGCGCGCGCTGGCGCAATTCGGCGGGCAAAGGCTCGCCTCGCTCGGCAGCCGCAGCGGCGAGAACGCGCAGGATCACGCGTTCCCAATCCGGGCTGGAGACAGTTTTCAAATAATCCGGGGCGATGGAGCGCAGCAGCGGCAAGGCCGTTTCGCCGCGCGCCGCGAATGCGGCGCTGACCGCCTTCTTTGCGCCGATGCGCTCATCGATGCAGTTTGCGGACGTGGCTTGCAGCGCGGCGCCGATGGCGGCGGCGCGAACGTCCACGATAAGGGCCAGGGCCTCCGCTGGTTCGAAGCCGCGCTTTTGCATCGCCGCAAGGTAAACTTCCATGCTGTCGACTTCCCATTCCGGCGGGAAGTTTCCGTTGGCGTAGGCGAGCAGCAATCCCGGCTGGCGTACAAAACTCTCGTAGAGCAAGGCAGCGTATTCGCGGGTGAACAGGGCCCAGTGCTGGTCTTCGTCCTTCGGGGCCGCGCCGCCGCGCAATTGTTCGTTTGCGACAAGGCGGAGCAATTCCTCCCTGTCGCGGACATGCCGGTAAAGCGCGCCGATCGACACGCCCAATTGCTTGGCCACTCCGGACATTGTCACCTTGTCGATGCCAATGGACACAGCGGCGTCAACGATCGCCGCGCGCGAGATTTCGCTCGGGCGGCCCAAGGCCTTGCGGATGTCTGCGGCTTCGCTCCCTGACATAGTGAAAGGGTTTCACAAAAGCGGGCGCGCGTCAACGGCGCCGTGAGCGCGCACGCAAAGGCTCCGGCGCCCGCGATTTCGCAGTGCAGCAGAAATTGTGAGGGGCAGCTGCTGCGGCGGCGGACTTAAAAGTCGAACTCGGCCACCAGCGGGGTGTGGTCGGAGGGTTTTTCCCAGCCGCGGGGCTCGCGATCGATGGTCACGCTCCGCAGGCGTTCGGCTGCCTGCGGCGAGAGCGCCATATGATCGATGCGGATGCCGTTATTCTTGGGCCAGGCGCCGGCCTGATAGTCCCAGAACGTATATTGATGCGCCCGGCCGTCCAGGGCCATGAAGGCGTCGGTGTAGCCCTGGTTCAGAAGCGTGCGCCACGCGGCGCGCGATTCCGGCTGGAACAACGCGTCGTTCTCCCAATCCTTGGGGCGTTCGCAATCTTCCGGGCGCGGAATGACATTGTAATCGCCGGCGAGAATGACGCGCTCTTCGTGCTTCAGCAGACGGCGCGCATGTGCGTGCAGGCGTGCGAACCACTCGAGTTTATAGGTGAATTTCTCCGTTCCGATGGGATTGCCGTTGGGCAAATAGATCGAGGCGATGCGGAATGGTTTTGCGCCGCCGATGACGCATTCGATGTAACGTGATTGTTCGTCGCCGTCATTCCCGGGCAGGCCGCGCAGCGTCTCGTCAATCGGCAGCTTCGAGAGAATGGCCACGCCATTGTAAGTCTTCTGGCCGTGAGTCTGAACGTTATAGCCAAGGTCCTCGATGGCCTGACGGGGGAATTTCGCGTCCTCGCACTTGAGTTCCTGCAGGCACACGACATCCGGCGCTGCGACCTTGAGCCATTGCTCGACGACCCCGAGGCGGGCGGTGATGGAATTCACGTTCCAGGTGGCGATGCGCATGAAATCTCCGGAAGACGTCCCCGTGCGGCTATTGCGTATTGCGCCGGACGCTGGACCACAATGAGGGCTCGTTATATTTTTAGACTATTCACCGCCCCAAAACGAGTCGGCGAGAGGAAGCGTTGTGATGCGGGCGAGTCAGGCGATTGCCGCGGCTTTAGGTGCGCTGATTGCGGCGTCACAGGCGGCCGCGCAGGACGTGCCGCACAAAGCCATCGAGAACATGGCGTCGCCGTGGCGCAACGCCGTGTGGGGAACCGACAGCGTACATGTCTGGGCGGCCGCTGCGCCGCATCCCGTACGTTTCGCAAGCGGCTTGAATCCGGCCTTTAGCATCTCGAAGGGCGAATTCTCCAAGACCGGCGGCAAGGCGGTGAAAATTCCGGACCCGAGCGCGCCGAAGGAGCCTGACCACTCTTACGGGGTTTTTTCCGGCATTGCGGACCAGGTCGACGCGCTGGTCGAAGAATATGACAAGATGGAGCTGCGGCCCGCGCCGATGGAAGACGGCGGCGGCATCGAATATCACGTCATCTTCGGCGCGCCGCCGGAGCGCTGATCCGTTCAGAACAGGCCTCTCAGGACAAGAACGTCGCGAATTCGTCCACGCCGGCCCGTTTGGAGCGATAGGCGTTGATCGGCGCGGCGGGATCCTTGTAGCCGAACGCCATGCCGCAATGGATCACATCGTTTTCGCCAAGACCGAAATGCGCATGCAGACGGTCGCGATACATGGCCCACCAAAGCTGGTAGCAGGTGGATATTCCGCGCGCCTGCGCGGTTAGCGCGACGCTCAGCATCAGCGCGCCCATATCGACCCATTGCGCATGCGGCAGTCTCTTGTCCGCGACGAAGAACATGGCGGCCGGCGCGCCGTAAAACTCGGCGTTGCGCGCCATCTGCGCGTGGCGGCCGGCGCGATCCTCGCGCGGAATGCCCAATTGCTCGAAGCGCTCGGCCGCCACCTGCGCGCGCCGCGACAGATAGGGCTCGAACAATTCGTGCGGGTGCATCGGAAAGTCGCCTTCTTCGCTCGGCGCTTTCTCGGCGACGGCCTGGCGGCCGATTTCGGCGACGGCGTCGCGCGCCGCGCCCGTGACCACGATGACGCGCCAGGGCTGCAGGTTGCTGCCCGAGGGCGCATAGCGCGCGACCTCAAGGATGTCGCGCAGCGTGTCTAGAGGAATTGGATCGGGCAGGAACGCGCGAATGGAGGTGCGGGACAGAATCGCCTCGTCGACGCGCATGGAACTACCTTCGATTAAATGGAGAACGAGGCGCCGCAGCCGCAGCCGCTTTTGGCGTTGGGGTTTTGCACCTGGAACGAGGCGCCGATGAGGGAGTCGATGAAGTCGACTTCGGAGCCGGCGATCAGGTCCAGCGCCGCAGTGTCGACCGCCAGAATCGCGCCGTCGCGTTCGACGATCAGGTCGTCGGCTTCGGGAGCGGGCGCCAAGCTGAATTCGTATTGGAAACCCGAACAGCCGCCGCCATTTACGGCCAGACGCAGCACCTTGGCCTGCGTCTCGGTTTGCAGGACCTTCAAAATGCGCTTGGCGGCGTTTTCGGTCAGCGTCACGGGACTTGTCATAGAATCCGTCTTAAGAATTGAGGCGTTAAAGCTCCGCCTCCCTATATGAGCATCTGCGGTGGGAAACGGAAGGGCAATCCCGATGGCCATGGACGGCGGCATCCGGACTTCAGGGGTTAAAGGGCGGGCGCCTTACGCTGTCGCCTGGGAGACCTCCCGCGGTCGGCTCCACGCCGAGCCCGAAAGCGCCACCCGCACCCCGTTCCAGCGCGACCGGGACCGGATTATCCATTCCACTGCCTTCCGCCGCCTGAAGCAGAAAACCCAGGTGTTCGTGGCTCATGAGGGCGACCACTACCGCACCCGCCTGACGCACTCTTTGGAAGTGGCCCAGATCGCCCGAACGGGCGCGCGCATCCTGGGGCTGGACGAGGACCTCACAGAAACCCTGGCCCTGGCGCACGATCTCGGTCATCCGCCGTTCGGCCATGCGGGCGAGCGCGCATTGAACGCCTGCATGAAGGCCTTTGGCGGGTTCGATCACAATGCGCAGGCCTTGCGGCTCGTCACCAAGCTTGAGGAGCGCTATCCGCGCTTCGACGGCTTGAACCTCACCTGGGAGACGCTGGAAGGTCTGGTGAAGCACAACGGCCCGCTGTTGCATGCGGGCCGAACGTTGACGGATTTGCCCGGTTATATTGGCGAATATGATGCGCTCCATCCTTTGGAATTGAGCTCTTTCGCCAGTCTGGAAGCGCAGATGGCGGCGCTGTCGGACGACATCGCCTACAATAATCATGACATCGACGACGGCATTCACGCCGGGCTTTTCACCCTGGAGGAACTGGCGGCGCGATCGGAGCTGGTTGCGGAGACGCTGGACGGCGTGCGCCGCGATTTCCCGTCTCTTTCCGCTTCGCGTCTTCTGGCGGAAGTCGTGCGCCGCCTTATCGGCGTGTGGATGGACGATCTGATGAGCCAGACGCGGCGCAATCTGGCCGAGGCGGCGCTGGATTCCGCATCGGCCGTGCGCGCGGCGGGCCGTCCGCTGGTGTCGTTCTCGGCCGGGATGCAGGCGCGCGACAAGGATCTGCGCGTCTTCCTGACCGAGAAGATGTACCGGCACTACAAGGTCAACCGCATGATGAGCCAGGCGCAGCGGGTGGTGACGTCCTTGTTCGAGCTGTTTCTGGCCGAACCCGAAACCCTGCCGCCGGAATGGTCCATCCGCGCCAGGGGGCAGGATCCGGCCAAGAAAGCGCGCGTGGTCTGCGACTACATCTCCGGCATGACGGATTCCTTCGCTCTGGATGAGCATCGCCGTCTGTTCAACCTTGAGCGCTGGATTTGAGGGTGGGGTGAAAAATTTGCCCACCAGAGGCAAATTTTAATTTTCCACAAAATTTAACATGTTGAAAAATATAGAGATCGCTTCTGCAAAAGCCTTTTGGCGCAAGGCAGGCGTTAACCATGTTGTGTGCTAGATAGCCTGACGTGATTCGGTCCGGGTGTGGAAATCTCGGGCCGGGCGTTCACAAATGATGTTGAGGGCGCGGCATGAAGAACCGGGACGACGACGAAGAGGAAGAATATTCGGGCCGTTTTTCTTCTGATTATGCAGAAGAAGACAGCGAGTTCGACGCGCAGGAAGACGAAGAGCCGCGCCGTGGCGTGCTGGCTTTCGTCATCGCTTTGGCGATCCTTCTGGTCGTCAGCACGGTGATCTGGAACGCCTATCGGTCGGGCGTGCGGGAAGGTGGGCGCGACGCGCCGCCGCGTATTGAAGCCGAAGGTCCGGCGAAAGTCGCGCCGATTGATCCGGGCGGCGAAACCGTGCCAGGCCAGGACGTCGCCATTTATGACGAGCTTGACGGCGCAAAAACCGCTGACGCCGCGCCGCCGGTCGCTGAATCGCCGCGCGCGCCGGCCCAAGGCGCACTGGATGGTGCGCCTCCTGCCGTGGCGCCGAAGCCTGTGGCTGCTGCGGGAGGTCCGACGGGCGCACCGCCGGTTCCTGCGCCTGTGAATAACGCGAAAATCGCAATCGTGCGCAACGGGCCTTACGTGGCGCAGATCGCGGCGCTGCGTTCGGAAGATGCGGCGAATGCGGAATGGGCGAAAGTCTCGCGTCTTGCGCCCGACCTGTTCGCGGGTGCGCAGAAAGACATTCAAAAGGCGGACCTTGGCGCCAAAGGCATCTTCTATCGTTTGCGGGCGGGCAGCTTCGCCTCGCGCGATGCGGCGGACGCCTTCTGCGATCAAGTGCAGTCCGCCGGCAGCGGATGTATTGTGGCGGCGCGATGAATTCGACGGCGGCGATTTACGGTTGGCGTAAACCTGCGCTGGATGCGGACGTGCGCGCATTTTTTGCGGATGCGCGCCCATGGGGTCTGATCCTGTTTCAGGGCGCCTGCGAAACCCGCGCGCAGGTGACGGCGCTCGTCCAGGATTTTCAAAACGCCGTTGGCCGCGACGCGCTGATCTTTATCGATCAGGAAGGCGGGCGCGTAGCGCGTCTGAAGCCGCCGGAATGGCCGGCGTTTCCGGCCGCGCGGCAATATTCGAAGCTCTATGGCCGCGATCCTGAAAAGGGCGTCGAGGCGGCGCGTCTCGGCCATCGTCTGATCGCGCATGAATTGCATCAGATGGGGGTGCGCGCCGATTGCGCGCCGGTGCTGGATATTCCGCAGCCGAACGCGCATCCGATCATCGGCGATCGCGCGTTTGGTTTCGATCCGGAAACCGTCTCCATTCTTGGGAAAGCCGCGCTGGACGGTTTGTCCGACGGCGGCGTCGCCGGGGTGATCAAGCACATTCCCGGTCATGGCCGCGCCGACGCGGACAGCCATTTGTCCTTGCCGAATGCGCATGCCAAGCGCGCGGCGCTGGAAGACTTCGATTTCAAACCGTTCCGCGCGCTGAACATGGCGCCGATGGCGATGACGGCGCACGTCCTGTATCCGGCGCTCGATCCCGATCGTCCCGGCACGTTATCCCCAATCATCATCGAAGACGTCATCCGCACCAGGATCGGTTTTGACGGCCTGTTAATGACCGATGATCTGGATATGAAAGCCTTGGGGGGCGCCATGGCGATGAAAGTCGAGGATGCGTTGAAGGCGGGCTGCGACGTCGCGCTGCAATGCTCCGGCGAGTTGAAGGACATGGTTGAGGCGGCCAAGGCCGCGCCGGTCTTGAGCGGCCAGTCTCTGCGCCGCGCCGACGCGGCGGACGCGGCGGCGCGCCGTCAACCGAAGGAATTGGACGTTGACGCGGGTTGGGCGCGTCTGCGGGAATTGCTGGCGCATGGCGAGGAGGCGGTTGCGTGAGTGCGGAAGAGACCGAACTCAACCTTCAGGACATCGAGGCCGAGGATGCGCTCGTCGTCGACGTCGAAGGCTATGACGGGCCGTTGCACGTTCTCCTGATGCTCGCGCGCGAGCAGAAGGTGGATCTGCGCCGCATCTCGGTGCTGAAGCTGGCCGAGCAATATCTGGAGTTCATTCACAGCGCGCAGAATCTGCGTCTGGAGCTTGCCGCCGATTATCTTGTGATGGCGTCGTGGCTGGCGTTTTTAAAGTCGCGTCTGCTGTTGCCGCAGAAAGAGCGCGTCAAGGAAGACGAGCCCGATCCGGAAGAAATGGCGCGGCGTTTGGCATGGCGCCTGAAGCGCCTGGAGGCCATGCGCCAGGCGGCGGAAGAATTGTTCGACCGCTCGTTGCTGGGCCAGGACGTGTTCGGCCGCGGCGATCCGGAAGTGCGCATGGCCAAACGTTCGGGCGCGCCGGAAGTCGATCTGTGGGACATGCTGAAGGTGTACGCCAATCAGCGTTCGCGCGGCGCGATCAAGGTTTATGTGCCCAAGGCGCCTGTCGTGTTCGGCCTGGAGGCCGCGCGCAAGCGGCTGGAATCCATTTTGGGCGAAATCCCGGAATGGCGTTCGATCCTTGAGATCGCGCCTCAGGCGAGCGCGTTGCCCGGCGAACCGCCCAAATCCTCATGCTTGGCGTCCACATTCGCAGCCAGTTTGGAATTGGCGCGTGACGGACGCGTGGAAATGAGACAAACGGGCGCCTTCGCGCCGCTTTATGTCCGGGCCAGGAGCGTCGCATGATGATGTTTGGAAAGAAGACCATGGCCGCGCCTTCCGCGGATGAAATGAACAACGGCGAAGACGGCATCCATGACGCTGTGGCGCGCCTTGCGGCCGCCAGCGCGGACGCGTTTGAAACCGTGAAGGCCACAGCTTCGTCTTTGGGCCAGTCCGGCGATCTGGCCGTGACCATGCGCGAGATCGAAGCGCTGCTGTTCGCCTCGGCGGGACCCTTGTCAGCTGCCGAACTGACCGAACGCCTGCGCGAGGGCTCTGACGTGGGCGGCGCCCTTATGGCGTTGAAGCGCCTTTACGAGGGACGTGGCGTCAATCTGGTTGAAGTCGCCGGCAAGTGGCGTTTCCTGACGGCCTCCGACCTTGGCTACGTCTTCGGGGAAGTGAAGGAAGAGCCGCGCAAACTGTCCAAGGCCGCGCTCGAGACCCTGGCCGTGGTCGCCTATCACCAGCCGGTCACCCGCGCCGAGATTGAACAGGTCCGAGGCGTAGCGGTGTCCAAGGGTACGCTCGACGCGCTGATCGAGGTGTGCTGGGTG
>CAYNCS010000106.1:0-10859 GCA_964395875.1 uncultured Caulobacteraceae bacterium | reverse complement strand
CAGCAGCACGGTTTTACCCGTCCGCGGCGGCGCCACGATCAGGGCCCGCTGGCCCTTGCCGATCGGCGAGACGATGTCGATGACCCGGCCGGAACGGTCCTTGCGCGTGGGATCGTCGATCTCCATGCGCAAATGCTGGTTCGGGTAGAGCGGTGTGAGGTTGTCGAAATGGACCTTGTGGCGCGCGCGCTCAGGGTCCTCGAAATTGATGGTGTTGACCTTCAGAAGGGCGAAATAGCGCTCGCCGTCCTTCGGGCCCCGGATTGGACCTTCGACCGTGTCGCCGGTGCGCAACGCGAAGCGGCGCATTTGGGACGGGCTGACATAGATGTCGTCCGGTCCGGGCAGATAGTTTGACTTGGCGCTGCGCAAGAAGCCGAAGCCGTCGGGCAGGACTTCCAGAACGCCATTGCCTGAAATCTCGACGCCCTGTTCGGCCAGCTCCTTCAGGATGGCGAACATCATGTCCTGCGTGCGCAGGCTCGAGGCGTTTTCAACGTTCAGGGATTCCGCAAACAGCAGAAGCTCTTGCGGGGTTTTGGACTTGAGCTCCTGCAGCGACATTTGCGTCACCGCCGGCGCTTCTTCGAGAATCTCGTCTGACATGAGGATTTCCGGAAACTGGGTAGTAATGGAGATTTTGCGATTGGGGTCCGGCGCAGCGAGCGTGGAACCTTAAATACGCCGTTGGGGGAGCTGAGCTCACACCCAAAAACAGGAGGGAGATCCTCCGATAAGCCTTTTCGGGGCTAGCGGTCAAGGCCGGGGCGCTGTTCCGTTCAGCGGGGATCAGCCCTGTGCGGCCGCTTGGCTCTGGCCAGAATAGCTTTCAAACCAGAAGTTTCTGGCTTCCGGCGGCCGCCCGTTTCGTCATCATCCGCCATATTCATGACGGTCATGGCGGTCTGAACGCCCGCAAAAGTCGACCCCATAAAGAACCAGAGCATGAAAATGGCGAGGGGTTCGTTCAGCAGAAGACGGCCAAGCCCATTGAAATTGAAATACAGGATCGCTGCGACCAACCCGGCGGACAGCAGGAAACCCAGCGTCCAGTGCCAGATGAACAGACGCACCAATTCGCTTAACGGACGTTTCGGACGCTTTCCCATGACGGAGCCTCGGATCGACGACGGGCAAACTATCACGAGGCGATCGGAAAGTTTCGCCAAAATCCGAGGCCGATGGCCGCAGCTTCAGCGCGGCTCAACGGTCGCCAGCAGCACAATGATGATGGCCAGAATGAACGGCGCCTCGTTCATTATCCGCCAATAACGTTCGGTTTTCGGGCGTTCGCCCCGGGCGAATTGGCGCCGCGCGCCGGAAAATACCCCGTGTAGACCGAACAGGCCCGTTACGCAGGCGAGCTTGCCCCACATCCAGGCCTCGAACGGCCACGGATAACGTCCCAGCGTCAAACCCTGCCAGATCAGGATCCCACCGAAAAGCAGCGCCAGGACCATGGCGGGATTGATGATGATGCGCAGCAGGCGTTCTTCCGACTTGATCAGCCGTGCGTCCCACTCCGAACCGGGTTCCGCCGAAAAGTGATACACGAACAGACGCGGCAACATCATCATCCCGGCCATCCAGGCCATGACGGCGATGATGTGCAAGCCACGCAGCAAATCGTAGGACATACCCGCTCCTTACACCGAAATCGCGGCCGGGTTCTGCAAGGGGCAGAGCGTACGCCCCGACTGGCAGATCGTCTCGCCGGAGGCGGCGATGACGCCGCACGGCTTTTTCAGACTGTCCTCAATCATATCCGCCAGGCCGATGATGAAAGCCTCGCGCGTGCCTAAAGCCGGCGCGCGCAGATACAGCGGCGCGCCGGCCTGCCGCGCCAGGGCCGCCGTTTCAATGTCCAGATCCACCAGGGTCTCGACATGCTCGGACACGAAAGCGATCGGACACACGAGAATAGCGGCTTTGGCTTTTGCGGCTTCAAGCACGCATTCGTCCGTCGACGGCCCAACCCATTTGGCCGGGCCCACCCGCGACTGAAAACATAAACGTGTGCGAAACGATTTCGGCAGATGCGCATCGATCGCCGCCGCCGTCCGCCGGCACTGAATCACATACGGATCGCCTTTGGCGACGATGCTCTCCGGCAATCCATGCGCGGAATACAAAACGCGCAGATTGTCGGGCGAGCCGGCGTTGCGCCATGTTTCGATGATGGTTTCGGCGTAGCCCCGCGCGACGCCGTCGATGTCCGGATAGCAGCAGATGGTGCGGAAGGGTTTCTCCCAGTGCCGGGCAAATTCCTTGATCGCCGAACCGGTCGTCGTGCTGGAATATTGCGGATAGAGCGGCACGACGACGGCCTCGTCGATGCCCTCTGCCTTCAGCGCTTCCACCGCGTCCTTGGTGAAAGGCGACCAGTGCCGCATGGCGATCACGACCTTGGGACGGACGCCGGCGAAGGCGGGACGCCCCGCCAGCGCGGCCTCCAGCGCGTCGGCCTGTTTTTGGGTCTCCGCAAGGATAGGCGAAGCGCCGCCCATTTTTGCGTAATTGCCCTGCGCCTTTTTCCGCCGGGTCTTGGAAATGGTTTTGGCGATCAACCAGCGCGCAGGTGCGGGCGCCCCGATGATCGCCGGATCGTTGAACAGGTTGAACAGATAAGGTTCGACGGCGCCCAAGGAATCCGGCCCGCCAAGATTGCACAACACCACGCCGATACGCTTGGTCACGATGCGCGCTCCCGCACCCGCTTGATCATGCGTTCAACGTTTTCAATTGGCGTGTTCGGCTGAATGCCGTGCCCGAGATTGAAGATATGCGGCCGGTCGGCGAACGCCTGCAGCGTTTCGTCTACCGCTCGATCCAGCGCCGCGCCGCCCGCCACCAGAACCGCAGGGTCCAGTTTGCCCTGCGCAGCCAATCCCACCGGCAACAATTCGGGGATCTGGGCATCCGGCAAGGCGTAATCGATCCCCACCGCGTTCACGGACACCGCCTTCAGATAGGGCCGAAGATGCCCGCCCGCTGCCCGCGGGAAGAAAATCACCGGCGTCTCCGAGCATTCGGAGCGAAACGCGGCCAGCAAGCGCTGATGCGGCCGAGTCACCACCCGCTCGAACAACGCGGAGTCCAGCCCTTCGGCCCAGGATTCGAAGATTTGCACCGCGTCAGCGCCCGCTTTGACCTGCAGAGCCAGATGCCGGGCGCAGGACTCCGCCAGAATGTCCAGCAAGGCCTCCATGGCCTCCGGATGCTGATGCGCGAAGGTGCGGACCGACGTTTTGTCGCCGCCGCTGCCCTTGATCATGTAGGTCGCCAAGGTCCAGGGCGCGCCGCAAAACCCGATCAAGGGAACATTGGCCGGCAAGCTGGAGCGGGTGCGTTCCACCGCCTCATAGACCGGCGAAAGCCGGGCGGCGATGTCGCTCGCGTCCAGATGCGCCACATCGGCGGCGCTCATCGGATCCAGTCGCGGGCCTTCATTCTCAACGAACCAGACTTTCCGTCCCAAAGCGTCGGGCAACACCAGAATGTCCGAAAATATGATCGAGGCGTCGAAGCCAAAGCGGCGGATCGGCTGCAGCGTCGCTTCCGTCGCCAGAGACGGCGCGTAGCAAAACTCCAGGAAGTTGCGCGCGCGGCTGCGCAGCTCGCGATATTCCGGCAAATAGCGTCCGGCCTGACGCATCAACCAGATCGGAGGTACAGTCTGCTTTTCGCCGGCCAAGACGCGCAGGAAGGAAGGTTTTTCGCCCATCAACTTCTTTTAATTTATAATTAGATTCAGAAGAAAGAAGGAATTAGAGCCTGTGGGAAAGGGGCATAACGTCGCTTCCGGCAGACGGCCCGGTCTTATACGCATGGTTTCCCACGCCGGCGGCGGAAATCTTTAAAACGAGAATCCGTAAGGCCCGTCAGGGGATTCCTGAAGAAGAGGTTAAGGCTCGGCGCGTTGTCCGCAGGACTGGAAAGAGCGTGGACACCCGATGGGTCTGTTGAGAACCGGCGGGTAAAATGCGGCGAAACGGGGGCAAACCCGCTGGTGTTTTCAGCAGGTAAAGTTATCACAACTTACTCACACGGATATGTTCCGATTTTGCGCACGAAATCCGCATGGAAAAAACCGACAAACCGGCCGTCTATTTCAACGTCCATCTCGTCTCGGACTCGACGGGTGAGACCTTGTCGGGCGTCATGCGCGCGAGCTGCACGCAGTTTGAAAACGTCGCGCCGCTCGAACACTCTTATTATCTGGTGCGCTCCCACAAACAATTAGAGCGGGTGCTGCGCGAGATCGAGGCTTCGCCGGGCATCGTCATGTTCACGATCGCGCAGCCCGAATTGCGCAGCGCGCTCGAACGCCGCTGCCGTGAATTGGGATGCCCAACGGTGGCGGTGCTCGATCCCGTCCTGGAGCTTCTCCAGCGTTATCTCGGCGTTGAGCTATCGCATCGCACAGGTTCGCAGCACGCGCTCGATCCCGAATATTTCCAGCGCGTCGATGCGTTGAACTTCACGCTGAACCATGACGATGGCCATGGCCTCGACGATCTGGAAGATGCAGACGTCGTGATCCTGGGCGTCAGCCGCGTGTCGAAAACCCCGACCTGCATCTATTTGGCCCACCGCGGCGTGCGCGCGGCGAACATTCCGTTGGTGCCGGATTTGCCGATTCCGCATCAGCTGGAAACTCTGAAGCGCCCGCTCATCGTCGGGTTGAAGGTTACGACCGAACGACTGGCGGACGTGCGCCGGGCGCGCCTGCGCGCGTGGAACGAACAGCTCTCCAACAATTACGCAAACGAAGAACGCGTCGCCGAGGAATTGCGCTACGCCGCAAAGCTCTGCGCCAAATATAATTGGCCAATGGTGGATGTGACGCGCCGCTCCATCGAGGAAACCGCCGCCTTGATCCTGAACATGCTGACCGAGCGGAGACGCGGGTGATGACGCGGATTATTCTCGCGTCCGGCAGCAAGGTGCGCGCAAACCTCCTGCAGGCCGCGGCTATCGATTTCGAGATCGTACGGCCTTTGGCCGATGAGGAAGACCTTAAAGTCGGACTGCGCGATCAGGGACTCTCGCCGGCTGATCAAGCCTTGGCTTTGGCCGAAGGCAAATGTCTCTCCGTGGCCCGGACGCGGCCCGGCATAGTGATCGGCGCGGATCAGATTCTCTGCTTTCAGGGTCAAGCGATCGACAAGGCCGCCAGCGTCGCCGAAGCACGCGAACGCCTGAAATCCATGCGCGGGCAGGAACATCAATTGCTGTCGGGCGTCGCGATCGCCAAGGACGGCGAAATCGTTTGGCGCAACCAGGCCGTCTCTCGCCTCTGGATGCGCGACTTTTCCGACGATTATCTCGAAACCTATCTCCAACGTTGCGGCGAACAGGCGCTGTCCAGCGTCGGTTGCTATCAGCTCGAACACGAAGGCGTGCAGCTGTTCTCCAGGATCGAGGGCGATTATTTCGCCATCCTCGGACTGCCGCTGCTGGAGGTTCTGGCGGCGCTGCGGGATCTGGGAGCGATTGCGCAATGACGATCACCGGCGCCACCGCGCTTTACGCCGTCATCGGGGATCCGATCCAGCATTCGCTTTCGCCGGCGATCCACAATCACTGGCTGAAGGATTCCGGGATCGACGCCGTCTACGCCGCGCTGCGGGTGCGGGGCGAGGATCCGGAAAGTTTGATCCGTGCATTGCCGCAGATCGGACTGTCGGGCTGCAACGTCACAATCCCGCACAAGGAAGCCGCCCTGCGCGCCGCCGACGTGAAAGATCCGCTGGCTTTGCGCATCGGCGCCGCCAACACGTTGCGTTTCCGCGACGGCAATATCCACGCCTTCAACACCGACGCGGCGGGCTTTTCGCTGGCGCTGGATGCCGCAGCCCCGGATTGGCGGCAGGGCGGCGGCAAAGCCTGTCTGCTCGGCGCGGGCGGATCGGCGCGCGCCGTGGTGGCCGCGCTTGACTTGGCCGGCTTCGATGAAATCGCTGTGGCGAACCGCACATTGGCGCGCATCGCGCCCCTGACCGAATGCGCCCAAAGGGCCAAGGTGACGGCGTATGACTGGAACGATCGGGCGAAGGCCGCCGCCGGGGCCAAGCTGCTCATCAACGCCACCTCGCTGGGCTTGAACGACAAAGACCCGCTGGACGCGCCTGCTGAAGATTCCGCGGCGAACGCCGTCGCCTTCGATCTCGTCTACAAGCCGCTGCACACGCACTTTCTGCGCTCGGCGGAAATGAAAGGCCTGCGCGCCGTCGACGGGCTCGGCATGCTCGTTCATCAAGCCGCCGCCGCGTTTGAAATCTGGTTCGGCATAATGCCCGACGCCGAAGCAGGACGGATCGCAGCCCTGGCGCAGCTGACCGGTGCAACAGCATGATCAAGCTTGGCCTCACGGGATCGATCGGCATGGGCAAGAGCGCGACATTGGCGCTTTTCGCCGACATGGGCGCCGCTGTGTATGACGCCGACGCCACGGTGCACGCCCTTTACGCCAAGGGCGGCGAAGCCGTGCCGCTGGTCGAGGCGGCGTTTCCCGGCGTCACCAAGGACGGCGCCATCGACCGGCAGGCGCTCTCGAAATTTGTGGTCGGAAACGCCGAAGCGATGAAGCGGCTGGAGGCCATCGTTCACCCGCTGACCTTCAATCATCGCGAGAGCTTCCTGAAGCAGGCGGAAGAAACCTCGGACATCGCGGTGCTCGACATTCCATTGCTTTTCGAGGGCGGTGTGGAAAATCTGTTCGACGCGGTGGTGGTGTGTTCGGCGCCGGTCAAGGTCCAGGTCGCCCGCGCTCTGCAGCGCCCAACCCTCGATTATCCCAAACTGCACGCCATCCTTTCCAAGCAGGTTCCGGATTGGAAAAAGCGCAGCCTCGCCGATTATGTTGTGGACACGTCGCGCGGCGAGGAAGACGCGCGGGCGCAGGTCGCCGCCATTATGAAAGACATTCGCAGGCCCGATTGGCGCAAACCGGCGAAGCAGTCTAAGACGAGCGCATGAAACGCAACATCGTCTTCGATACGGAAACCACTGGCACCAGCGTTTTCGACGACCGCGTTGTTGAAATCGCCTGCGTCGAGCTGGACGGCTTTGTCCCGACGGGGCGCACCTTTCAGCGCTACATCAATCCCAAGCGCGACATTCCGGCCGAGGTCGTCGCCGTGCACGGGCTGACGGCAGACTTCCTGAAAGACTTCCCGACCTTTGACGATCCAGAGATTTGCGACGCCTTCATGGAGTTCGTCGGGGATGACGGCATCCTGATCGCACACAACGCGGAGTTCGACCGCGGCTTCCTGAACGCCGAATTGTCGCGCCTCAATCGCCCGCCTTTGATGAAGGACCGTTTCATCGACACGCTGGAAATGGCGCGAAAAATGTTTCCGGGCGCGCCGGCTTCGCTCAACGCGCTCTGCAAACGCTTTTCGATCAGCCTTGAGGAACGCAATTATCACGGCGCCCTAATCGACTGCCATTTGCTGGCTGGCGTCTATCTCGAGCTGTGCGGCGGTCGCGAACAAAAGCTGGCGCTGTTCGATGAACGCGTGGTCAGCGCTGAAGAGGCCGCCCGCGCCGCCGCGCGCAAACCGCGCCCGGCGGCGCTGCCCAGCCTCATCACGCCGGAAGAAGCCCAAGCCCATGCCGCCTTTATTGCGACGCTGGGCGACAAGGCTGTGTGGAAGACGCTGCTGTCGCCGCCTGAAGCGGCGGAATAGCTCACTTCTTTGCGCGCAGCGCATCGTCCATAAACGCTGCGGCGGGATGGACCGTGTTACGGAAGCCATATTCCGTATCCTCCGGCGCGCCCGACAAAGTCGGCGTATAAATCCCGGCGGTCCAACCGCCGTCGACCGCCAGTTCCGCGCCGCTGATGTAAGAGGCCTCGTCGCTCGCCAGGAACAGGCTCGCCGCGGCGATCTCCTCGGGACGCCCGGTGCGTTGCGCCGGCACCATCGTGAAATGCTTGTTGATGTCGTCTTCCGGCGCGCCGAACGGATTGCCCATAATTGTGTTGACGCCGCCGGGATGCACCGAGTTCACCCGCACGCCGCGCGGCGTGAATTCCATGGCCGCGACTTTCGTCAAACCGCGCAAGCCCCATTTGCTGGAAGAATAAGCGGCATAGGCGTTGGCGCCGCGCAGGCCGTCCACGGATGAAATGTTGACGATGGCGCCACGCTTGTTGCGCACCATGGCGCCGCCGACGATCTTCAGCCCCAGAAACGCGCCGATGAGATTGACGTCGAGCACTTTGCGGAAGTCTTCCGTCTCGCATTCCAGGATGGAGCGAAACTTCTGGATGGCGGCGTTATTGATCAGAATATCCGGCGCGCCGAACCGCTTGGTGCAGGCCGCCAGCAGATCAAGCCAGTCTTCTTCCCTGGAAACGTCCGTCTTTTGATAAAGCGCCGCCGGCCCGAGCTCCTTGGCCAAAGCATCGCCGTCCGGAATCACATCCGCGATGACGACCTTGGCGCCTTCCTTGACGAACAAACGCGTTGTCGCTTCGCCCATGCCGCGCGCACCGCCGGTGACAATCGCGACCTTACCTTCCAGACGTCCCATGATTTCCTCCCTGCTTTTCTGTGTTTGGTGCGCTGATCCTACAGCGCAAACGTCGCGTTCACGGGCACATGATCCGAGGGCAGATCCCAGCTCCGGCAATCGACGTGAATGCCGATGCCGTCGCGGCCGGTGATTGTCGCCGCTTCCGCCGCATCGCCCGTGGCCCAGATATGATCGAGCCGCCGCCCGCGATTGTTCTTCTGCCAGTCCGGCGAGCGATAGCTCCACCAGGTGAAAATGCGCTCCGGCTCGGGCATCGCGGCGCGCACCACGTCGGTGAATTTCCCGCCGTCCAGAATGCCAAGAAGGCGCGAGGTTTCCTGCGGCGTGTGGCTGACCACATTCAGGAGCTGCTTGTGCGACCAGACGTCGGCTTCATAAGGCGCGACGTTGAGATCGCCGACCAGCACCAGCGGCGGCGCGGACTTCTTGCGCGCGCGCTTGGCGTAGAAATCCGCCATGCGATCGAGGAAATCGAGCTTGTGCAGGAATTTGCGGTTCTCGTCCGGATCGGGGATGTCGCCGCCGGCCGGCACATAGAGATTATGCAGCTCGATCCCGGCGACCTTCACCGCGAGCGACCGCGGCTCAAGATGCATGCAGTGCGTGGGCGCCTCCAGCCGTTCCAGCGGCAGTTTCGAGGCGATGGCCACGCCATGCCATCCCTTCTGGCCGTTGATTTCGATATGCTTAAAGCCCATCGCCTTGAAGGCGTCGAAGGGGAACAGCTCGTTCGCGACCTTGGTCTCCTGCAAACACAAGACGTCGATCCCGGCCAGACCAACGAACTTGGCGACGGAGTCCTGGCGCAGCCGCACCGAATTGATGTTCCAGGTGGCGAGTTTGATTTTGGGCATGAATTGTTCATAGGGCGCCGGGCCGCAGTGTGCAAAAAAGGCGCTTGGCTGTTGGGCCAAGCGCCTTGAGTTTGCATAACGAGCTGAAGGCGGGAGGGGATCTATCCGTCTTCAGCAAAGCGCCGAACCGATCGCGGGGGGGACAACGCTGATACGGCGCTCGTCGCTCTTGCTGTGTTGTATCTAAGCAACGCCTACGAAAAATTCAACTTACTTTTCTGAAAAGAACTTGCCTGCGTCGAAAACACCACACGCGATCAACGGCGTACAGGCGAATTTTTCGGTTGGAGCACGAAAAGGCTCGGTTCGAACTTGGCGACGCGCTCGACATTGTTCAACGCCACGCGGGTCACGCCGCCGGCGCCGTCCTCGATCAGCCATTGCCGGAGCTCGTAAGAACTGGAGTCGAACAACAGGGTAAGAACTCCGTCCGTCTGGCCGGTCTTGTCCTTGACAGAGACCGCCAGCGTGCCGCCCTGTTTGGCGACGCGGACCACCTTGGCGTCCTTGGAAAGATCTATATTCGGCTTTAAAAAGAAATACATAGGGGTCGAACGCAGGGGCGCGCGATTGAAGGTTTTCAGCCGGTTATCCTGGATCGCCACGGTCGATCCATCGGCCACGACCAGGAGCGCGGCGGGCGCCATGTATTCGAAACGGATCTTGCCGGGCCGGCTCAGATAGAACTTGCCCTTGGTGACGCTGCCGTCCGCGCCGATCTGGACGAAGCCGCCTTGCAGCCGGGACTGGGATTGCAGGGCCTTGCTGGCGCCGTTCAGCGCAGCGGTGCGGTCGGCGCCCTTCAGCTCGGAAAAGGAGCCGGAGCCGATGATCGCGGTCTGGGCGGCGGCGAGACCGGCCGCGCAGGGGGCCGAGGCCAAGGCGATCGCCAAAAGGAAAGATCGAAAAACTGCCATGAAAGGGCTCTTACCGGATCACTTGGGCGCAGACGCGCACGAAATGCGACCGAGTCAAGAAAGATCGCGGCGATAAGAACGCGATTGGGTCAGGTTTGGTTCATACCAATCGTAAGGAATTGAAGCGCCTAACGCCCTTCGGGTGCGTAAATTTCGCGGCGGCCGGCGTGATCCGGCGGACCGACGACGCCTTCTTCTTCCAGCTTTTCCATCAGGCTGGCGGCGCGATTATAGCCGATCTGCAGGCGGCGCTGGATGTAGGAGGTCGAGGCGCGGCGATCACGGCGCACAATTTCAACGGCCTTGTCGAACAGATCGTCGCCCGAACCGCCGCCATCGGCATAATCGCCGCCGCCGCCTTCGTCTTCATCCCGCACGACGTCTTCGAGATAATGCGGCGTACCCTGCGTTTTCAGGTATTTCACGACGTTCTCGACTTCCGCGTCGGTGACGAAGGGGCCGTGCAGACGACGGATGCGCGAGCCGGCGCCCATCAGCAGGAGGTCGCCCTGGCCGAGCAATTGCTCTGCGCCCTGTT
>CAYNCS010000105.1:0-11003 GCA_964395875.1 uncultured Caulobacteraceae bacterium | reverse complement strand
GTGATAGTCGCGCCGGATGCGTCGACCACGCGCGCCCCCCCCCTCACCCCCCCCTTGCCGGGGCCCGGGGTGGGGCTAAAAACCCGGGGGGCCGGGGCGGCGCCCCGCTGCGATTTATCTTTCCTGGGGTGGCGCCGTCGTCCCAAGCGAGGATCGGGACGACGGCGCCAGGAGCCTTCTTACCCGTCGATATTGCGCTTGAAGGTCTCCGGGAGGAACAACGCACCGATCACCAGGGTCGCAACGGCTATGACGATCGGATACCACAGGCCGTCATAGATGTTGCCGGTGGCCGCCACGATGGCGAAGGCGGTGGTCGGCAGGAAGCCGCCGAACCAGCCGTTGCCGATGTGATACGGCAGCGACATCGAGGTGTAGCGGATGCGCGTGGGGAACAATTCCACCAGCATTGCGGCGATCGGCCCGTACACCATCGTGACGTAAATCACGAGGATGGCGAGGATGCCGACGACGACCGGCTTGTTGATCGCGGTGTCTTCCGCTTCAGCCGGGTAGCCCGCCGCATCCAGCGCAGCGCGCGCTTCGGTTTGGAAGGCCTTCACAGCCCCGGCGCGCGCTTCCGGCGTCATCGCCGCGACGTCGGGCGCCTTCACGACGCTTGAACCGATGTGAATCTCTGCGACCGTTCCGGCTGGCGCAGGCGTGTTGTCGTAGCTCACGCCTGCCTTGGACAGGAAAGCGCGGGCGACGTCGCACGATTGCGAGTCGAACTTGTTCTTGCCGACAGGGTCGAACTGGAACGAGCAGGTGTTTGCATCGGCCGTCACGGTCACCGGAGCGGATTGTTGCGCGGCGTACAAAGCCGGGTTCGCCGCTTTGGTGATTTCGTGAAACAGCGGGAAGTAGGTCAACGCCGCCAGGGCGCAGCCCGCCAGAATGATCGGCTTACGGCCAATCTTGTCGGACAACCAGCCGAAGAAGATGAAGAACGGCGTGCCGATCATCAGCCCCAGCGCCACGAGCCCGTTGGCGGTTAGACCATCGACCTTCAGCATCTTCTCAAGGAAGAACAGCGCGTAAAACTGGCCCGTGTACCAGACGACCGCCTGACCCGCGACCGCGCCCAGAAGCGCGATGATGACCACCTTCAGATTGCTCCACCTGCCGAACGCTTCGGCAAGGGGCGCCTTGGAGGTCGTGCCTTCCTCTTTCATCTTCTGAAAGACAGGACTTTCGTTGAGTTGCAGGCGGATCCAGATCGAAACGGCCAAAAGGATGATCGAAGCGACGAACGGAATGCGCCAGCCCCACTCGGCGAATTGATCTTTCGTCAGCACGCCGCGCGTCACCATGATCACGAGGAGCGAGAGGAACAGGCCCATCGTCGCCGTCGTCTGGATCCACGCGGTGTAGAGGCCGCGTTTGTTGTCGGGCGCATGCTCGGCCACATAGGTTGCTGCGCCGCCATATTCCCCGCCAAGCGCCAGACCTTGCAGCAGGCGCATCATCACCAGGATGATCGGCGCAGCGACGCCGATCTGCTCATAGCCCGGCAGAAGACCGACGACGAACGTCGACAAGCCCATGATGGCCATGGTGACAAGGAACGTGTTCTTGCGCCCGACAAGATCGCCGATGCGGCCGAACACCAATGCGCCGAAGGGGCGGACGGCGAAGCCCGCCGCAAACGCCGCCAGCGCAAAGATGAAGCCCGTCGTCTCGTTTACGCCTGAAAAGAAGTGAGCCGAGATGTAGCTCGCCAGGGAGCCGTACAGGTAAAAGTCATACCATTCGAAAACCGTGCCCAGCGACGACGCGCCGATGACCAGTTTCTCACCGGACGTCGCCTTGTGATGCTTGGGCAGGGCGCCTTCCGCCAACGCCATAATCGCCTCCCTCAATTTGCCCCTATTGGGCCTTGCTTAATCGTGGTGCGCGCGCAATTCCACACGCGCGCCTTCAAGTCGCTAAAAACTTTGCTTCGCCGCGAAGTGGAGCCGGTCCATATCCCCCGACGCGCCACTGAAGAGCTCCCGTTCGGCGTGCCGATATTCCACGCCGAGGTCCAGCCCCTTAACAGGCGAGAAGAACAGGTTCGCCGACCAGCTTTGCGAAAAGTCGTTCGCCAAGGCCGGTGTAATGCCGCTGTCATTGTCCACGGACAGGAACGAATAAGAGACGGTCGAGCGCAAACGATCCGTCCACATATGGCGGTAGGCTACGAAGCCGCCGGTCTCGCTGATCGCCTGAAGCCCGTTCGCGGCGTCAATCACGACGTCGGGCGCAAAATTAATGCCGAGATAGCGGCCCAGGCCTTCACCCGTGGTGACCATGAAGCGCAGATCGTCCTTCGCGCCCACCGCGAGCTTGCCGGAAGCGGACACGCCCCAACCGCTCGCGTCGTCATCAACCGCACCGTTTTGCACGCTCAACCGGCGACCGATGGCGGCCAGAGCGAATTGGTGTTTTCCGGGCGTCCAGTTCAGCCGCGCGATCAAATCGGGCATCGCATCGTCGTCATAACCGGTGATGGTCGCCGCCGCGAGCGAATAGGCCGTGGTCTCCGGATTTTCCGCCGCCAGAGCGAGCGAAAGGTTTTTGGCCAAGGGATGCGTGTAGCGGATCAATGCCTGACGCGCGAAGACCGTGCCGTCGGACGGGCCGATGAAGTCCGTCGTTTCCGGCAAGGTGGCGACGTTCTGGAAGGTCGTCCAGTCTTGACCGAACGTCCAATTGTCGAACGTCAGATAGGCGCGCCGCACTGCAAAATTGTACGCGTTCGTCACGTTCTCCGTACCCGTGCCCGGTGAGGACTGAAAGTCCGCCTCGACATAGGCCTGCAGCTTGTGGTCCTTCACGTCCCGCGTCGCGGTGAGCGACAGGCGCGTCTGCTTGGCGTGAGCGTCATAGGCCGTGTCTTCACTAGATCCGCCAACGGGAATGGAGCTCGGCACGAAGAAATCCCGGCCAGTCGACCCTGTGGCGACATCGCCGTCCGAATAATCGCTGATCAGGGCTTCCGCTTTTACATAGCCGCCAAGCTTGATCACCGTCTCGCCGACGCGGAACCCGTCTTCGGGTTTTTGCGGCGCAGGCGCGGCCGGCGTTGCGGCCTTTTGATCGAGCCGAATGATCGATTGGTCCTGTTTGGACGATTGCGCCTCAAGGGCTTCAAGCTTTCCGCGCATGGTCGCCATCTCGGCTTCCATCTGCTTCAAGCGCGCCGCCAATTCTGCCGCTGTGTCCCCGGCGGCGCTGGCCGCGCCCGGCGCCGCAAGCGCGAAGGCGGCGCCCGCCAGCAATGCATTGCGAATGTCGTTTGATTTCATGGTTCCCTCCGCCCGGCTCTCCGGCCTTACATGGCGATGGGACACTGCGGTCGAGAGCCGGAAGGGAATAGCTAGACCATGGTCGAAAATTCTCAGGAACAGACGCTTGTAAGACTAAAGTTGTACGTCTTCTGATGTTTCTCGCGGACCTAGGCCGTCGCGCCTTGCGGCGGGACGGCTGTCGCGCACGCGAATTGATTTGACGCAAAGCGCCGATATGCGTCTTAACGTCACATAATAAAAAGCCAGTGGAGGAAGCGCTTGACGGCGCGCGCCATTTTGATCGCTGACGACCACCCGCTGTTTCGCGAAGCGCTGAAACTCGCCATCGCGAAAACCGGGCGTTCGCACCGCGCTATTGAAGCGGCCTCCATCCAGGAAGCCCTCTCGATTTCCGAGAGCGAGGCCGATCTTGCGCTCGTGCTGCTTGACTTGCGTATGCCTGATTCTCAGGGGTTTTCTGGTCTGGCGCAATTGCACGCGGAGCATCCCGAAACGCCGATCCTGGTGGTAACCGGCGCCGTGCAATCCAACGCTCCGGCCTTGGCGAGACAATACGGCGCTGTCGGATTCGTTTCCAAATCCGAGCCTCTCGATGAGATCGCGGCCCGGATTGAGGCGGCTTTATCGGGCCATGTAGAAAAGCTGTCCGCCAGCGAAGTCGACCCTGCTTTGCAGGACATATCGGCGCGGATCGCCAGTCTGACGCCGACTCAATTGAAGGTTTTGCTGGGGGTTCTCGCCGGCAAGCTCAACAAGCAGATCGCCTTCGAGCAGCAAATCGCCGAGGCGACCGTCAAGGCGCATATGACCGCGATCCTCCGGAAGCTGAACGTCTTCAATAGAACGCAGGCCGCCTTGGCGGTGCGTGCGCTGGAGCTCGAACCGGACCCGTCTCTTTAGGCCTTTGGGCGCCTTAGGGAGCAAGCTCCAGCGCGGAGAGGAAACGACGAAGATCCTGGGCCGCGACGGGCTTGCGCAAAATCGCCCCACCCAGTTCCTGCACCTCACGTTCGAGCGCATCGTCGGCGCTCGCCGTAATGACGACGAACCGGCCCGCGGGGCGCTCCCGCCGCCAGGCTTTGACTACGTCCAGGCCATCATAAGCCTCGCCCAAATGCCAATCGATGATCGCGGCGTCGAAGGCCGCGACGTCCATGGCGGCCAAAGCCTCCGAATACGATCCCGCGCAAATCGGCGTCGCGCCCCAGGCGGACAAAAGGGCTGCAAGGCCGTCCAGAATTTCCGGTTCATTGTCCACGCACAGAACCGACATCTCCAACTGGTCCTGCCTCGGGTGCACAGCCTCAGGCAGCGCACGTGGCGCAGCGATCGGGGCGTCGATCGAAAAGGCGCTGCCGCGTCCCAGCGCGCTCTTGAGCTCGATCTGCGCATTCAGCGCGCGCGCCACGCGGTCGACGATGGACAGTCCGAGTCCGGCGCCGGACTCCTCACCTTCTTTGTTGAAGCGCCGAAACTCCTCGAAGATCGCCTTGCGATGTGATTCCGGAATTCCGGGACCTGTGTCCCACACTTCGATGGCGACCCGTCCTGCCTTACGCCGGGCTCCCAAGAGAACCCTGCCTTCATGCGTATAGCGCACCGCGTTGGAGAGGAAATTCTGTAGCGTCGATCGCAGCAAGGACCGGTCGGATTCAATCCACAGGCTCGTTCGCTCGTAGCGCAGCTGCAGTCCTTTCGCCGCCGCCAAAGGTGCAAATTGCGCCGCAAGGTCGCTGAGCAAGCCGTCCAGAGGGAAGGTTTCGATATTGGGCGTCACGCCGCCCGCCTCGAGGCGCGACATGTCCAAGAGCGCGCGCAAGAGATTGTCGGCGGCGGCGATCGAACGCTCGATGGAACGCACCAAAGTGAGGGGTTGCGGCGCGCTCGACAACGAATCCTCCAGCGCCGCGCTGAACAATCGCGCCGCATTTAGCGGCTGCAACAAGTCATGACTCGCGGCGGCCAGGAATTTAGTCTTGCTCAGCGTTGCGGCCTCGGCGGTGGTTTTTGCGGCCGAAAGCTCAGCGTTGGCTTCGCGTAATTCCGCAGTGCGCTCAGCGACGCGCCCTTCCAATTGCTCATTGGCCTCCTGCAGGGCCGCTTGCGCCGCCTTTTCCGCGGTTATGTCCGTGAAGGAGGTGACGTAGCCTCCTCCCGGCATTGGGTTGCCGATGCTTTTAAGCACCGTTCCATTCGGCCGTTCGCGCTCATATGTGTGGTGCGCGCGCCGGCGTAATGCAGCCAGCCTCCGTTCGATGTGCGCTTCGACCCCGCCGGCGCCAAAATCGCCGAACTCGCCGCGTTCAGCGTTAAATCGGATGACTTCGGCTATGGGCAGTCCGACTTTGATGAAGCCCGGCGGAAAGTTGAACAGATCAAGATAGGCCTGATTCCAGGCGATCAACCTCAGGTCCTGATCGATCACCGATATGCCCTGGCTAATATTGTCCAGGGTGACCGCCAGCAATTCCCGGGAGAACTGCAGCGCTTGCTTCGTCTCATCGATCAAGACCGCGACGTCGGCAATCTCGAGCGCCCCGCGCTTTATCGCCGAGTCGACAATCAACCGCGCCGATGGCGCGCCGATCACTTGCGCGATCATGCGCTCCGTCAGGAGCGCGCTTTGCGATGTGACGGGCGACTGCGGCTCGTAACCAGGGCCTGCGGCCGCAAAAATGCGATGCGCCTCACCCGCGCCCACAAACCGTTCCGCCAGACTCAGCAGGTCGGCGTTCGTCTTGGCGCCGCCGCGCCCGGCGAAGGCGCTTGAATAATTTACTGCGGCGCGCAAGCGCCGCGCCAGAGCCTCGGACGCGGGCGTCGACCCGATGACGAACAACAGCGTGTTCAGGCTAACGCTCCAGACGACGCCATGCGTCAAAGGATCCAGCGCCTTCAACCCGAGCAGGCCTTGCGGATCGAGAGCGCCGCCCAGCACCGTCGAGAGGCCCAAAGCGTGCACGGCGTCGGCGCCCAGCACGGTGGGGAGCAGCAGCGTGTACGCCCAGCACATTGCGCCCGCCACGAGGCCCAGGCGCACGCCGCGCGCGGTTCCTTTTTTCCAGTAAAGAGCGCCCAGCAAAGACGGCGCAAATTGCGCCGCAGCCGCAAACGCGACAAGCCCGAGGCTGGCGAGGTTTTCGCGTTGATCGATTCCCAGATAGACGATGAAGGCCAGCGCTAGAATTCCCGCAATCGCGAGCCGGCGCGCCAGGACGATCTGGGCCCCGTAATCGGTGTCTTCAGCTGCGCCTTTGCGCAACAGAAACGGTGCGATGAGGTCGTTTGAGATCATGGTCGATACAGCGACGCATTCGACAATCACCATCCCGGTCGCGGCGGAGAAGCCCCCAAGAAACGCCAGCAGCGCGAGGCCCTGCGCCTGATGCGCCAAGGGTAGATCAAGCACATAGAGATCGGCCGGTGCGGTCTTTGGAAGGAGCGCCAGACCGCTGATCGTAATGGGCACGATCACAAGGGCCGTAATACCGAGATAGATCGGCATGCCCCAATGCGCAGCCTTCAAATCGGCCTCGGACCGGTATTTGACGAAACCGACGTAGAACTGGCGCGGCAAGCAAAGGATCGCGCCCATGGACAGCACCGTGATGGTGATGAAGTTCGGTTGCAACGCGCCAAGCGAGAACAGCCGGCTATATTCATGCAGCCCCGCCATCCGGTCCCCGGATTCTGCGCTGAACAACATGAATGCGGCGTAGATCCCGACGAGAGCGAGCGCCGTAAGCTTAACAATCCCTTCGACGGACACCGCGGCGAGGAGGCCGCGTCCGGCGCCGCTGGCTTCATATCGTCGCGCGCCGAACATGGCTGCGAACAAAGCCAACGCCGCCGCGATGAATGCGACCAATAATGCCGGTGGCGTGGGCGGCGTCGCCGCCTCGGCGTGCAGCAGGGCGGACGCGCTCATCCCGATCGATTTCAGTTGCAACGCAATGTAGGGCAAAATCGCCAGCGTCGCGATCAGGGTGACCAGCGCCGCAACGCTCCGGCTTTTTCCATAGCGCGAGGAGATGAAGTCCGCGATCGAAGTGATATTCTCACGTCGCGCCGTTTCGGCGATGCGCCGGAGCAGCGGCTGCCCGAACAGAAAGAGGCAGATCGGCCCCAGATAAATCGGCAAATAAGTCCAACCGGACGTCGCGGCCGCGCCAACCGCGCCGAAAAACGTCCAGGATGTGCAATATACCGAAAGCGCCAACGCGTAGCCGATCGGCTGATCCACCCAGCGTGCATAATCGGGCGATCGATCCGTACGCCACGCCAGATAAAAAAGCGCCGCGGCATAAGCCAAAGCTGCAAAGGTGAGGACCAGATGCATGACGGCACTTTAGGCTTCGGCGCGGCGTTCTTCCAGCCGGAGCGCCATCGACTAATGGCTTAGGGCCGCGTCAGGACTCCGGCATATTCTGCGACAGCATGCCGATCAGGCGTTTTTTCATCGGGATCACCCAGTCTTTCTTGAGCCCCGGATCGAGCAGCCCGGCCTCCTCCAGCTCATCGCAGAGCTTCATCTGGTGGCCTATGTCGAACAGGTCGTATTGCGAGGAGAACTTCCCATCCCCGCCATACGTGATGAACGAGACGCCGTGCGTTTCGTAATAGGAACCGTCCGGTCGTTTGCCCGGCCCCCGATTGACCCAATGGGTGATGATCTGGTCGCCGTCCACGGCGTAATGCGTGATCGGGAAACTCCAACCCGTCCAGCCTGAGCCGACGTCCATGTCGCGGCCGTAATGCGTGGCGCGGATTTCCTCGCGGCCATTGGCCAGCACCGGCATCGACCCGCCATAGGGGCAGAAATAGGTGCAATCCTCGTGGTACAGCTCGTCCGCGATCCAGGACCACTTGCCTCTCTTCTCCGCCTCCACAAAGGCTTCGGCCAAACGACGGGCGGCAGCCTCGACTTCCTCGCGCGGGTACGGCATCGTTTTCTCTCCCAGGATTCTTTTATCGCTGATTGATAGACAGCTTTTCAGCTGGCGTCTCTATCCGGCGGACGCGAAGGCTCATGTTGAGCTTCAAGCCCTTGGGCAATGGCGCGCGATAGACGTCCGGCGTCCACAGCACGGCGTCGGCTGGAAACTTGATGTCGCGCCAGGAGGTGCACAAATCGACGCTGACGCCTGTCTGGTGCACGGCGGCCGCCCGCGCCGTGCGCAGCAGTGCAGCCTTGAAATCTTCCTCGCTGACGCCGTCTCGCGCGATCAAGGCCGCCGCGCGATTGCCGTCCTTGTCGGTGGGGGAGCCTTGCGAAAAGACATGCTCTTCCGAGAAGGCCGGGCCAATGGCCTGCTGGCTGCAAAACTTGTTCTCATCCTCGCGCAAGATCTCGCCGACCGGGCCGTTCATCAGATTTGCGGCGGCTTCGATGTCGTCTGCCCAGAATTCGGAAATCGTGTCGTACCAGAGGCCCTCGTGGTCGATCAGGTGATTGCGGACATATTTCGTGAAGGGGAAATGCTTTGCCCCCAGAATTGCGTGATTGCTTTCATAATAGGATTGGAAGGCTTCGCGTGTGGAGCCGTCCTTCCGCCCCATGGTGCTGATGCTTTTGGTCATGAGCGTCTCCTCCGGATTTTATTTTTCTTTGGGCGAGCACGCGCCCGCCAGCCCTTTGTCGCGCGTTCCGCAAGACCGTTACAGACCCGCTTTCTGGATCGCCGGATAGGCCAGATCCCACAATCTAGCGGCGTCGCCCGGATCTAGCGACTCTTTGCTGACGCCCCAGCCCTGCGGCAGGTCCGGCGTCCAGAATGGCGCGGTCGCGCAATCTTCGATGTAGAGCCCGCCTTTGCCCTCAAGCTCCGGCGCCACAGCCGCCCACACGGGGCTGGCGGCGCCTTCGTCCACATTACGCAAACGGCCCTGGGGCAGCGTGCCGTCTTCGTTGATCCAGCCCAGACGAATCGCGTCTTCGAAATTTGAGTGGCGGCCCAAAGCCGTCATGACTCCCCCAGGCGTGACGGCGTTCATTGTGACGCCGTCGGCCTTGTGGCGCTTGGAGAACTCCACGCCGAGCAAATTCGCGCATAGCTTGGCGTGGCCATAACCTTCGAACTTTTCATAGTCGCGCGTTGTATAATTGAGATCGTCCAGCCGCAGCTTTGAGCCCTGGTGCGACCCCGACGACACCGTCACAACGCGCGCCGGCGCGCATTTCTTCAACGCCGGAACAAGCAATTCGGACAGCAGAAACGGCGCATAGAAATTCACCGACATCTGGCTCTCAAAGCCGTCCTCGGTGTGCGTGAGCGGCGGCGCCATCAAGCCGGCGTTGTTGATCAAAAGGTTGAGCGGCGCCTCGCCCCAATCCCTGGCGAAGGCGCGAACCGACTTCATCGACAGCAGGTCGATGAACATGACGCGCGGACGTTTGCCGCCCTCTTTCGCGATATCGTCGGCGACTTTGTTTCCAGCCTCGAGATTGCGCACCGGGAGCGTAACGTCAGCCCCGGCCTTGGCGAAGGCGCGCGCAATGCCGATCCCCACGCCGGAAGAGGCGCCGGTGACGATGACCGATTTGCCGGACACGTCCTTGCCAGACAACACGTCAGCGGCGGTGATGTCGTCTGCGGATTTCGGGACGCCGGCCATGTCTTCTCCCTTATCAACGCCGTTCGCTGCGGCGCGTTTGACTTGAGAGACTAGCGTCGCTAATGCGCGCGCCTAGAGCATTTTCGGGCAAGCAAAGGCGATTTGGGCGCCAATTAGAACGAACGGCGCTTTCGGCGAGGTTTAAACGCCGAAAGCGCCGGATCGATCAAGCCGGCACGTCGCCGTTGGGCCATTCCGCATAGAATTGATAATACCAGCGGCGGAAAGCGCCGATCGGTCCGTCGCCATGGGCGAGAATCGGTTGCGCCACGAAACGTTGCCGGTCCCAAACAACCTTGTCCTGGTCGAATTGCTTGACTATGTCGCGGATCAACGCCCGCGCGAGGCCGGCGCCGGCGCCGCTCGCCTGCTCCTTCGGTTGTGTAAACGCGAACCGGACGCGCACCAGATCGTGATCGACGGGCGTCAGCCCCGCCACCAGCAAGGTCTCCGAGATTCCGCGAAAGCGCGTGGACGCCTGACCGGGTCCATAAGAATAGTTTGCGATCTCGCCGTCCACTTCACCCTTGGGCGTGCCCATTTTGGCGTGCACAAGGCCCGAGCGCAGATGCCCGTTGAAGGTGAGCTTGGCGTCTGGATAGGTCGCCGTGCCGTGCACATATTTGAAGTGCGCCGTGTCCGCCGCGTTTTCCGCGATCAGCTGCAGCGGGCAATGCACGTACCAATCATAGCGGTCATACGGCGTCCATGCCGGATCGCCGACTTCTGGGAACACTTCAAGTTCCCATTTCGGGGCTTCGCCGGAGGGATGGTACCACATCCAGATGAAGCCGTTCACTTCACCGGTGGGCACGCCGCCGCACGGTTCCCGGACATTCATCGGCACGAGTTCGGAATACGGCACCTCTTTCACAGCGCCTTCGGCGTCGTAACGCCAGGCGTGGAACGGACATTCCAGAAGATTGCCATGCACCTTGCCGCCATGGCCCATATGCGCACCCATATGGCGGCAATAGGCTTCCACCAAACGCGGCTTGCCGTCCTCGCCGCGCCAGAGCGCGAATTCCTTGCCGAAATAACGAACCGGCTTCACTTCGCCCACGGCGAGTTCATCGGAATACGCCACGACATACC
>CAYNCS010000104.1:0-11013 GCA_964395875.1 uncultured Caulobacteraceae bacterium | reverse complement strand
TGCGCCTCGCCGACGCGCTGCGGCGAATCAAGCCGTCCCCCACGATCGCCATGAACGATCTGTCCAAAAAGCTGAAAGCCGAAGGACGGGACATTATCGGCTTGGCGGCCGGCGAACCGGACTTCGACACCCCCGACAACATCAAGGAAGCGGCCATCGCCGCCATCCGCCGCGGTGAGAGCAAGTACACGCCAGTGGACGGCATCGCGGAACTGAAGGCAGCCGTCGCCGCCAAGTTCAAGCGCGAGAACGGCCTGGACTACAAGCCGAGCCAGATCTGCGTCTCGACCGGCGGCAAACAGGTGCTGTTCAACGCACTTCTGGCCACGCTGAACAAGGGCGACGAAGTGATCGTCCCGGCGCCGTATTGGGTAAGCTATCTGGACATCGTGCTTCTGTGCGACGCGACGCCCGTCGTCGTGGAGGCGCGCATGGAAGACAATTTCAAGCTGACCCCGGCCGATCTTGAGCGCGCCATCACGCCCAGAACCAAATGGCTGATCTTCAACTCGCCGTCGAACCCGACGGGCGCGGCCTATTCGCGCGCGGAATTGAAGGCGCTGGCCGACGTGCTGGTGAAGCACCCGCATGTGTGGATTCTGTCGGACGACATCTACGAACACCTCGTCTATGACGGCTTCGAGTTCGCCACCATGGCGCAAATCGAGCCGCAGCTTTACGACCGTACGCTGACGATGAACGGCGTCTCCAAGTCCTATTGCATGACGGGCTGGCGTATCGGCTACGGCGCCGGACCGGAAGCGCTGATCAAGGCGATGGCGACGCTGCAAAGCCAATCGACCTCCAACCCGTCCTCCATCGCGCAATGGGCGGCGGTCGAGGCGCTCAACGGTCCGCAAGACTTCATCGCCAGGAACAACGAGGTCTTCAAACAGCGGCGCGATCTTGTGGTCAGCATGCTGAACCAAGCGACGGGCCTGAAATGCGCGACGCCGGAAGGCGCGTTCTACGTCTATCCGTCCTGCGCAGGCGCGATCGGCAAGACGACGCCCAACGGCGTGAAGATCTTGGACGACGAGACCTTCGTGAAGCAATTGCTGGCGGCCGAAGGCGTAGCGGCGGTGCATGGCGCGGCGTTTGGCTCCTCGCCCTGTTTCCGCATTTCCTACGCCACGGCGACGTCAGCCCTTGAGGACGCCTGCAGCCGAATCCAGCGTTTCTGCGCAAGCCTGACCTGAGACCGGAACCGCCGCATTCTTGCGGCGTTTCCACCCTTGCAGTCATTTAGAACGATTCTAAATAATAAACGCCGCGATCCGCGCGGCGTTTAGGCTGGAGGGCCACATGAAACCGGATATCGGCATCGGCGATACGGATCGGAAAGCGGTGGCGGACGCGCTGTCGCAAGCTCTGGCGGACACCTACGCGCTTTACCAGAAGACGCACCATTATCACTGGAATGTCACGGGCCCGCGCTTCGCCCAGCTCCACACGCTGTTCGAGACCCAATATAACGAACTGTGGGCGGCCGTGGATTTGATCGCCGAGCGCATCCGCTCGCTGGGCGCCATGGCGCCGACTCACAGCCATCTGGCCAGCATAGCTAAGATCAAAGACGACAATGACGCCGCCCTCGGGGACGATCAGATGCTGGCGAACCTGGCCCAGGGCAACGAGGCGTTAGTCAAAACCTGCCGCGCAACGCTGAAGGCGGCCGCCGACGCGGGTGATGACGCCAGCGAGGACCTGATGGTTCAGCGCATTGCCGCCAGCGAAAAGGCTGCCTGGATGTTACGCTCTCATCTCGGCTGAGCGCGTTTCCCCAGACTGCTTCTTGCGGAAACGCGGCCGACGGGCCGCTAACTTGCGGCGGTCTTGTCCGCTTCCGTCCGAACCCTCTGGAATCTGGCCTTCCTCTTCAAGACGTTGAGCGCGGCTCGCCTTGCAAGCCTCCACAAACGCACGCTGCAACGCGGCTTTCAGAGCCTTGGCGTGCTAACGGCTGAGCATCCTCTCAACCCGCATTTCCAGCGTCGTCAGGTCATCCGCGATATGAGCAAACTCGTTCACGAGCGTCTCCCTTAAAATGCCAGCGGAAATCCGTGCCTCTGACGATTCTCAATTTAATAAAGAGGTAGTAATACCTTTCTTTACGTGTATATTGTGGAATATACGCAAAATACGCATACTCTTAAGTTGTGCGCAAACAAAAATGACAACCAGCGTAACATAAATCAATCACATGGTTGCAGAGAATATATGTAATTTGCGTAGATGTTGAGGTGAAAGCGGACGGAATGTCAGAAAAGATAACCGTGAGCTCGGCCGATCTCGTCAGAAATTTCGGCTATTGGCAGGAAAAAGCGCTCAGCGGACCCGTGTTCATCACGCACCACCGCCGGGACCGGCTGGTCCTGCAATCGATTGAACAATACGGTGAAAAAAGCAGGGAACGCACGGCGTCCGGCTCCGCGCCCACAGCGCAGCCGCTTTCGACGATCGACGAGACTGCGGTCGAGTTTTCCGCCCTCCTCGAAAACATGTCCGACGCCTACATGCTGCTGGATCCGGCTTTGACCGTTCTGCAGGTGAATGCGCGCCTGGAAGCCCTCTGGGGCGTCAATCGCGAACAGCTTGTAGGCCGGAACTTTCACGACCTCGTTCCGCCGCATCGGGTGAACCTGATGACTCAAAAGCTGAAGCGCGTGCTGATGACCCGGCAGCCGGAGACGGCCGAATTTGTGAGCCTCGTGTTCTCCGGCGCTCACCTCGTGTCCCGCATCTATCCGCATCCTCGCGGCGTGGTCATTCTGCAAAGCAACCATACCGAGCTCGCGGCGCTGCGCCTGATGGTCACCGAAGCGGACAGCCTCAAGAACGCCATTGCGCGTCATCCCTACATCGCGCACCTGAAAACCGATCCCAAAGGACGATTCACCTATAGCGACGAGACCACACAGGCGTGGTCGGGCTTCGACGCCGAGACGCTCTCCAACACGCGGATCAGCGACATCTGCGCGCCGGAGGACCGGCGCCGCGTGATGGAGGCGATCGAGGACGTCGTCGGCGATCATGTGCCGTCCGCAGTCACCGCGCGCATTCTGGGGCGCGATTTTACCGAACACGATGTGCAGTTCAGCTTGGCCCCGATCATCGCCGATCAAAACGCCTCAGGCGTTTGCATTATCGCCACGGCGGCCGAACCCGTTCGATCCAGCGGCGTCGCCCTTGGCGATTCCGGTTAGATCGCGCAATACACCCGGAACGGATACATCGGACCATAGATCGCGATGCAGGTTTCTCCCTTACCAGACGCGAGGCCGGACAATTGGGTGGACGCCGCAGCGCCAGCCTGGGCGAAACCGTATCTGCGTCTGGGCCGGTTTGACCGCCCGATCGGCGCGTGGCTTCTCGCCTTGCCTTGCTGGCAAAGTCTGACGCTGGGGCGCGCCGGTATGGGGTATGGCCGCGAAGAGCTGCTTCTGTTCCTGCTATTCATGATCGGGTCTTTCGCGATGCGCGGCGCCGGCTGCGCCTATAACGACATCGTGGACCGTGATCTGGACAGGCAGATCACCCGCACGGCCGGCCGGCCGGTGGCGTCCGGGCAAATCAGCGTCGGCGCGGCGTGGCGCTTCACGCTTGGGCTTTGTTTCATCGGGCTGCTGGTGCTTCTGGCGCTGCCCAGGCCGGCGCAGATCGTGGCGCTGTTTTCGATTCCGCTGGTGGCGATCTATCCGTTCATGAAACGGATCACCTGGTGGCCACAGGTGTTCCTCGGCCTCGCATTCGGGTTCGGCGCCCTGGTGGCCGGCCCCGCCGCGGAATGGCGCCTCGATCTCTGGACGTTCTGCCTTTATGGCGCGGCGATCCTGTGGATCATCGGCTACGACACGATCTACGCGCTGCAGGACATCGAGGACGACGCCATTGTCGGCGTCCGCTCGACCGCCCGGCGCCTTGGCGCCGATGTAAAGAAGGGCGTCGCCTATTTCTACGCGGGTGCAGTGATCCTCGCCGCTTTGGCGCCCGTGCTGAAAACACATGCGCCGTGGGCGGCTTTGGCGGCCATTCCATTCGGCGCGCATCTTTACTGGCAGTTGAAAGCGCTCAAGCGCGACGATCCCGCTCTGGCGCTGCGACTCTTCAAATCGAACCGCACGGCGGGGCTTCTGCTGGTGCTGGGCTATCTGATCCTCGCCGCCGTCCTGCCCGTCCACTTCAGGGATCTCACATTCGTATGAGCGCCGCCGATCCACTCGGCGCACGCGCGCTGTCTCGCCGCGAACCCGTTCTGCGGGATTTGCTGAAGCGGCACGGCCCGTGCCCGATCGCGCCCAAGCCCGGCGCGGAGCCCTATCACGCACTTGTGCGGTCGGTGGTGTATCAACAGCTCTCCGGCAAGGCGGCGGCGACGATCCATGGCCGCGTGCTGGCGCTGTTTCCGGCCCCGCACCCGACGCCACAGCAGATCCTCGAAATCGAGCCGGAAAAACTGCGCGGCGCCGGACTATCCGCCAACAAGATGCTCGCCGTGCAGGACATCGCCCGCAAGGCACTGGACGGCACGATCCCCAAATCCGGCGAGATCGATCACTTGCCCGACGAAGAAATCATCGAACGCCTGGTCACCGTGCGCGGCATCGGTCGCTGGTCGGTGGAGATGTTCCTGATCTTCAATCTTGGCCGCCCGGACGTCTGGCCCGTGGACGATCTTGGCGTGCGCAAGGGATATGGCCTGGCTTTTGGAATCGGCATGCCTAGCGTGAAGGAGCTGGCCGCCCTGGGCGATCAATGGCGGCCTTATCGTACGCTGGCGGCGTGGCTCATGTGGCGCGCCTGTGAAGACCCTCTCCTGCTGGTCCAGTCGAAGGACGCGCCGGCGCCCCCGGCACAGCCTTCAAAACACGCGGCCGCCGTGAGGAAGCCGCCCGCGCGCAAGAAGTAACGCTGCTCTAGCGCCGGTCGACAAGATCGGGATTGGGCTCGGCGCCGGTGACGATGATGCCCTGTCCAAGCTTCGACTTCCGGATGCCGTACAGGAAGTACAGCACCAGACCGCCGATCAGATAGAGCCCGAAGAAATTGCGCGTGGGCACATGCGCCATCAGCGACATCAGCAGGAACAGGCACATCAATGCGCCCAGGATCGGCACAAATGGGAAAAGCGGCGTCCTGAACGGCCGCTCCAGGTCCGGATGCTTGTAGCGCAGATACAGCACCGTGAAGCACACGATCGCGAACGCCAGCAGCGAGCCGACATTCGTCAGGTTCGCCAGCGCGTCGAGCGACATAAACCCGGCGAACGCCGCCGTGACGATTCCGACCGCAATGGTGTTGATCCAGGGCGTCTTGAACTTTGCATGCACCGTGGCGAAAACGCCCGGCAGCAACCCGTCGCGCGCCATCGTGTAGAAGATGCGCGTCTGCCCATAAAGCAGCACCAGCATCACCGAGGACAGGCCGCAGATCGCGCCGATCTTCACCAGGATCGCAAACCACGGCAGGCCGATCTGGTTCACCGCGAGTGCAATCGGCGCCGGATTGTCCAGCAAATTATACGGCACGATGCCGACCAGAACGGCGGCGGTGGCGATGTAAAGCGCCGTGCAGATAAAAAGAGAGCCAAGGATGCCGATCGGCATGTCCTTGGCTGGATTTTTCGATTCCGCGCCGGCGGTCGAAACAGCTTCAAAGCCGATATAGGCAAAGAAGATCGTCGCGGCGCCGGCGATCAGGCCGCCAATGCCGTATTTGACGTCGTTCTGCCCGGTCAGCACGTCGCCCATGGCGCGCCACAGCTGGCCGAAAAGGCTCATGTCCGACCCCGGAGGCGGCGCCGGAACCTGCGCCGGCACCAAGGGCGACCAGAGCTCCGGCTTCACGAAGAACGCCCCGATCGCGATGAAGGCGATCACGACCGCCAGTTTAATCGCAACCACGATATTGTTCATCGTGGTCGATTCCGAAATGCCCACCACCAGCAATATGGTGACGGCGCCGATGCCCAGGAGGGCCGGCAGATTCACCAGTCCATGCGCGATGACGGCGCCCGCCGCGTCCTTCACCTCGACGCCTGGCGCCGCCGTCAGCGGCGGCGGAATATCGATGTTCCAATTGTGCAGCAGACTGACGAGATAGCCAGACCAGCCCACCGCGACAGTCGAGGCCGCCAGACCATATTCCAGAACCAGCAACAGGCCCATGATCCAGGCCACCAGTTCGCCCATGCTGGCGTAGGAATAGGAATAAGCGGAGCCGGAGACTGGAATAGCGGAGGCAAGTTCCGCGTAGCACAAGGCGACGAACGCGCACAAAAGCCCGGTGATGACGAAAGAGATCACGATGCCCGGGCCGGCGAAATTGGCGGCGGCGCGGCCGGTGAGCACGAAAATACCGGTGCCGATGATGCAACCGATGCCCAGGAGGATCAGATTCAGCGCACCCAGCGAACGTTTCAGCTCGCTCTGCGCGTGCTCCTCGTGCATCTGCGCGACGGACTTCCGCAGAAACAAGCGCCCGATCCCGGACGCGCCAGAGCCCTGCCCCATACCTGCATTCTCCGCCATCTACCTTTTCCCCCGAAAAAGCTTCACGCAGCCTTTCAAGGTTCGGAGCCGTTCGTCAACGGGCAATGCCAAGAAGATGCCTGAATGGCCTCAGCAATTGGCGACAAAGGCCTTTTCGCCGCCGCAATCGCCAGCTTTTAAGTCGGTGTGAGATCACAAACGGTGGGACATGGGTGATTGGCGGTTAGCTGGCGTAGGAATAGCGCCCTTTGCGGCTCTGGCCGCGTGCGCCTCGGCGAAAGAGCGCGAGGATACGTTCGCACTGGAAATTCAGGCCGGCCGGCTGGGCGTAATGACCAATCAGGGGCAAAGCCTTCTGGGAGAGGCGGCGGCCACACCTGACGGCGAAACCGATCCGGCGATTCGCGCCCGCGTCGCCAACGATCTACGCGCCGCCATCTATCAGTTCGCAACGCTGAAGGCGCGCGCCTGCACCGAGGGTAAACTCGACCCCGCTTTGTGCCGGAAGGACTTCGCGCCGGACTGGGCGCTGCGTGCAGATGCCGCGACGCCGGACTGGAACGAGCTGGCCCAGCGCATAGATGCGGCCACGGGCGCGATCATGCCGGTCTGGAGCGCGCTTTGCGACAAGGCGCGCGAAACCGCGGGCCCCGACGACGAAATCTGTCCAATGGAATGAGTTACGCGGCGTAGTGCGAGAGGATCAAAATCCCCATGCCGAAATAACAGCCGATCTGCACTGCGAAGGCGACGAAACGCATCATGATCGCCGCACTGGCGCCAGAGGCGATGTGGATCACCGACTGCGCAATCCGCGCGATCAAAACGGCGATGCACAACTGTCCGAACAACACGTCCGAAACGCCGCTGGCGATGCCGCCGATGGCCAACGTGGCGAACACCGCCAGATTCTCGGCGGCGTTCACGTGCGCGCGATTCAGACGCCAGTAAGTTGGCGAGCCATGGGCGTCGCCGGGCGTGAAGTCGCTGGTCCGATACAGGCCGCTGGAAACCAGAATGATGCGCCAAAGCGGGACACCAATCGCCAGCACGGCGGTCCAGAGCGCGAAAAGAGTGACGGCCAGGATCGGCGTATCGGTGGCGTTAATCATCATAGCATTCCTCTAGCCGCCTATCTTGCACGCGGCGGGCCAGAACGAGGCCGAAAACTGCGGTTAACGCGCGGCGCGCGCCTGCGGCGCCTTGGCCGGAAGCGCCATGCGCCGGCGCAATTCCTCGGCGACGCGCACCATAGCGAGAGCGGCGTAGGATTGCGGCGAGCGCTGCAGAAGCGGCGCCTGCGCCCGGATGGCGTCGCGCACGCGCGGATCGCGCGGCACCACGCCCAGCAGCGCCGGCCGGAAATCCAGAAACCGATGACAAGCCTCGGCCAGCGCCCGATAGGTGTGATTGCTCTCGTCGGGAGATTCCGCCGCATTCACCACGATCAGCGGCTCGCGGTCGGGCGCGCGCTGGCGCAGCACCTTGATGAAAGCGTAGGCGTCGGTGAGCGAGGTGGGCTCATCGTTCACGATGACGATCTGCTTGTCCGCCGCGGCCGCCAGGCGCATCAGGTTGGCGTGTACGCCGGCGGCGAGATCGAAAATCACGCGATCATAGATCAACCCCAGCGACACCGCCGCCACGGCCAGTTCGCCCGTGGCGTTCGCGGACAGATCGGCCAGCGAACCGGAGCCGGAGCGCCCCGCAAAAACGTCGAAGCCGCCGTTGGCGCCGGCGCCGCCGAACACGGGCGTAACCGATTCCGCAAGGCTCGCACGCCCCGATATCACAGAGGCCAGATCGAGCCTGGGCTGTATCCCCAATTGCACGTCGAGATTGGCGCATCCCAGATCGCCGTCGAGCAAAGCGCATTTCTCGCCTTGCAGCGCGAGTGCATGCGCCAGCGTGATCGAGAACCAGGTCTTGCCGACGCCGCCTTTGCCGGAAGCGACCGCCACGACCGGCGCCTGTTCGGCGCCCGAAACCACACGCAAGAGACTTTTGCCCTTCATGCGGCGTCCGCCGCGCGCGACGCCGCATTGCCGCGCGATTCCTCCGCCCGCACATCCATGATCATGCGGGCGATGCGGGACGCCGTCGCGGGCGCAAGACCGCCCGAAATCTGCCAGCCCATGGACAGATGCGCGAGCTTCAGGCCGGCGATGCCCGCCGCCGCAATAGCGCCTGCACGGCGGCGCGCGACGTCGAGCCGCGTGATGATGGCGCGCTTGGCGCCCAGGCTGGCGAACACGTGCGCCGAGTCTTCCAGTTCCTGCGGATGCTGATCGGCGGGCAGCACCGCCACCATTTCCGCCCACGCCGCCGAGGCGCAGCGCCGCGCCAGCAGCGCATCCTGCGGATCGAAGGGATTGACGCCCGGCATATCGATAAAGATCACCCGCCCCGCCGCGCGGGCGCGCGCCGACAGGCCGGACAATTGCTGCAGATCTTCCGCGACGGCGAATTCGGCGCCTGCGGATTCGGCGAAGACGGCCGCCGCCGCGCTTGAGGCTTTGTTGGCGCCTTCCATGGCGATGATCGCCACCGGCGCTCCACCTGTGGCCGCCCGAGCCGCCAGCTTGGCCAGGGCCGCCGATTTGCCGGCGCCGGAACCGCCCGCCATGAGGATCGCCGTCTCCGACGCGATCGGCAGCGGCGAAAACCCCAGGCGCGCATCCATCGCCGCAGCCAGAGCCGGCGCGGGCTCCAGATCGTCCAGCGCTTCGGCGGCCTGCGCCACGCCGCGGGCGAACCAGTCCGGCGCGCCATGCCAGGTCAATTGATGCAGATAGTCGAAGGCCTCAAAGCGCGCGGCGTCGTTGTGCCGCCGGGCGCGCGCGGCCTCCTCGGCCTTGACCGAAGGCGTCGCGTCCTCGATCGCCGCACGCACCTCTACATTGCCGCGCGGATTGCTGCGCGTCGAAATGATGATCGCATCCACCCCCATCTCGCGGCGCACGAGGGCCATCGCCTCGCTCATGCTCGCTGCGGTGAAGGTGCGGATGCGCATGAATTAAACGCCTTAAATGCTGCCGTACGACTTCAACCGGACCTTGGGATGAATCTCGCTCTGGCTCATCACCACGGTCTGCGGACGGAATCGCTCAATCAAAGAGCGCACATATGGGCGGATTCCCCCGCTGGTGAGAAGGGCTGGCGTTTCACCCGCCGCCGCGGCGTTGTCGTACGCTTGGCGGATGCCGCCGACGAATTCATGCAATTTGGAAGGCGGCAGCGCCAAGACTTTCTCGCGATCGCCCACCAGGGCCTCCGCGAACGCCTCCTCCCAAACTGGGGATAACGTGATTACGGGCAGCGAACCGTCCGCCGAGCGATTGGCGTGACAGATCTGGCGCGCCAGGCGGGTGCGCACATGCTCGGTGATTTGCACGATGTCGGACGTCGCGCCGACGGCTTCCGCGATGCCTTCCAGGATAGTCGGCAGATCGCGAATCGAGACCTGCTCGCGCAGCAGGGTCTGCAGCACGCGCTGAATGCCCGAATGGCTGATCTGGCCCGGCACGATGTCCTCGACCAGCTTCTGGTGCTCTTTCGGCAGATCCTTGATGAGCTTTTGCACAGACGCGAAGGTCAGCAGATCCGGCACGTGTTCTTTCAGGATTTCGGTGAGGTGCGTGGTCAGAACCGTCGCCGGGTCCACCACCGTGCAATTGCGGAAAACTGCTTCCTCGCGCAGCCCCTGATCGATCCACAAAGCGGGCAGACCGAACACCGGCTCCTTCACCTGCTCGCCCGGCAGCGCGACCTGTCCCGTCGGGTCCATCACCAGAAGATGGTGCAGCTTCAGGCGGCCGCGGCCGGCCTCCATCTCCTTCACCCGGATGCAATATTCCTCGGCGACCAGTTGCAGATTGTCGAGAATGCGCACGCTCGGGATCACGACGCCCAGATCGCCGGCCAATTGACGGCGCAACGCCTTGATCTGGTCGGTGAGCTTGCGCCCGTCGACGTCGTTGATCAGCGGCAGGAGCCCAAAGCCCAATTCGATCTTGAGCTCGTCCAGCGCCAGGGCGGTTTGGATGGGCTCCTCGGCGACTTCGGATGGGGCAACCTGCGCCGCTTGCTCTTCGGCGTGTTTCTTATGGGCGTCGCGTTTGGCCAGATTCCACGCGCCGAACCCGCACGCGGCGGCGATGAGCGCGAAGGGAATGATCGGCATGCCCGGCAGCATGCCCGTGACCGCCGCCGTCATGCCGGCCAGCGCCAGACCTTGCGGCTGCCGCAGGAACTGATCGGCCAACGCCTTGTCCGCGGCGCCGTCGACGCCCGCTTTGGACACCAGCAGACCGGCGGCGATGGAGATGACCAACGCCGGAATCTGCGTCACCAGACCGTCGCCGATGGTCAGCTGGGTGTAGGAGGAGCCCGCCTCCGCCAGTGAAATGCCCTGCTGCAGCACGCCGATGGCGATGCCGCCGATAATGTTGATGGCCGTGATGAGCAGTCCGGCGATGGCGTCGCCGCGCACGAACTTGCTGGCGCCGTCAATGGCCCCGAA
>CAYNCS010000103.1:11137-11367 GCA_964395875.1 uncultured Caulobacteraceae bacterium | reverse complement strand
GCGCAGTTCAGCGCCGTCTGCCCGCCCATGGTCGGCAGCAGGGCGTCCGGGCGCTCCTTTTCGATGATCTTGGCGACGATTTCCGGGGTGATCGGCTCGACGTAGGTGGCGTCCGCCAGGCCCGGATCGGTCATGATCGTGGCCGGGTTGGAGTTCACCAGAATGATCCGATAACCCTCTTGTTTCAGTGCCTTACAGGCCTGAACGCCGGAATAATCGAACTCGCACGC
>CAYNCS010000103.1:9182-11127 GCA_964395875.1 uncultured Caulobacteraceae bacterium | reverse complement strand
CGCCTGACCGATGACGATCGGCCCCGCCCCGATGATGAGGATCGAGGATATATCCGTGCGTTTAGGCATGTCGGCTCCGCCGCCTTCTTAAATCTGCGTCGCGATTCTTCGGGAATCCGCCGCTTCTAGAAAAGGAAGCCCCGGGGGGCAAGGGGCGCCGAAGGCCTTATCGCTGCGCATGCGAAATCACGAAACCGTCGTGATCCCCCGCGGCGGTCATGGTAAATGGTGGGCGGGGTGACTTGGGGGAGCAAAATGGAACAGGCGCTGGCCGAACCGGAAGCCGAAAAGCCGGCCGCAAAGAAGAAATTATCCGACTGGTTCTCCTTTCTGAAAACCACCTCGCTGGCCGCCTTGATCGGCGTGCTGGCGACCCTGTTCACCGCCTTCACCTCCTACAACGCCGACCGCGCGCAAAACACGATCGAGGAAAACAAGCGCCGCCTGGAGCAGGATCGCCAGGCGTTCGAACGCGAAAAGTTCTCGAAGGAATATTTCCTGAACCTGCAGGACAAGGTCAGCGCCAATCTGGCCGCCGGCAAGCCTGACCTCGCCGTCGCCCTCGTCTTGAACGAGCCGCCCTGCACCAATACGCGCGCAAAGCTGGCGAACCTGCTAGTCAACGCCGATTACGTGTCCGCGGTCTTTGAAGGACCGAAAGCCAAGACGCTGCAGGCCTCCATCAATCAACTGAAGGAGGAATCCCGCAACGCCGATCCGGACGGCGGCGCGCCCATCACCTGCCAGATCGAAGAATCGGAACGCGCCGTCGCCGACTTAAAGGCCGATCTGGAAGCGGTCCTGGCGAGCCAGAAGGGATCGCCCTTCGCGATGTTCGATCACCGCGACGAGGACATCAAAGCTAAGCTGGCGGCCAGAATCACAACGCTCGCCAAACTGAAAAAGCAATTGGTCCGCCCTAGCCCCGTCGCGCTGAACGCGCCCGCCGCGGAAGCGCCTGCAACCGGCGGCGCGGCGCCGGCCGGAACGCCTCTGCCGGTTCAGTCGAACGCGCCGCTGACCTTGAACACCGGCTCGTCCCGCGGCTGGGACATCGACGTGTTTTATTGCGACGGCGCCGATTCCAATTTCGACAACGCCGAACTCGTCGCCAACAAACTGGTCGAGCAAGCCCGCCTGGGCAAGGACCTCGCCCCGGGATTCATTCTGGGCCGCATTCGCCTGCGCGCACTCTCCGACGACGCCTATTCCAAATCCGGCGACAATCTCACCGGCAACGAAATCCGGGCCGAAGTCTCCGAAACCGATCAAGGAAACGCCTTGGCGGCGTTTCTGGCGAAGACGAACGCGGGGAGTTTTGCGATCAGACAATCGCCGCTGGCGACGCCATGGTATCTGAGCGTGTTTGTTTGCCCGGCGCCCAACGCCGTGCGCCAATCGTACGACATCGGCAAGTCGCTGTATGATTCCGTCCGGCGGTAAAATTCCGGAGCCGCAGCGCCCATGAGGCTATAGGCGTCGCGTTCATGAACAAACCTTCCCGTGCGCGCACCGGTCAGACGGCGAACATTCCGTTCTGGACTCAGTCGCGAGATGCGGCCCTGCAAAGCCTGAAGTCGCGCGCGACCGGACTCACCAGCGAGGAAGCGCGCCAGCGCCTCGGCGAATACGGGCCCAATGCGATCGCGGCGCAAAAAAGCCTTTCGCTGCTGGGGCTGATCCTGACGCGGCTGCGCGAGCCGCTCGCGTTGCTGTTGATCGGCGCGGGCTTGCTTTCCGCCATCGCGGGCGATCACGTCAGCCTGACCATCATTCTCGTCATGGTCGTACTGGGCGTCGCTCTGGACGCCATACAGGAGCACCGCGCCGACCACGCCGCGCAACTCCTCAAGGCCGAAGCCGCACTGAAGGAAGAGACGCTGCGCGACGGCAAGGAAACGACGATCCCCGCCGCCGACGTCGTCCCCGGCGACGTGGTTCTGCT
>CAYNCS010000103.1:790-9082 GCA_964395875.1 uncultured Caulobacteraceae bacterium | reverse complement strand
CGCCTCGCCGGGCGCCTCACCGCGCCGGGGCCCGCCAGCGCGCTCGATCGCGGCGTGCAGAAATTCGGATTCCTTGTGGTGCGCATGACGTCCCTGCTCGGGATATTCGTGCTGATCGTCAATGTGGTTCTGGGACGGCCGTTCCTCGAAGCCCTGATGTTCGCTTTGGCGCTGACGGTCGGCCTGACGCCTGAATTGCTGCCGATGATCGTGGCCGTGACGCTGTCGCGCGGCGCGGTGCGCCTCGCCTCCGGCCGCGTCATCGTCAAGCGCCTCGCCGCCATTCACGATCTGGGCGCGATGAACGTGCTGTGCACCGACAAGACCGGCACGCTCACCGAAGCGCGCATCGAGTTTTCACGCGCGGTGGATATCGCCGGCGCCGACTGCCCGCGCGCTCTGGAATTCGCGCACGTCAACGCCAGTTTCGCCCGCGGCCTCAACAGCCCTATGGACGACGCGCTACGCAGCGCCCGCCCGGCGCCCACGGACTGGACGAATATCGACGAAGCCCCGTTCGATTTCGAACGCCGCCGCGCATCCATACTGGCGGAGCATGACGGCGCGCGTTTTCTGATGACGAAGGGCGCGCCGGACGAGACCCTCGCCGCCTGCGCCCATATCGGCGCGCCCGGCGAAACGCTGCGGCGCCTCACCGCCGAAGACCGCGCCGCCGCGCAGGCGCGCGTCGCGGCGCTGGGCGCCAATGGCGAACGCGCGCTGGCCGTGGCCTGGAAATCCGCGCCGCGGGACATGACCTCATGCGAGGCGAAGGATGAGGCCGAACTTGTCTTCCTGGGCTTCGTCACCTTCGTCGATCCACCCAAACTATCGGCCGGCCCCGCCATCGCGGAATTGCGCGGCCTTGGCGTCGACCTAAAAGTCATTACCGGCGACAGCGCCCCCGTGACGCGCCGGGTCTGCGAGGAAATCGGCTTTCCGGTGACCAACGTCCTCGAAGGCAAGGACGTCGACCGCCTGAACGATTCCGGCCTCGCGGCGGCGGTCGACACGGCGAACGTATTCTGCCGTATGACGCCAGTGCAGAAAAACCGCGTGATCCTGGCGCTGCGCCGGCGCGGTGCGGTTGTCGGCTATATGGGCGACGGCGTGAACGACGCGCCCAGCCTGCACGACGCCGACGTCGGCCTGTCCGTAGACGGCGCCGTGGACGTGGCGCGCGAAGCCGCCGACATCATCCTTCTGGAATCGAGCCTCGGCATTCTGGCGCAAGGCGTGCGCGAAGGCCGGCGCACTTTCGGCAACATCATGAAATACCTGAAAATGGGCGTGAGCTCGAATTTCGGGAACATGCTGTCGATGGCCGGGGCCGCGCTGTTTCTGCCTTTCCTGCCGATGACGGCGATCCAAATCCTGCTCAACAATCTGATCTACGACGTCTCCGAAACCGCGATCCCACTGGATGAGGTGGACGACGAAGACCTTGCTCTGCCGCGCACCTGGGACATGGGCCACATCACGCGCTTCATGCTGTTCATGGGCTCCATCAGTTCGGTGTTCGACTTCCTGACCTTTGGGCTGTTGATGTTCGTTTTCAACGCCGACGCCGCGCAATTCCGGACGGCGTGGTTCACCGAAAGCCTCGCGACGCAAACGCTGGTGATCTTCATCATCCGCACCTCCAAGGTTCCGTGGCTGTCGCGGCCGCATCCCGTGCTTGCGGCAAGCGCCATGGGCGCCGCGGCGCTCGCATTTTTATTGCCGATGACGCCCATCGGCGCATTGTTCGGGTTTACGCCATTGCCCTTCGCCTGGCTTTGCGCCATCGCAGGGCTCGTGATCGCCTATTTGTTCTGCGCGGAAATGACGAAGCGCGTGTTTTATTATTTCGAACGCCGCCGCCCCCTGAAGGCGCGCGCCGCATGAGCCGGGAACGCGCCGACAAGGTGCTGGTCGCGCGCGGTCTCTTTGAAAGCCGCGCCCGCGCACAGGCCGCGATTCAGGCCGGCCTCGCCTTCGCCGACGGCGTGCAGATCAAGGATCCCTCGACGCCCATCGCGCCCGATTGCGTGCTGGAGGCGCAGGCGCCGCATCCCTGGGTCTCTCGCGGCGGCGTGAAGCTGGCCTTTGCGCTGGAGCATTTCGGCGTATCGCCGCAAGGCCGCGTGTGTCTGGATCTCGGCGCCTCGACGGGCGGTTTCTGCGACGTGCTGCTGCAAGGCGGCGCGGCGCGCGTTTACGCGGTGGACGTCGGCGCCGGGCAATTGCACCCGCGCATCGCGGCGGACCCGCGTCTGGTCAATCTGGAGAAGACGGACTCGCGCAAGCTTACCCCGGACCTCATTCCCGACGCGCCCAGCCTCATCACAGCCGACCTCAGCTTCATCGGTCTTGAAAAGGCGCTCGGCCCGGCGCTGGCTCTGGCCGCGCCGGACGCCATCCTCATCACGTTGGTGAAGCCGCAATTCCAATTGGGGCCGGAACGCCTCGGCAAAGGCGGCGTCGTGAAGGACGAGAGCGCGGTGGCGGATGCGCTCGCCATGATCTCGCAATGGCTGGAGACCCAGAACTGGCGGGTGACCGCGACCGCCGGCAGCCCCATCCTAGGCGGCGACGGCAATAAGGAGGCGCTGCTCTGCGCGCGCTGGAAATAAGGAGACCGCGATGTCCCTGATGCTGATCCCCGCCGAAGCGCTGAACACAGTAACGCCCGAGGAAGGCGCGCCCGCGCCGGACCGGTTGATCGCAGGCGATCCGCGCTTTCTCACCTGGGACTTCGAAGCTCAACCCGGCGATCTCTATGCGGGAATCTGGCAGTCGACGCCGGGCAAATGGTGCATCGAATATTCCGAATGGGAGTATTTTCGGGTGCTGTCCGGCATCTCAATCGTCACCGGCGAGGACGGCCAGTCCCGCCGCTTCGGCCCGGGCGATTCCGGCATCCTGCGCCCAGGCTTCAAGGGAACCTGGGAAGTGATCGAGACCACACGCAAGGAATATGTGATCCGTCTCTAAGGACCCGGCGCCAATAAACAGCGGCCAAGCGTCAAAGGCTTGTGCTATGTGGCGGCCTGTCCCTCGCGCGCGGGCGGCAGGTCTGGCAAACAGATCCGGCGGTCCGACGCGGACGATCAGGAGTTCCAATGGCGACGCCCTCCGGCAAAGTGCCCATCGCGGAAAGCGCCGCGGCGGGCCTGAAATTCTTCACCGAGAACTGTCGGCGCATCCTCCCCGCGTGCGGCGCGCTGGGGCTTGCGTACGGTTTTTACTTCTACGGACTGGCGATCGCGCAGGCCGAGCCTGGCGCTTCGGCGCTCGCGTTCCTGGGCTCGGCTGCAGTGTTGATCCTCATGATCCTTCTGGGCGCCAGTTTCTACCGGCTGGCGCTACGCAATGAATTTCCCGGCCCGCTCGGCCTGAAGTTCGGGCCGGACGAACGCGCCTATCTGGGTGCATCCATCTGGGCCGCGGCGCCGATGCTGCTGATCGCCTTTGTGGCGCTGTTTGGTCTGGCGACGATCCTGGCGCCCGACCTGCAAGCCTCGGGCATGACTCCCCAGCAAGCGGCGAACGATCAGGCCTTCATGGAATCGCTGGCGCAGAAGCACGCCGGACCCGTGGCGCTGATTTTCCTGGTCGCGGCCGTTCTGGTCTTGTGGATTTCACTGCGGCTCAGTCTCGCCTCGGCGGCGAGCGTGGACAGCGGCAAGGTCAAGGTCTGGTCCACGGCGTCCTGGACCAAAGGCAATATCTGGCGGATTTTCGGGGCGATCCTGATGCTTATGGCGCCGCTGTCGATCCTGATGATGGTGATCCAGTCCATCGTCGCGCTCGCCGTGGGCGTGAACCCGGATCAGGCGCAGTCCGGCGCAGCGCCCGCCTCCCTGGGCGTGGCGCTTTACGGTTTCGCCTACGGGTTCACCAGCGCCCTGGCGATCGCCCCGATGGCGGGACTGGCATCTTACCTCTACAAAGGGCTTCGTCCGCCGCAGCAATAGCAATCCCATGCGCACCGCATTGTTTACGCACCCCGCTTGCCTGGAGCACCGCCCGCCGGTGGGGCATCCGGAACGGCCGGAGCGTCTGCAGGCGGTTCTGGAGGGCTTGAGCGGGGAGCGCTTCGCCAGCCTCGATCGCCGCGAAGCCCCGCGCGCGACGGCCGACGCCATCCGCCTCGTGCACACCGAAGAACTCATCGACGCCATCGCCGAAGCCGGCCGCGAAGCTGCATTCTCCGGCGTACAGCTCGATCCCGACACCTATATGAGCGCCGGCTCGCTGGAAGCCGCCTGGCGCGCCGCCGGCGCCGCCACCGCCGCCATCGATTGCGTGATGAACAACGAAGCGGAGGCGGCCTTTTGCGCCGTGCGCCCGCCCGGCCATCATGCCGAACCCGAAGCGCCCATGGGCTTTTGCCTGTTCAACAACGCCGCCATTGCCGCCTTCTATGCGCGCGAGGCGTATAATGTGAAACGTCCGGCCATCGTGGATTTCGACGTGCACCATGGCAACGGCACGCAGGCCTCGTTCTGGAGCGATCCGTCGCTCTTCTACGCCTCCATCCACCAATTCCCGTTTTATCCGGGCACCGGCGCCGCGACCGAACGTGGCGGCGCGGGAAACATCGTCAATGCGCCGATCCGCGGCGGCGCCAGCGTCGAAGATTGGCGCGCGGCGTTTTCGAATGTAATTTTACCGAAGCTCACGGCCTTCGCGCCGGATCTGCTCATCATCTCGGCGGGCTTCGACGCGCACAAAGACGATCCGCTGGCCAGCCTGAATCTGGAGGCGGAGGATTTCGCCTGGGCCACCCGCGAATTGATCAAGTCGGTGAAACCTGGCGAACCAGGCGGGGCGCGCGGAATTATTTCGTGCCTGGAAGGCGGTTATGATCTCGACGCTTTGCGCGAAAGCGCCGCCGCCCATGTCGGCGCGCTGTTGGACGCTTAAGCTGTTGGACGCTTAAAGCGTCGTGCGCTTATTGCGATCCAAGGCCGGGATCAAACTCAGCATCGCATTAAACGCACGATGCTTTAGGTCAGATCAATTCGGCAGACCGACCGGCTTCATGTTTTCAAAGCCCCAGGCGCCATTGTCGGCGCCGTCCTGCTTTTGCAGGATCGTGAAACTGCGCGGGTCGTACAGCGGCGCTTCCTGACCAATCTCCCAGAACCAGGCCTCGCCGTCGCGCAATTCCCAGAATTGCACGCCGTCATTGGTCCAGCCCTCCGAGCCGCAGGCGCTGGCCGGTTCGCCGCGCGCCTGGATTTCGGCCATGTACTTTGCGTCCGGCGCAATTTCGTAAAGGTTCTTCCAATCCTTGCGCGCGGTGAAATCGGTCGCCTGGTAAGGCCGGATGATGCAGCGATCGCGCTCCGACGCAGGCAACGCCCTGCGCTTCTTTTCCAGAAACGCGATCGCGTCCGCGCCGTCCAGCTCGTACGTGCTGAGGAAAGGCCGGTCACTGGCGCGCTCGCCGAGTTGCACGCTCAAGGTGCGGTTCTTTTCCGCGACCGCGATCACGGGCATGTCAGGCTCGGCGCTGCAATCCTGCAACCGGAAGCGCAACGCTTCCTTGGCGCTTAATTGCGTCTCAAAAGTTTTCCACACACATTTGGCATAGGCGAGCGGCGCCGACTGGTCCAAATCGGAATAAAGCGACGGAAGGCCGGTGTCGCAGACGCCGCTCAGCGGCAGAATGGCGTCGCCGACGTCACACATCGCGCCCTTCACGGCGATGAGTTTAGCCGCTTGATCCAACGCAGGTTGCGCGACCGGACGCGTCTCAACGCTTGATTCTGCACATCCTCCAACCGCAGCTGCTACGCCCAATGCGATTGAAACCCGCCTCGCCATCTCCCGCCTCCAGCGAATGAGACTTGAGTGTGGCAAAGATCACGCAGCGAATCGATAGACGCCCCGCCGATTTAAGTGGGTTTCTGTGTAATGTGGATATCTTCAACGCCCGATCGCGCCCAAAATGCGGCGGCGCAAAGACTTTCGCAGCGCACATTTCCAACCCCTTCTCTCCCGATTGAAGAGCCTCGCCTTGCACCCTTACGCGACGCTCTTTAAGGCATGTGGACGAGTTTTGGGGGCAGCGCCGAAAGCGCTGGAAGCTTCATGTCGGCCGAGACCACAGCCGCCTCGACAGACCTGCAGCCCACAGCCAAGGGCGCCCGGCAGAAACCCGGCAGCATCGTGCTCGCCCGGCATGGCCGGCCTTCGCTCACCCGCTACATCGATCTCGACTGGGAAGGCTACGAAGCCTGGTGGCGCGCGTATGACGAAAGCGGCCTCGCCCCGGGTCAGGGGCCGTCGCAAAAGCTTCTGCAGGCCGCCTCAAGCGCACACCGCGTTCTCAGCAGCCCATTGCGGCGCGCCCGCGAAACCGCGGCGGCGGCTGCGCCCGGCCGCGAAATCGTAGCCGACCCGCTGTTTACGGAGGCGCCCCTGCCGCCGCCGCGTTATCCGCGCTTTGTGAAAATGAACCCTTCCGCCTGGGGCTGGGGCTGGCACGCCCGGGTGTTCTGGTGGCTCGGTTTTTCGCGCGGCATGGAAACGCGGGAACAGGCCAAGGAACGCGCCGCGTTCGCCGTGGACAAGCTCATCCGTCTCGCCGAAACCGGCGAAAACATCATGGTGTGCGGGCATGGCTGGTTCAACCGCATGATGCGGCCGGAACTTGTGCGCCGGGGCTGGCGCTGCGTGCGGGACGGCGGCGACGGCTACTGGTCGTTCCGGCGCTATGAATACCGGGGGCGATAGGCCTCAAAGCCTAATATTACTGTGCAATTAGCTTTAGGTTTCGCTCGCCAAGCCCGCGTTTGGGGGCTAACCATTCCGGCTTTCCTTAAGCCCACCCGCAACGAGGACAACTGGAGCGTCATGGCCGACCCCGCCGACATCGCCGCGCTAAGCTTTGAAGAGGCGCTGGCCGAACTGGAAAAGATCGTGCAGCGGCTGGAAGCCGGCGACGTGCCGCTCGAGGATTCCATCCGCATCTACGAACGTGGCGCGGCGCTGAAAGCCCATTGCGAAGCCAAGCTGAAGGCCGCGCAACTGAAGGTCGAACAGATCGTCGTCGGCCCCGACGGCAAGCCCAAGGCCCAACATTTCGAAGCGAACTGAATGGCATGAGCGCCGGATTCGAAGCGCTGCTCCAGTCCACGGCGGAGCGAGTCACCACAGCTCTGGACGTCCTGATCCCGCGCGCAGCCGGACCGGAAGCGCGGCTTATGGCGGCCATGCGCTATTCCGCGCTGGCCGGCGGCAAACGGATGCGGCCGTGTTTCGTCATGGAAAGCGGCCGGCTCTTCGGCGCCGACGAACAGGGGCTCCTGCGCGTCGCGGTCGCGGTGGAATGCATTCACACCTATTCGCTGGTGCATGACGATCTGCCCTGTATGGACGACGACGATCTGCGCCGCGGCCGCCCCACCGCGCACAAGGCCTTCGACGAAGCGACCGCCGTTTTGTCCGGCGACGCGTTGCAGGCTTTGGCTTTCGAAATTCTGGCGTCGCCGGAAACCGACCCCGAACCGCAGATCCGTTGCGAACTGATCCGCTGTCTCGCCGAAGCGGCGGGCGCACGCGGCATGGTCGGCGGTCAGATGATCGACATGATCGGCTCCGATACGGGCGAAGACGCCCTTCTCGCCGCCACACGCATGCAGCGCCTGAAAACCGGCGCGTTGATCGCGTTTTCCCTTGAGGCGGGCGCCATTATGGGCCGGGCCAGCCAGGAAGCGCACCAGGCCCTGCACCGCTTTGCGCAGGACCTCGGCCTGGCTTTTCAGATCGCGGACGATCTGATGGACGTCACCGGCGACCCAAATCTGGCCGGAAAATCGGTCGGAAAAGACGCCGGCAGGGGAAAAACCAATTTCGTCACCCTCTTAGGCGTAGACGGCGCACAGGCGCGTCTACGACTTTTGGGCGATCAGGCGCGCAGCCATCTTGCTATATTCGGCGCGCGCGCCAAAACTTTGGCGCAATCAGTTGATTTCGTCATAAATAGGCGGGTCTGACGTTCAGACCCATTCCGGGGCCCATATGCCGCCATCCACGCCACTACTGGACCAGATCCCCCTTCCCGCCGATTTGCGTCAGCTTTCCGAAGACAAGCTCCCCCAGGTTGCCGAGGAGCTTCGCGCGGAAACGATCGACGCCGTCTCCGTGACGGGCGGGCATCTGGGCGCGGGACTGGGCGTGGTGGAGCTGACCGTCGCCCTTCACTACGTCTTCAACACGCCGGACGACAAGATCATCTTCGACGTCGGCCACCAGGCCTATCCGCACAAGATTCTCACTGGTCGCCGGGACCGCATG